>CAYXQF010000014.1:12668-30023 GCA_964466625.1 uncultured Lachnospiraceae bacterium | reverse complement strand
CATTTTGATTTTATCCTTTCTTTTTCGGCAAAGCCTGCCATCGGCTTCGCCATCAAAACATAAAACCCCATATTAATCCTATTATATTATATTTATTATAATATATTTTTCGCCGTCCGTCAACGAAAATTGAAAGATTTTAAGGATTTTTTTGCAAATACTCTTGACAAAACAGCGTTTTCGTGGTATACTCTGTAAAGCTCAAAGCTTTACACAAGGCTTGACACGGAGGAAATCCGATGTTCGAAAAAAATCTCAGACTCATCATGCTTTTTGACATTTACGGTGAGCTCCTCACCGAAGCACAAAAAACAATGTTTGATTTTTATTACAACGACGATCTCTCTCTCTCAGAAATCGCGGAAAACACGGGTATTTCCCGTCAGGGCGCAAGGGACAGCATCAAACGCGCGGAGGAAACGCTTCTCTCCTATGAGAAAAAACTCCGACTCGCGGAAAAGATCGACGGCATTCAGAAAAAATCCGAAGAAGCGATCTCGCTTCTCTCCTCTCTCAAAGACAAGCACCCAGCCGCTGCCGATGACCTTGACCATGTTGCCGCGCTTTTCGGCTCCATCTCGTTGTAAACCTTCCCCGAAAAGGAGGAGAATTTATGTTCCAAAACCTTCAAGAAAAGCTGGCGGAAGCTTTTAAGAAGTTCAAAAACAAAGGCACCCTCACCGAAAAAGACGTGAAGGAAGGTATGCGTGCCGTCAAGCTCGCACTCCTCGAAGCCGACGTTAACTTCAAAGTCGTCCGCGAGTTTATAAACAAAGTCACCGAACGTGCCGTAGGCTCCGAGGTTCTTGAGAGCCTTATGCCTGCACAGCAGGTCATCAAGATCGTAAACGAAGAACTCACCGCTCTCATGGGCGGTACACAGGCAAAGCTTCAGATCGCTTCCAAACCGCCCACAGTCATCATGATGGTCGGTCTTCAGGGTGCCGGTAAGACAACCCATACGGGTAAACTTTCCGCTATGATGAAAAAGCAGGGTAAAAACCCGCTTCTCGTTGCCTGCGACGTTTACCGTCCTGCCGCGATCAAGCAGCTCCAGATCGTCGGTGAAAAGGTCGGTGTTCCCGTTTATGCGGAAACTGACAAAAACGATCCCGTCAAGATCGCGAAAAACGGTCTTGCTTATGCACTGAAAAACAGTCATGACATGGTGTTCATCGACACCGCAGGTCGACTCCAGATCGACGAAGCCATGATGGAGGAGCTTGTCAAGATCAAAGAAGAAACAAACCCCACCGAGATCCTTCTCACCATCGATGCGATGGCAGGTCAAGACGCGGTCAACGTAGCTTCCACTTTTAACGAAATGCTCGATATCACGGGCGTGATCGTGACAAAGCTCGACGGCGACACCCGTGGCGGTGCGGCACTTTCCGTTAAATACGTAACGGGTAAGCCCATCAAATTCATCGGTACCGGCGAAAAGCTCGATGCGATCGAGCCCTTCCACCCCGACCGTATGGCGTCGAGAATCCTCGGCATGGGCGATATGCTCTCTCTCATTGAGAAAGCAGAGCAGAATTTTGACATGAAAAAAGCGGCAGAGCTTGAAGAAAAGCTTCGTAAATCTCGCTTTACGCTGACCGACTACCTCGAGCAGATGAGTCAGCTGAAAAATATGGGTTCTCTCGAAAGTCTTGTCGGCATGATGCCCGGTGTTTCTCCGAGCGCACTCAAGGACGCAAACTTCGATGAAAACATCATTAAAAAGACAGAGGCAATCATTCTTTCCATGACGCCTGCGGAACGCGAAAAGCCCGATATCATCAACTATTCTCGCAAGATGCGTATCGCAAAGGGTTCCGGTTCCACGATCGAAGAGGTCAATCGACTTCTCAAGCAGTTTGATCAGACCAACAAACTGATGAAGCAGCTCTCCGGTGCTAAAGGCGCCAAAAAGCTTGCTAAATTCGGCAAACTTCCCTTTTAATTTTCGTTAATCATTCGGCAACGACCGAATCATTATATCAACATCAAAAAATACTTTATATTTATTTTATTTGGAGGAATTCAAAATGTCCGTTAAAATCAGACTCAAAAGAATCGGTGCTAAAAAAGCTCCCTTTTACCGCGTAGTTGTTGCAGACTCCCGTTACCCCCGCGATGGCAGATTCATCGAAGAAATCGGTTACTACAATCCCCTCACCAACCCCGTTGAAATCAAGATCGATTCCGAAAAAGCGCAGAACTGGATCAAAAACGGCGCTCAGCCCACTGAAACCGTTAAGAGCCTTCTCAAAAAAGCCGGCATCACCGAATAATTCGGGGTGTCGCTTATGAACGATCTCAAGGGCACTCTCGCCAACATTGCGAGAGCGATTGTTGACAGTCCCGACGAAGTCGTGGTTACCGTAATCGAAGAAACGGAAACCGCTGTTACGCTCAGACTTACCGTAGCTCCTCCCGACATGGGTAAAGTTATCGGTAAACATGGCAAGATTGCAAAAGCGATCCGTCAGCTCATGAAAGTTGCTGCGAACAACGCCGGCAAAAAGGTTACTGTTGATATCGAATAATAATAAAAACTCCCGAAAGTCTTGCAGCTTTCGGGAGTTTCATTTTGGCTTTTATAAAAAAGGAACGGCAAAACCGTTCCTTTTTTCTTATTTAATTTTGATTGTTCAAAATATCAGAGTAAATCGTTTCAATATCTTTTTCTGCAGTAGTTGCTTTCGAACCGATCCATTTCGTAATATTGTTTTTACCGCTGGCAATCATGTTGCCGACAGCGCTTTCATAGCTGGAAAACCAAAGATAACCGGGGTCAAATGTACGGTTAGAGGTGATCAGATCGAGCATTTCACCAGAGTCTTCGTCACCGAAGTATTCAACCGTGTAAGCTTCAATGATCGCTTTGCGAACGATATATCTGGAATGGCAAGCAAAGAGTTCAAAGAACGTACCAACAGCTTCCGTGTCAAGAACCGAGATCGGAATATGGTACGGAGCGAGATGATTGTCTACGTAGTTGCGATAATTTTCCTGCGTTTCGCTGTAAAGCGGATAAGGAACAAGACCGACAGAAACATCATAGTCCTTAAGACCTTCAAGCGTGCTGAGAACTTCGGAAACAAAGAGTGCTTTATTACCCGCAAAATATGCAGGGATACTGGTGTAGCCCACTTCTTCAGAGCCTTCTGTTTTGTAAACTTCGATCGCCTTTTCCATCACAGCAGACCAGCCTGTGGGATCCGCAGAAGGTTCAAACACAAGCTTGCCGTCTTTATTCACGATGATCTGCTTATCGGAAGCCACGTGCATCGCGTGCGTAGCATGTTGCGTTCTGATCCAGCCCATGATATCGTTGTCTTTATAAGTATAGGTGGAGTTACCGTTTACATCAGACTTCACGGCTTTGATCATTTCCATAAACATATCCATGGTCCATTTTTTATCACGAACGAGCTGGTAAATATCATAGTTTTTGCAGAATGCATTCTGCGCATAGAGATCAATGTTATAGAAAAGGACATAAGAGCCGCCAAATGCCGAGTAGTTATAGTCACCCATCGCGCCATACATTACCTTAGTGCCGTTTTTATCAAAGGTATAGGTCTGCACGTAAGCCGCGTCCCACCAAGGATTTTCAAAATTGATACCGAGATTATAGAGATTGTAGTTTTGATCGTTTGTATAACAAGCCGAGCTTGCATATTCCACAGAATAAATATCAATCGTGTTGGTATTACCCGAAACATCTGCTTCTGCAAGGTTCTTCGGTGATTCACAGAACACCCAATCGATCTTACAGTTATAGAGATCTTCCACAACCTTGTTTCTTTCACGAATAGAAGTCGAAATTACGTCCATGTCTTCCGAATAAAGGTCCATGGAAGTGCCGCCGTTGCTGCCGTCGTCCTGCTGGAGAGCAAACTTAAAGACTCTACCGCCAAAGTCCACGTCCTCATGGCTGGGAAGTTTACTGTATCCGTCAAAATTTGACAAATCAACTTTTTCGCCTGCAGGATCTTCGGAAGATGCGGCTGTGGTTTCCGTAGCGGTGTCATTCACCGTGGTATCCGCTGTCGTCGTATCTACCGTTGTGGTTTCTGCCGTTGTCATATCCGCCACCGTCGTGGTTTCTGTTTTTTCCGTGGTCTGTGCCGTTGTCTGCGTGGTGCTGCTTTCTGTTGTAGCCGCGGTTGTTGTCGTTGCCGTTGTTGTTTGTTCTGAAGGTGTTTCACCGCAGCCTGTCAGCGCAAACAAGGAGAGAGCCAAAGCCAAAGAAAGCATAAAAGACAAAATTCTTTTCATCGCAAATTCTCCTCTAAAATTATATTCGGAAAAATCATTCCTTGTGCTCATTATATCACAGCAAACCATCAAAGTCAACAAAATCCGACGCAGCTTTGTTTTTTACATTTTGCACCAATGCGTTGCGAAAAATGCACGATTTTGAACAAATTTGCAATGATTCTAGATTATAAAACAAGTCGAATAACAACACCCGCTTCGGAAGTATCTCCCACGGGCTGTGCTTCGGTGCCGATCTTTTGTATCAGCTCGCCCGAAATTTTGATACGATTGTTTTCCATGCAAACGTCACTTGTGATATCGTATGCCGCATCTGATGCAAGATCCTGCATCAAAATAGTTTTCACCGCCGAAAACGCCGTGTCCAAGGTTAAGTATGCGTATTCCCCAAAAACGCCGATCGTCTGCGCATCACCGCTTTTCACCGTCACGTGACATTTCGGAATCCAATATTCCCTTTCCGTGGTCCTGCCAAGCGTTGCCACGGAAAAAACGCCGTTCGGATTCTTCGCCGCAACGATATACGGGACGTTACCTTTTTCATCGGGAACAACCGCAGGAAGTGCTGCGTTACGGGAAAAGCGCGCAGGCGCTGTGTGCATTACCGTATCTCCGCAAAGATGCTCTTTTACCGCAGGCATTTGGAACCACCATGCTTCGATCTCTTCATCACGGTTTTCAAAGCGCCACGTATCCCGAAGCACCGCGGAATCAAGCGTCACGCCGTCGGCATCGACGCCGAAAGCAGGTGCGATGCGATGAAAACGCGCCGCGCGAATGACTTCATACATTTTCGTTTTCAAATTGCGATGAATAGCAGGAAAAGACATATCCGCTCTGCCGTCAGGAAGCGCGCCTTCATAACTGTGACGCATAATGCCCATAGCAAAGCCTCCCGCCGCCGCAACGTACACCTCATCTTCACAGTTGACAAGTCCCAAGGCACCTTCTTCCGTTTTTCCCACCGTTGAAAATTCCGCAAGCTTTTGCATCGTCATCGGAATGGAAAAAATGGCGGGAACATCATATGTGCGGTAAACATCGATCTTCGGAATGATATCCTTCACCATAGCTTGCTCAATCACAAGATTCGGCGCATATTTTCTGCCAAGTGCGGTGAGCATCAAGCGAAAATCCGCGCTCGTGCTGCGCTTGCCCCAGTCCACCTTCCAATAGGAAAAGCCCGAAGCATCAGCTTCACGCAAGCGATGGATCCAATATTCCTCATCGGAAGCTTCGCCCAAGAAAAGTTTCGATTCCTGCGCGCAAACCCAACCGCCAAGCCCTTTCCAGCCAAGCGCACGCACACGGTCGGAAAGATTTTTCAGCGCTTCGGCGTTCGTTTTCGTGTCTTTCGTCGCCTTGGGAAATTTATCTTTATCTAAAATCAAACTGCCGTAATAGGAGCGATCGCCACTTAACGGCACGTCCCAGCTGTCGTCCATCACAAGAAAAAGATCCCCTCTTGCCTTCTCATAAAAATATGCCCAGCCAAACGGCTTTTTCTCCGCAAATAAGCCTTTTTCACCAATGATGGCACGCTGTTTTTCGGGTTTTCCGTCACTTGTGGCATAAAGCTGTGTCTGCCATGTGCAATAATAATCGGGCGTAGGATTTTTGATATCAGGAACGAGATTATATTTTGTTTTTTTCATAAGCCATTTTCCTTCTTGCATTTTGTTTCAGTATAACAAAAACTTTCCCATTTGTAAATAAAAAATCACCTATTTACATAGGTGATTTTTTAATCATATCAGATATAAATTTTTGACATGAACATCACAGGCACGAGCCAGAAAAGCTGATAAAGTGCAGGACACCAAGAAGGAAGATCCACAACGATGCCTGCCGCAAGAAGGATCGCCATCACAGCAATGCCGAAGAAGCAAGCCGCGCCCTTGAGGAAGAGGTTGATCTTTTTCACGTTTTCGAGCTTATTGCAAAGGATCATCGTGCGAATGATATCTTTCACAGAGCCTGTGGAGATGATACCGCCATGTTTTGCGGAAACTGCTTCCGCTTTTTCATCAAGAGGACAATTCTTGAGGATCTTAATGGGCAATTCTTCGGGGTTCAAGCCATTTTCAAGAAGGATCCCGTCATCAATGCAAGGATCTGCGGTGCGAACAGAAACGGAGATGCCGTCTTTGGCAAGGCGGCGAACCATTTCACGGAACGCTGTTGTCGTATTGTACTGGATATAGAATTTCGCTGCAACCACGCCGTCAAAGCCAAGATAAAGGATTCTCTTATTGGTGTTGCCGGAATAGCTTTCGTCGCCTTCTTCTGCAAGAATGTCAAAGCCGTTTCTATCCATATATTCGGGTTTGCCGATATAAACCGTCTGTCCGTCCACGATCGCTTTGATGCCGTTGTCAGCAAGCTCTGCGATTTCAACACCATCGCTGTAAACACCGTTAAGTGCCGCCTGACGGAACACGGTAGCAAGAGGGCCACCAACTTTTGCGAAGACACTCGCCGCATGATAGATCGCATTTTCGATCTTGCGGTCGCCGTAAAGACGAATGTTCTTCACCTGTGTTTTACCAACGGGGAACGCGTCTTTATCACGGAGCGCAACCACGGAAGTGTTGCGATAACGTTCAGCATTCTTATCACCGATGATCGCACTACGGCAAGCAAACGCACGACCGGAAGCAAGATAGATCGGATAAGTATAAGAAATAAAAGCTGCAAAAGGAACACACATAAAAAACGAAGCATACGCCACGCCCAAGCTTTCGATCACATCTTCACCTGCGGCAAATTTCGCAAGGAAAAAGAAAACAACTGCCACAAGAAGGCTGAGAGGAAGAAAAATTTTCAATGCTTTTTTTGAAGCAGGCATTTCTTTTCTGCAAGCAAAGTAGTTGGAAACGAAGTCTGCTCTCTTGATCAGGCAAACCTCAGCGCCTTCACCGACAAATTCTTTTTCTTCGGGTGTCACTTCTTTGGATTCATCACCAAGACGAACGAGCATTTTCTTCACGTTCGAAGAGGAGATCACACGGAAGGAATAAATATCACGGCGAAGCGAAATGAAAAGGGATACCGTATTGAGGAATACGCATACGGCAAGCGGGAAATTGTAAAGAGTGGGGTGAGAATACGAAGGTGCTACACAAATGGTCACGATCGTTGTAATGAGCGAAAGCGCAAAAGCAAGAAGCGTGATGCTATCTACGTCGATCGTAAATTTACGCAAGGACTGAATTGCGATAACAATGCGGTCAAACACAAGCGCAACGCTTGCCATCGCGAGAAGCCAGTCAACAAAAACGTATGTAATGGTATCTGTGAAAAGATCAGAGAAAAAGTCCGTATTTTCAAAGAAAAGCAAAAGTGCTGCAAGCGCAAAGGAGAGCACCATTCTTACTTTCACAAAGCGATATTTCGATTTGAAAATGGACAAGATCGTTTTGTTCTGCTCGGGGTTCACATATTCGAAAGCTTCGCTTTCGGTTTCGGGGAGAGAAACGGGCTGTGCTTCTTCTGCTTCCAATTCTTTGAGAGAAATTTCTTCTGTGGATTGCAGATCTGCCGTATCAGAGAAAGGATATTCCTTAAAATTACCGTCTGTATTTGTATTTTCGGGATTCAAACCAAATGCGGTCATCATTTCCGTGTCGGTATTAGCATTCGGATTGAAAACGATGCCGTCCTGCTCTTTGAGCGGTTCTTCCAGACTTTCGTCCTCCAAGGAGTCCACTTCATCGGTCAGTTCGGGTTCATACGCGGCAACGTCAAAATTGGAGTTGCCCGTGAGATCATCGGACGTACCGAGCATGGATTTCGCGCGTTCGGTTTCCGCGGTGATGGCGTCCACATATTTTTCTGCTTCGTCGATGTTCTTCACAACGTCGGATTCAGCGACTTCCTCAGTGTTGTTCTGAAGATCTGCCTCAACAGCTTCGTTTGCCATCATGCGGGCATAAACTGCATCATAAGTGATCTCACCGGTACCTGTACCTGCGTTTTCACCAAGATACTTCGCATAAAGATCCGCGTATTCTTCTTCTGTGAGGTTATCGGTTTCTGCGGCAGTTTCCGCAACGGCAGAGGGGATCTCCTCCGTTTCATTGTCGGGAATTTTGGTTTCCACGGTAGCAACGTATTCGAGGTCAGCAGTCTTTGCGTCTTCGTCCTCGATGTTATCCAGTTTTTTCATCGCTTTCTTTTCAGAAGCGACACGCTTGGTGTCAAAATGCTTGCCGAGTCTGCGCAAAAGACCTTGCGCACCGCTCTCGCCGGCATTCTGCTTTACCTTGTTTTCGGCATTTTCATTCTTTGCCATGAAGCTTTTCCTCCGTAATATTTTTATATTGTCTGTTTTATTTTTTACTGTTTATGCTGTTTTTCCGCAGCTTCAAAAAGCAGGACTGCCGCCGCTGTGGAAACGTTCAGGGAGTTAACTTTTCCGCGCATGGGAATCGAAACGGTGAAATCACATTTTTCACGCACAAGACGGGAAACACCGTCACCTTCACTGCCCATGACGATCGCTGTCGCGCAGTCGAAATCGGTGTCACGGTAAGATGTGCCGCCTGCTTCCGCCGCAAACGTCCAAACGCCAAGCTCTTTGAGCTCCTCCACCGCAGAAGCAATATTGGCAACCTTTGCGATGGCAACGTGTTCTGCCGCACCTGCGGAAGATTTGAACACGGTTTGTCCAATGACAGGCGCGTGACGCTTGGAAATGACAACGCCGTGCGCACCCGCGCCGTCAGCACAACGAATGATAGCGCCGAGATTATGCGGATCTTCCACTCCGTCGCAAACGACGATCAGCGGCTTTTCTCCGCGTTCTCTTGCAATCTCCACAAGCTCCTCCACCGTTTTATAAGTAACGGAAGAAGCCACCGCCGCAACACCTTGATGCGCATTGCCGAAAGCAAGCTCGTCCAGGCGTTTTTTGTCCACCTCGGAGATCACGATGCCGCGTTTTTTTGCTTCCGCGAAGATCTTTGTGATCGAGCCCTCACGCTCGCCCTTTTGAATATAAAGCTTTTCGATCTCCCGTCCGCTCTTCAAAAGTTCCATGACGGGATTTCTGCCGACGATCACAGAGCCATCGTCCTGCGGCTTATTGCGTCCGTCGAAATTTCTTCTTGTTTTTTCCATAAGTTCCTCTTAAAATTATCTATCTTAATTCATCGCAAGAAAGCGAAGCGTTTCGATAAAGGAAAGTGCCTCCAAAAGCTCGGCATTGTCACGTTCGTTATACAAAACATAAAATTCTCCGTCTTTTTCCGCGACCTTCACTTTAAGATTTTTTTCTTTCATGTAGCTTTTTGCAATCTCACCGCTTTCGATCATTTTGCCGAGAAGTTCCTCAGCCGATGCGCCCGAAACCAAAAGCTTTGTCTGCACGAGTGAGCGGATCCGCGCAAAATCAGGCGTTTTCAATGTGACCGCGATCGTTTTCGTGCCGTCTTCCACCTCGAATTCTTCACCCATGGTGTATTGAAGCATCGAATAAAGCGAGATGAGCACGGACATCTTTTGCTCACCGAGCATCGCCGCATAATGCTTTTCTTCCACCAAAGGCACGGAAGAAGACGTTGCAGACATGAACACATGTGTGCTCATGGCGTCAAGATCCAGCGTGCGCGCCGCGATCAGAAAATCCTCCGCATGAGAAGATTTCACCGCACAGCCTACAAGGGAAAGAAGCATCACTGCCGCAAGCAAAAACGCAAGTGTTTTTTTCATATCAATCTGTGACCACACCTTTCCGAAAAATTTGGGGCTGTTTTCATATTTTGTCGAAAATTCGCCCATTTTTTATATTATACCACAAGATATTCCGTTTGTATACATTTATTTTTGCATTTTTAAATTTATTTTTGCAGGGCTTTGCCCCGCTCCCCACCAAGGGATATTGTCCCTTGGAACCCAACATGCCATCTCCCTCATTTTTTCATCTTTCTCAGTGGGATCAAAGGGGCTTTGCCCCTTTGTGGGGTGTGGGGCAACGTCCCACAAGACAAAAAGCTCCCTCAAAAGAGGGAGCTGAAAAGTTATTTTTTCTTGTATGCTTTTTGGTCGCAGTAAGAGCAGCGGTAAATGCCGCGCGCTTCGTCTGCACACCAGAAGAGATGTGGGAGCTCCTGCTCCGTTCTGCAAATGCAGCTCGGATTTTCACAGGAAAGACCTTCCACGGGTTCACCTGCACGAACGGTGTCGGGCTGATCCTTTTCCGCAAGAAGCTTTAAAATGAGCGCCATACGGATATATCTGCCGTTTGCCGCCTGTTCGAAATAGCAAGCACGGGGATCTTCGTCCACTTTGACGGAGATCTCATTCACACGAGGCAGGGGGTGCATGATGCAAAGATCTTTCTTCGCATTTTCCAATTTGTCGATCGTGAGAATGTAGCTATCCTTCAAACGAAGATATTCATCGTGGGAAGCAAAGCGTTCCTGCTGGATACGTGTCATATAGAGGATATCGAGCATGGGCATTGCCGCTTCCAAATCCGCAGTTTCTTCATACTGAACCTTGCCGTCACCGAGGAATTCATATTTAACATAGCCCGGAAGTTTGAGTTCTTCGGGAGAGATCAAAATGAATTTGATGCCTGTGTAACGGGACATCGCCGCGATCAGGGAGTGAACGGTTCTGCCGAACTTGAGGTCGCCGCAAAGACCGATGGTGAGATTATGAAGACTACCCTTCTTGCGTTTGATGGTCAGAAGGTCGGTAAGTGTCTGTGTGGGGTGGAAATGACCGCCGTCACCTGCGTTGATGATCGGCACAGTTGCCGCTTTTGCCGCAACGAAAGGCGCGCCCTCTTTCGGGTGGCGCATCGCGATGATATCGGAATATGCGCTGACCATGCGAACGGTGTCTGCCACGCTTTCGCCCTTAGAAGCGGAAGAGCTTGTCGCCTCCGAGAAGCCAAGCACGTTGCCGCCAAGACTCATCATCGCAGAGGTGAAGCTGAGACGAGTTCTTGTGGAGGGTTCAAAGAAAAGTGTGCCGAGGATCTTGCCTTTGCAAACCTCTGCATATTTTGCAGGATTTGCGATCATATCCTCTGCCACCGCGATCATTTCGTCGATCTCGACGGTGGAAAGCTCCAAAATATCAATTAAACTTCTCATATTTACGAAGTCCTTTCTCTAAACGATCAGCCTTTTGCGCCATTGATCGCAAGATAATTCTTGATACGGGTTACGTTTTCTTCGTTTGCGGGATCTTCTTCGAGATATTCGATGATGTCATAAACGTCAACAACAGAGTATACGGGGAAACCGAATTCCTGTTCCACTTCTTTCATAGCAGAAAGCTCGGTCTTACCTTTTTCCTTGCGGTCTACCATAACGAAGGTAGCAACTACTTTTACGCCTTCGAGAGAAGACATGGTTTCCATGCTTTCACGAATTGCAGTACCTGCGGTGATAACGTCTTCTACGATAACAACTTCTTCACCTGCGGTGGGTTTGTAACCAACGAAAACGCCGCCTTCACCGTGGTCTTTTGCTTCTTTTCTGTTAAAGAAGAAAGGCACGTTGAGTCCTTCTTTGGAAAGAGCGACAGAAACGGAAACTGCGATCGGAATACCCTTGTAAGCAGGGCCATAAAGAACCGTTTTCTTATTGCCGATCTTTTCAAAATATGCTTTTGCGTAAAATTCGCCGAGTTTTGCGATGTTGTCACCGGTCTTGATTTCACCTGCGTTGATGAAGTAAGGGATCTTTCTGCCGCTCTTTGCGGTGAAATCACCGAATTTCAAAACGCCTGCGCTCTGCAAAAACTGGATAAATTCTCTCTTATAAGCTTCCATGATAGTTCTCCTTTATATGTTTCATTTTGGTCGAAGGGCGGATATGAATCCGCCCCTACGAGATATGTCTATGTAAAATTATGAAATCAATCGCAGAATTCCGCAACGCATCTTTCGTATGCAGCAACAGGATCTTCTGCAGCAGTGATCGGTCTGCCGACAACGATATAGTCAGAGCCGATCGCTTTCGCGCCTTCGGGTGTTGTGATACGGGACTGGTCGCCAACATCACCACCGGCAAAACGAACACCGGGTGTTACGGTGAGGAAGCCCTTACCGCAGGTGTCATGAACCTTACCGGCTTCGAGCGGAGAGCAAACAACACCGTCAAGACCTGCTTTTTTCGCGTTTGCCGCGTAGTGCATAACCACTTCGTCGATGGGTTTGTCAATGAGAAGGTCAGCCTTCATTCTTTCTTCACTGGTGGAAGTGAGTTGTGTTACCGCGATGAGAAGGGGGCGTGTGCCATCGGGACGGGTAAGACCTTCAAGAGCCGCTTCCATCATAGCGATGGTGCCGCCTGCATGGAGGTTTGTCATATCCACGTCGAGGTGGGAAAGAACCGCCATAGATTTTTTGACGGTATTGGGAATATCGTGAAGCTTGAGGTCGAGGAAGATTTTGTGGCCTCTCGCCTTGATCTCACGAACGATGGAGGGGCCTTCTGCATAGAAAAGCTCCATACCGATCTTCACGAAGGGCTTTCTGCCTGTGAATTTATCCAAAAAAGCAAATGTATCTTTCGCGCTCGCAAAGTCGCAAGCAATAATAACGTCCTTACCCATTAGTGTGCGCCTCCTATAATATCTGTAAGATTTTGAATGTTGTATTTTTCCATCACGCGCGGCAGATCCGCGATGATGTCACGGCAAGCAAAGGGATCGACAAGGTTTGCCGCACCGACTTCAACAGCCGTTGCACCGGCAAGCATCATTTCGATCACGTCCTCAGCCGAAGAAACACCGCCCATGCCGACGATCGGGATCTTCACCGCATCATAGACCTGGTATACCATGCGAAGAGCCACAGGCATGATCGCAGGGCCGGAAAAACCGCCGGTTTTGTTGGCAATGATGGGTTTTCTGCGTCTGAGGTCGATGCGCATACCCATGAGCGTATTGATCAGGCTCACAGCGTCAGCGCCTTCCGCTTCGCACGCTTTTGCGATGGAAACGATATCAGTAACGTTGGGGGAAAGTTTGATGATGAGAGGTTTTTTGGTCACTTTGCGAACAGCTTTGGTGATCTCACCTGCAGCTTCCGCGGAAGTACCGAAGCTCATGCCGCCGCCGTGTACGTTGGGACAAGAGATGTTCACTTCGATCCAGCCGACCTGCTCCTCTTTGTCAAGCATTTCGCAAGTTTCCACATATTCCTTTTCGGAAAAGCCGCTGACGTTTGCCATGACGGGCTTGTGGAAGCATTTTGCAAGCTTCGGAAGCTCTTCTGCAATGACTGCTTCTACGCCGGGATTCTGAAGACCAACGGCGTTGAGCATACCGGAAGCACACTCCGCGATACGGGGTGTGGGATTACCGAATCTCGCTTCTCTGGTCGTACCCTTGAAGGAGAACGTACCGAGGCAGTTGATATCATAAAGTTCAGCAAATTCATAGCCGAAGCCGAACGTGCCGCTGGCAGGAATCACGGGATTATCCAGTTCCAGACCGCAAAGGTTTACTTTTGTATTTACCATATAATTTCCTCCTTCACGAGAACGGGGCCGTCGCGGCAGATTCTCTTATTGCCGTATTTTGTTTTGCAGGTGCAGCCCATGCAAGCACCGAAGCCACAGCCCATGCGTTCCTCAAAGCTGAGTTCCCCACTCACGTCGGTCGCGTCATAGAGTGCTTTGAGCATCGGGATCGGGCCGCAAGCGTAGAAATAGCTGAAATCCACGCCTTCCATCGCGGTGGTTACAAAGCCTTTGACGCCGTATGTACCGTCCGCAGTGGCAATCAGAACGTTCACGCCGAGGTCTTTGAATTTTTCTTCGTAAAGAACGTCGTCTTTAGAAGCAAAGCCGAGAACAACAGTGGGTTTTTTGCCCATGGCGAGAAGTCTTTTGCAAAGACCGTACATGGGAGGTGTACCAACACCGCCGCCGACGAGGAGAGGATTCTCCCCGCCTTTTGCGGTATCAAAGCCGTTGCCAAGACCGACAAGGATATCGAGCTTTTTGCCCGCTTCCATTTCAGCGAGGCGATAAGTGCCCTCACCTACGGTCTTATAAAGGATCGTAATGGTCTTTTCGTCCCAATCGCAGATCGAGATCGGACGGCGAAGATAAAGACCTTCGATTTTGATATTGATGAACTGTCCGGGCGCGGTGATCGCAGAGGTGTCACCTTCGAGAACCATCTCAAAGACATCTCTTGCGATCTTCACGTTGGACAAGATCTTGTAAATACCCTGTGTCATGATTTACCTCAATTATTCGTTGATGGTGGAAATGCCAAGTGTGGTTTCTTCAAGAACGTCGAGAAGAACCTTTACGGTATCAAGCGCAGTAAAGAGTGTTACGTTGTTTTCAACAGCGCACTGACGGATCTCGTTACCGTCGGAAAGACCGCCGGTGGAGTGTACGTCGCGCGTATTGATAATATAGTTCACATAGCCGGCACGAATGGATTCAAGGATTTCTTCGCTGCCTTCGCTGATCTTACGAACTGCGTGTGTGCGGATTCCGTTTTCCTTGAGGTATTTTGCGGTGCCTGCTGTTGCCTGAATATTGAAGCCCATGTTGTAGAAGCGGCGAATGAGAGGAAGTGCTTCTTCTTTATCCTTATCCGCGATGGTGCAAAGAACGGTGCCATAGTTGCTTACGTTCATGCCGGAAGCCTTGAGTGCTTTGAAGAGCGCACGGGTAAGACTATTGTCATACCCAATCGCTTCACCGGTGGATTTCATTTCAGGGCTGAGGTATGCGTCAAGGCCGCGAAGCTTAGAGAAGGAGAATGCAGGCGCTTTGACATACCAGCGTTTCTTTTCTTCGGGATAAATGGTGGTGATACCCTGTTCCTTAAGTGTCTTGCCGAGAATGACAAGCGTACCGATATCCGCAAGGCTGTAGCCCGTGGATTTGGAAATGAACGGTACCGTTCTGGAGGAACGGGGGTTTACTTCGATGATAAATACGTTGTCGTCTTTATCAACGATGAACTGAATATTATAAAGACCTACGATACCGATGCCGATACCGAGCTTTTTAGTGTAATCAAGAATGGTATCCTTAACTTTCTGAGAGATACTGAAAGAAGGATATACGCTGATGGAGTCACCGGAGTGGATACCTGTACGTTCTACGAGTTCCATGATGCCGGGAACGAATACGTCTGTGCCATCGCAAACAGCGTCAACTTCGACTTCTTTACCCTGGATATACTTGTCAACAAGTACGGGCTTATCTTCGTCGATTTCAACGGCAGTCTTGAGGTAGTGACGAAGACCTTCTTCATCTGCTACGATCTGCATTGCACGGCCGCCCAAAACGAAGGAAGGACGAACAAGAACGGGATAACCGATCTTTGCCGCAGCAGCAACGCCGTCTTCGATCTTGGTAACTGCTTTACCTTCGGGCTGAGGAATGTTGAGATCACGGAGAACCTTTTCAAAGGAGTCACGGTTTTCTGCTTTTTCGATCGCGTCGCAGTCTGTACCGATGAGTTTTACGCCTCTGTCACGGAGCGGTTCTGCAAGATTGATCGCAGTCTGACCGCCGAGGGAAGCAATAACGCCATAGGGTTTTTCAAGGTTGATGATATGCATAACGTCTTCCACACAAAGCGGCTCGAAATAGAGCTTATCGGAAGTCGTGTAATCGGTGGAAACGGTTTCGGGGTTGTTGTTGATGATGATCGCCTCATAGCCGGAAGCCTTGATGGTCTTGATCGCGTGAACGGAGGAGTAGTCGAATTCGACACCCTGACCGATACGGATCGGACCGGAACCGAGAACGATGATCTTCTTTTTATCGGAAACGACAGATTCGTTTTCGTTTTCATAAGTGGAGTAGAAGTAAGGAACGTAGCTTGCAAATTCCGCGCCGCAGGTATCGATCATCTTGTATACGGGAACGATGTTTTCCTTCATGCGCAGATTGTAAACGTCGATTTCAGGACAATCCCAAAGTTTTGCGATGAATTTATCCGCAAAGCCCATCTTCTTCGCATCACGAAGAACTTCCACGTCGCCTTTCGCCGCAGCGAGTTCTCTTTCCATCATCACGATGTTTTTGATCTTTTCAAGGAAGATCATGTCAATTTTGGTTGCATTGCAGATAAGACCGATATCCACCTTGCGGCGAATAAGTTCTGCGATCGCATAGTAACGGTCGTCAGTACCCTGCACGATATAATCCATAAGGTATTCGTTGGATTCGTTATCAAATTTCGGCATATAGAGATGGCAAACGCCGGTTTCAAGAGAACGAACCGCTTTGAGCCAACATTCCTCCAAAGTTCTGCCAAGGCTCATAACCTCGCCCGTTGCTTTCATCTGTGTGGAAAGCTTGTTGTTCGCTGCCGCGAATTTATCGAACGGGAAGCGAGGAAGCTTTGCTACCACATAGTCAAGCGCAGGTTCGCAAGCCGCAGGAGCATTTGCGAGCATGATCTCGTCGAGCGTCATGCCGACAGCGATCTTCGCGGTAACACGAGCGATCGGATAACCACTTGCTTTGGAAGCAAGCGCGGAGGAACGGGATACACGGGGGTTAACTTCGATGAGATAATACTGGAAAGAATGGGGGTCGAGCGCGAACTGTACGTTACAGCCGCCTTCTACCTTGAGCGCGCGAATGATCTTGAGCGCACTTTCCTTGAGCATCTGGCATTCTTTGCTGGTGAGCGTCTGGCTGGGGCAAACAACCACGGAGTCGCCCGTGTGGATACCAACGGGGTCAACGTTTTCCATATTACAGATCGCGATCGCGGTGTCATTTGCGTCGCGCATAACTTCGTATTCGATTTCTTTATAGCCCTTGATGCTCTTTTCTACGAGAACTTCGGTAACGGGAGAGAGCTTCAAGCCGTTTTTAAGAAGCTCACGGCATTCGTCTTCATTATCCGCAAAGCCGCCGCCTGTACCGCCAAGGGTGAACGCAGGACGGAGAACGACGGGATAACCGATCTCTTCCGCAGCCGCAAGACCTTCTTCGATGGTATGCGCGATGAGAGAAGGAAGAACAGGTTCGCCGAGGTCTTCGCAAAGCTTTTTGAAGCCTTCACGGTCTTCTGCTTTTTCAATGCTTTCGCTGCTTGCTCTTCCCATAATAACATTCTTTGTTATTTTGC
>CAYXQF010000014.1:0-12658 GCA_964466625.1 uncultured Lachnospiraceae bacterium | reverse complement strand
ATACTTTCACTGCTTGTACCTAAAAGCTCAACACCGCACTCCTTTAAAACGCCCTTCTTTTCAAGCTGCATTGCAAGGTTAAGACCTGTCTGACCGCCGATGCCGGGAACGATCGCGTCGGGACGTTCATAGCGAAGGATCTTCGCTACGTATTCGAGGGTGAGCGGTTCCATATAGATCTTGTCCGCGATGGTGGTATCGGTCATGATCGTCGCAGGGTTGGAGTTGCAAAGAACAACTTCGTAGCCTTCTTCACGGAGTGCGAGACAAGCCTGTGTGCCCGCATAGTCAAATTCAGCAGCCTGACCGATGACGATCGGACCGGAACCAATGACAAGGATTTTCTTTAAATCTGTTCTCTTCGGCATATCATTTGCCCTCCTTCATAAGCTGGATAAACTGTTCATAGAGGCATTTGCTTCCTGCAGGGCCGGACACGAGAGTGGGGTTATACTGCACGGAGAAAATGCGATCTTCTTTATTTGCAAGACCGGCAACAGTCTTGTCAAGGATATCAATGTGTGTAATCGTGAGCGCGGTATCTTTTACGCTTTCCGCGTCAACCACATAATTATAGTTCTGAGAAACGGTTTCGATCGTACCGGTTTCAAGGTTTTTCACGGGGTGATTGCAGCCGTGGTGACCGAAGCCGAGCTTCGTTGTCTTTGCGCCATATGCCATAGCGATAAGCTGATGGCCAAGGCCGATACCGAAGATCGGATATTTACCTTTCAATGCGTTGATCAAATCGGTTACACCGCTCACATCTTCGGGAGCGCCGGGGCCGCCGGAGATGAGGATACCATCGGGATTCATCATTTCCACGTCTTCTGCGCTTGCTGTATAAGGAAGGACAGTCACGTTGCAGCCCTTTTCATTGAGGGCACGAACGACGCTGAGTCGAAGACCAAGGTCGATGGCAACAACGTTATATTTTGCGTTTGCGGTACGCGCATACCAGCGCTTCTTGCAGCTGACCTTCGCAACGAGGTTTTTCGCAAGCGCTGTATTCTGAATGGTTTCAAGTGCTTTTTCCTTGGGAGTATCTGCATTTGTGATGATGGCTTTGCAAGTGCCGTTATCGCGGATCACGCGGGTAAGTTCTCTGGTGTCAAGTCCCGCGATGCCGGGGATATTGCTTTCTTCCATCGTTTCCGCAAGTGTTTTTGTGTAGCGGAAATTCGAGGGCAAATCGTTGTATTCACGAACGACAAGTGCACCGAGGAAAGGAATTTTGGATTCAAAATCTTCATCGGTGATACCGTAGTTACCGATAAGCGTATAAGTCATGACAACCATCTGTCCCGCATAAGCAGGATCGGAAATGATCTCCTGATAGCCGACCATGGAAGTATCGAACACGATCTCGCACACACGTTCCACGTCTGCACCGAAGCCGTATCCGTAAAACTCACTTCCGTTTTCTAAGACAATCTTTTTGTTCATTTGCTTTGCCATACTGTTTTTCCTCCATATACCGTCATAAGACATTTTCCGAAAACTTTTTTACCCGTAAACGGAGAACTCCGTCCTTTGGAGAGGAAAGCCGTCGGATTGATTTCGTATTCATCATCGATATCCCAAACGCAATAGCCTGCGTCAGAGGTGATACCGAAGCGTTTTCTGGGAGCTTCACTCATCAGCTCAACCAGTTTTTCCAGGGGCAGAATGCCCGTTTTCACAAGGTCTGTATAAAGCACGGGGAATGCGGTTTCGAGCCCAACAACGCCCATGGCGCTCTTTTCGAGCCCTCTTCCCTTTTCTTCCGCGCTGTGCGGTGCGTGGTCTGTGGCGATCATGTCGATCGTGCCATCGAGAAGTCCCGCAAGGAGCGCTTCTCTGTCCTCTTTCGAGCGAAGCGGAGGATTCATCTTGAATCTGCCGTCTTCCTGAAGATTGCTGTCGTCAAGAACGAGGTAATGCGGACCTGTTTCACAAGTGATGTCCACGCCGCTCTTTTTCGCGTCGCGGATCAACGCCACACTCTCTTTTGTGGAAATGTGGCAAACGTGATATTTCACACCCGTCTTTGCCGCAAGCTCGATATCTCTTTCGATCTGCTTCCATTCGCTCTCCGAGCAAATGCCGCGGTGACCGTGCGCTTTTGCGTAAGCACCGTCGTGAATATAGCCGCCAAAAAGAAGATCGTTCACTTCGCAGTGTGCCGCGATGATCTTGTCCATCGCTTTGGCGCGAAGCATCGCTTCTTCCATCATTTTATCGTTTTGCACACCGCGTCCGTCATCGGAAAACGCAATGACGTTCGGTGCGATGGCTTCCATGTCGGAAAATTCCTTTCCGAGTTCGCCTTTGGTGATCGTGCCGTAAGGATAAACGGCGATCTTCGCTTTTTCAGCGATCGCCTGTCTTTGAATCTCGAGGTTTTCCGTGCTGTCGGGGGTGGGATTCAGGTTCGGCATCGTGCAGACCGCGGTGTAACCGCCGTGCGCCGCCGCCATAGAACCGGTTTCCATGTCCTCTTTATACGAAAAACCCGGCTCACGGAAATGCACATGCACATCACAGAAACCCGGTAAAATCAAAACGCGATTCGTATAAGCGACAGAAACCCCATCAGCGACAACGGAAGAATCGGAAAAACGAACGCCGTCAAAAGAAACGGATTTCTTTTGCATAACGCCGCCTTCGTAAATTGTCGCATCTTTGAAAATCGTAAGCATCTTACTTGTCCTTTCCTGTCGGATAATAAAAAAGCTTGCCAAAAACGACAAGACTTGCGCGACAAAACCACTCGTTCGCACGAGTTCTGCCAATATGCAAAATCTTGTCGGTAGCTCCGTACCAACTTAAAGATTTATTTAACACCAAAATTATATCACAGAGCGTCTCTTATGTCAAGAAAAATGAAAAAACTTTTTTCTGCTTCCTTATGATTTTATCAATTTTCACAAATATTTATTCAAAAATTTTGTATTGATCAAAAGAAAAAAACGGCAAAAGCGTTTGCCTTTGCCGTTTTGAAAAAATCAATTCCAGAATTTGCCCTCGGTGAGGTAGCTGTCATCGAGATAACCGATGTATGTATTACCGGTCGCAAGTTTGAGTTCGTTGCCGTTCGGATCGGTGAGCGTGAGCTTATCTTCGGTTGCGGTCCAAATAATGTTGATCACCTTGCCACCGTAGAAATAGTAGCCGGAGCCGGTACCTACGGTGTCAATGTCGGTCATGTAAGGATCGTTTTTGATGCCGGTGAGTTCGCAGTTCACGTCAGTGAAGAGTGTGATCACGTTTGTGAAAGCGAGCTGTTCGCCGGTTTCGGAATCTCTGTGTGCGGAACCGTCCTGATAACGGAGATATTTGTTAAGAGTAGCGTCGTATTTGTAGCTTACGAATTTAACGCCTGCAGCGCCGTCGCAAGTGAATTCAAGGTTAACGGTCGTCGCGTCGGAAGCGCCTGCCATGCTCTTTTCCGTGCCGTAAGTCACGAATTTGAGGCTATCCTTTGCAGAGCCGACAAAACTGCCTGTGAATTTAGAATATTTGGAAGAAAGGAGAGCTTCCAAAGCTTCGGGCTTGTAGATGGTGTCGTACTGAAGGTCATCACGATCGCCGTAGTTGTCGATCGTGCCGTATTTATCACCGTTTTCCGCCTGCGCGAAGTGCGGCTCAAAGCATGTATCAATATAACCCCAGCGGCTGCCAAGGCGTTCTTTTGCAAGGGTATAGAAATCGCTGTAGTCGTTGTATGCACCGCCGTGGCACATAAGAACAGCGTTGTGGTATGCCGCAAAATTAAGATGATAATCTCTGCCCGAGCGAATGTTGCAAACAGCGTCTACAGAATCGGGATTTGCGATGACCATGAGGAAACGGGTGATGCCGGGTGCTACGAGTGTTTCGTAAAGAATATCTGCATCAGCAAGACCGGTCTGGTTTGCATAGCTTGCGGGAACGTTGTCGACAACGATCGCGAGCGGTCTTTGTGCGGCAAGATTTACCTCGCTGGGCTGACCGGTGAGCGCGTTTTCGTAATCACCGACAGGCGTGTCTACGTTGGGTTTATTTACCGAAGTGGTTTCTGCCGTAGTAGTTTCTGCAGTGGTAGTAGTGCTTTCGGGAGTAGAAGCCGCTGTTGTAGTACTTTCGGGCGTTGTAGTGTCTTCAAAACCGGGGAGAACACCCAAAGTGGTGGTTTCGTCAGCATCGGGAGTATCGCCACAGCCCGCAAACATTGCGCAAGCCGAAGTAGTCATAAGCAAAGCCATGGAAGCACTGAGAGCTTTTTTTGCTTCTTTTTTCATGTTTTACCTCCTGTACCGTTTCATTGCAAACGGTTTATTTTTCTTTTATCATGCTCTAGAAAATGCAATTTTCATGTTCAAATGTCCGTGATATTTATTTCTACATAAAATATCTAACATATTTACATCATATCACAAATATGCTTGCTTGTCAAACATATTTTATCGCCAAAAGAGATTATTTTTCGCTTTCTTTCGCATTTTTTGCCTCTTTGCGGCGCTTTCGAAGCTCCGCAAAAAAATCAGAAAGCAACAAGGCACATTCCTCTTCCAAAATGCCTGCATAAATTTCGGGCTTATGGTTGAGGCCGAAGCCGTTCATATCGAAAAGCGTGCCGAAAGCACCCGCTTTTTTGTCGGAAGCACCGTAATAAACGGAAACGATACGGGAATTGACGATGGCACCCGCGCACATGGGGCAAGGCTCCAGCGTGACGTACATCTCGCACCGTGTAAGCCGCCAACCGCCAAGCTTTTTACAAGCTTTTTTGATCGCTTTGATCTCCGCGTGGCAAAGGGCGTTCTTGTCCGTTTCCCTGGTGTTATACGCTCTGGCGATGATCTTGCCGTCACGCACGATGACGGCACCGACGGGAACTTCTCCCTTTTCCGCCGCCTTTTTCGCTTGCTTGATGGCGGCTTTCATATATTTTTCCGCATTCAGATCCATAAAACTATCCTCCAAGCAGAATATTTGCCGCAAGTGCCAGCGCAAAGAAAAGGATCATCGGCGCTGTCCAGAAAGAAGACGATGGGTGCGCAAGCTTATCGTCATCGTCAAAAAGTGCCACAAAAGTCATTTTGAGCAGCGGAAGTCCCGCAGCAAGCATCAGCACACAAGCGCCGAAAAGTCCCTGCATCAACATCAGTGCATGCGACGGAACGAAAGCGCCCAGCACCGCGGAAAAATACCAAAAAGCATTGCAGGAAAGATGGATCACAACCGTCGCCGCAAGCGAGCCTGTGGAAAGATACGCCGTGCCGATGATGAATCCGCAAACAAAAACGAGCGGAAACGAAAACAGCGAAACGTGCATCAGCGCAAACGCAAGCGAAGAGATGAGGATCGCCAGCAAGCCGCGGAACATCGTCAGCGAGCGCATCAGAATCCCACGGAAAAAGATTTCCTCCAAAAGAGCAGGCGCCACAACATAGCCAAAGAAAAGGAGCGCAAGCGTCAGCGGTTTCGTTTCACTCGTGATGCCGAGCGTATTGATGGTCATCGGAAAAACGGAGCCATAAAGCATCTGCACGCAGACGATGCTACCGATGGAAGAGATGATGATCAAAATAGTCTGATAGCCGGAAAACGTCTTTTTCATTTCCGGGAAACAGTAGCCTGCGCGCACAAGCAAAAACGAAGCACCCATAGGGATCGCAAACGTCGCAATCTTCAAAAAGAGCGAAAGCAACAAAACACCCGTATCGTGCTCGTTCAGCTTACTAAGCAGCAGTGATGACAAAAGCACCACCATCAAAACCGCGATCAATAGCACACCAAGCCATTCAGACACCCGTTTCGGGCTGAGTTTCCTTTCCATAATCTTTCTCCTCCAATCCAAGCAAGAATGTCTTTCGTTTTAGTATAACATATTATTACCGAAATTGCAACCCCTGCCATTTTTCAGAAAAAATCCCCTCGCGAGATCCGCGAGGGGAAAGAGATTATTTCTTGCCGAGTTTTACTTCTACCTTCATGGTCTTGCCTGCAACGGGAGCGATGATATTGCCATCGATCTTTTCCCCGTCAACGAGGATCTCGAGCACGTCGGAGCCTTCGCCGTTACCGGTGAAGTGAACGTCAAAGGTGCAGTCGCGCATCACTTTCTTGATGGAGCATTCGTTCCAAGAAAGCGGCAGGCAAGGATCAATGCGAAGACCTGCAATTTCGGGGTGCATACCGAATATGAATTCAACAACGCTCTTGAGCATCCAGGAGCTGGAAGCTGTACGCCAGCTCTGACCGGGTGTACCTGCGCGGTAGCCTGTTTCGGGAGCGAAATAGGAGTTATACATCGCGTAGGGTTCGCCGCAAGTCTGAGAAACGGTGCCGTCATCGTAGGAATGATCCCAAGGAAGCATCTTGCGAAGACCTTCTTCTACACGGTCGGGACGACGGATAAGCGCATCAACCGCAAGCTTCCAAGCGGAAGGATGGAGATAGATACCGCCGTTATCCTGAACGCCGGGGAATTTTTCAGCCATAGAACCGATGTAAGGTCTTTGATAGGAATATGCAGGATAGGAAAGACGGATGCCGATCGGTGTTTCCAGAAGTTCTTCCGCACGATCCATCACCGCAGCACCCTTTTCAAGGCCTGCAAGAACTGCCCAAAGCTGAGGATTGAGGAAGATCTGACCTTCATCACAATCAGCCGCACCCATGATGATATCATCGTCGGTGCGCGCATAAATGTAATAACCGCCCTTTTCGTCATAACCGTATTTTTCAATGCGTTCGGTCATGATCGCAACGCGTTCGTCAGCAAGCTTTGCGTCTTCTTCTTTGCCGAGCATACGAGCAACTTCTGCAAACATCTTGCCCGCTCTTACCCATGCGATGGAAAGCCATACGGAAACGCCCTTGCCTTTAAGACCTGCGTAGTTGATACAGTCGTTCCAGTCACCGCCCCAGATACGAACGAGTCCGTAAAGACCCTGGAAGTTATAGAGGAAGTCTACGGAGCGTTTGATATGCTCGTAAACGGAGTAAGTTTCTTCTGTATCGTTGAATTTAATTTCTTCATAAAGAAGGTTCGGATCACCAAGTTCTTTGATGATGGTGTTGACTGCATAAGTCATCCAAACGGTGTTATCCGCAAAGTTGTTGTCCTTGATTTTGCCTTCAGCAAAGGTACGGGGTGCATAGCCGCTCTGATACTGATATGTCAGAACGCGCTTCATTCTTTCCCAAGCAAGCTTCGGATTTACGCAAGCAAGACATTCGGTATCACTGGTCATATCACGGTAGCCATTGTGACGAACACGCGCCCAACGGGAACCCATATCTGCCGCATATTTCATCCAACCATTGATGAGATGGTCAAAGTTTTCCCAAGGAGTCTTGATGGAAACACCGCTAAGAACGTCTGCATATTTTGCTTCCATTGCCGCAAATTCAGCGGTAACGCCTTCATGTGTGGGAGATACGATCTCTTCGGGATCAAGGGCAACGCCAAGCTGGAAATGAACGGTCTTTGCTTCACCGGGCTGAAGTGTCACGGTGCTCTGAAGTGCAAGACAAAGCTTTTCGGAGTTACAGTCGCTATTGGTGCAAGCGCTGTTTTTGCGGAGCGCTACGGGGTGCTGTTCATCACCGTAAGGACCGATGAATGCATTGCGGCGAGAGTCAAAGCCCGTTACCGCTTCGGAGGAGGTCATGTAGCACCAGATCTTGCGATTCTTTGCAGACCAAAGAGGGCGGTAATCCTTTGCCCAGACAGCTTTTTTGTCTTCCATAAAGCCACCCTGACCGAGGTTATATGCCTGCGGACGGTAAGCGCCGTCAACTTCTGTTTTCGCGTAGGAAACCACGTTCAAGGTTCTCTCTTCCGTGCCTTTGTTGGTGAGTGTGATGCTCCAAAGTTCACGTCTGCCTTCATTGGGAACGAACATACGAACGTCACTTGCGATATCTTTGTATGTAAGGTGAATGGTGCTGGAACCACATTCGTGATCACAGGAATAATCGGTGTAGCCGTAGTCAAGCGGCAAACCGAAGAGGCTCCAGTAAGCGCCGTTTTCCGCTACGAAAATATTGCGGTTGGAGAAGAGCTGGATTCTTCTGCCCATGTCGTCCTGGCAAACGCCTTCGCCAAAACCTACCTGAGAGGTGAAGGATACATACTCATCGTTGAAGAAGTAGTTATACCAATGACGGGGCGTTTCCGGCTCCGTGATGGTATAGGAACTGTCTGCGTTAAAGTGTCCGTACCATTTGTAATCTGTCATAATCAAGACCCAAACCTTTCTGAAATAATTTTATTTTTATTTTTTGTTTTTTCATTATTTATATATGCGGCGATCATCGACGTGAAGAAATTCAAAATTTATACAAACTCTCCTACAGCATCAACCGAACACGAGCACCACCCTTTTTACAAAGTTCTCACAGATTCCGTACCGCCGTCACGCAAAGATTCAGTTTTACACAAACTACGATACGGCGGCAACCAGCGGCGAGTCTTACCCGCCCCACCAGCCGGGGAGATAATTTCTGGGATCAGTCGTGGAATAGCCGTAGCCGTTCCAGACGCGGATCTCAAAATGCAGATGTGTGCCTGCCAAAGGATTCGATGCACTCGGCATGGGATTCACCCTGCCGGTATTGCCGCTGTGTCCGATGACCTCGCCTTTTTCCACTTTGTCACCGACGCGCACAGTGCGGTCAGAGAGATGCGCATAATAGGAACGCACGCCGCCCTCATGCTCGATGACAACGTAAGTGCCGTACGTCCAAAGAATGTTGTCTTTGCCAAAATCACCTTCGTCATACGCCGCGATGACCGTGCCGCTTTTGATCGCCACGATGGGATCACCGTACCAAACAGCGATATCCATACCACCGTGACCGTTATTGCCGTAATGCTGTGTCACATTGTAATCCACACCACCATGCACCGCGTCTATGTAAGGAAGTCCGAAAGTTTCTTCTTTTTGAATCTCTTTTGTGCCGATCACGACGATCTTCGTTTGCGGCGGATATACTACGGTGTCCGTAAGCTCACGCGCTTTTTCCTCACCGCGATAGTAAGTCGCGCGGTAAGAAAGCAAGGTGTAGCCGTCTGAACCTTCCTGACTCACGATTTCTGTACCCTCGTCCAAGGTGTCATCATAAACATACTCCGTTTCAAAAGGCACGATATTTTCGGTCTGCGTGAATGTTTCATAAGTTGTAGCAGGCTTGGTGCCAACGAGGATACGCTTGGGGATCATTGCAATCGTTTCTTCGGAAAGAAGCTCTTTTGAAATTTCTTCTCCGCCCTCGTACGTCACAAGATATTCACGCACCGTATAGCCGTCACTGCCCTCTTCCAAAACGGTGACATCGTCATCGTAGCGATTGTCATCGTATTCATAAACGGTAGCAAAAGGCAAGATATCCGTCTTATCCGTGATCGTTTCCGTAGTGATCTTTGGCGCGGTACCGATGATGATCACACGATCCTCAGCAGAAGAGATCGTCTTTTCCACCGTTTGCGTATCCATCAGCTTGCCGTTTTCATAGATCTTCGTGGTCGTTACGCGAATTTTTCCGCGTTTGCCTTCGCTGAAAACGATGCGCACGCCTTCCTCGTAATCTTCGGAATAAACGTAGCTCGTATCATAAGGAATGTAGCGATAAGATTCTTCCGTCACCGTTTCGATGACAGGTGCGGTTTCCACGGTCGTTTCCGTGGTGGTTTCCGCCGTCGTTTCCTGCACCGTTGTTTGCACGGTTGTGGTTTCGATCGTCGTTTCGGCAGTTGTGGTTTCCATCGTAGTTTCAACCGTTGTTATTTCAAGTGTTGTTTCTTCCGTTTCGGTCGGTGCCACCGTGGTTTCTGCTACGGACTCAAAAGTCGTCTCTTCAAAAGACGATGTGTCCTCGCTGTCCGTCGGAACAAGATCCACAGCAGGCGTTGTAAAAGACGATGCAATCGTATCGGAAGCGATCGCTTCCGTGATCGTCACTTTTGTAGTGTCTTCAGATATGTATTCTGTTCCTGCACAAGCTGTCAATTGAAATGCCGCAGTTGTCATCAATGTGGAAAGAAAGAGCGCGTTTGCCTGTTTTTTGGTAAGATGGTGTTTTTTCTTTTGCATGGGAAAATCTCCTTTGTTTTCGTGATACTCCCATTATAAACGCCTATTCTTTACCAATCAATGCGAAATAGTTTCCTCGGTGGGAAGATTTCTCCAGATTGCATCAAGTCTTTCACGCAAAGAAAAAGAAATGAATCAAACCGTTTGAAATTATTTTCCTAAAAAAGCGCCGCTTTCCATGCTGTCTTAAATTTTACAGTCCATATCATAAATATTATATCGTATACAGGGAAAAATTTCAACCGAAAAATGAAATATTTTGAAAAAAGAAAAACCTTGCAATCAAGCTCAGCTTATGCTATACCGTTTACGAAAAAATTTAAAAAACGGAGGATCGTATGTTTCAAAACGTCACCTTAGAACTAAGCTTAAAGCCTTTCAAAAAGACCGACGAAGCTTTTATTCGTGCCGTATGTGCGAAGATCTTCGAGCAATGGCGCCCGCTCTTAAAAAATCGAAAGACCATTTCCGTCATGCTTTGGGTGGGCGACGGCAGTGAGCTCCTTGACTACGCAGGGAATCTTGATGACACGTTTGAGTGGGGGCGTTTTATTGGGACCGCCAATCTTCCGCCCTTGGAAGACGGAGAGCCGCTTGAGATCTCTCTGCACAGCAAACGTCAGGACTATATCCCCAACGCACCGATCATGACGTATCGAATTTTGAAAACGATCGTGTCCTGCCTGAAATCCGAAAGTAAAAAGGCTTTTCCGCAAGCCACGATACGCGTGGGGGAAACATTTGATATCGGTCCCGAATTTGCGATCTCCGAGTTCAAATATAACCGTCACACAGAGATAAGCTCCGGTGAAAAGCTGGATAAATTTGGATTTATCGATGCTACGGCAGAATTGCATGCAGATAGCAAACACTACGCGGCATATCCCGACGGTATCCCCGAAGGCACGCCTTTCGGAACGTTTCTCGGTAAGCAATCCTCCGTTTTCCTTCCCGACATGGGCTTTGATTACCTCTGGCTTTCCAACGGTCTTGGCTTTAGCTCCAATCCGTGGAAAAAAACGGGCAAGATCTTTGACGGAGAAAAATATCACCCGGAAAAGCTTGCCGCTACCAAAGAAAAAGTATTTTCCTTCTGGAAGCTTTTCAGAGAAGCTTGTCCCGATATCCCCTTGGAAACGCGTGGAACAAACAACTCCGTCGGCATCGATTACGCCAGTGACGGCGTTCCCCTCTATGATATCTACAACGCGAACCTCGGCATCACAGCACCCCCGAACTCCCCGTGGGCGGCGCTCAACGATAACTATGGCTTGGAGATCATGGGACACATGACAAGGACCTGCGAACTTCCAAGCGAAAAATTCCCGTTCCGATATTATATCCACGATCCGTGGTGGGTAAATTCCCCTTGGTATGACCGCTATGACGGAACACCCTGCGATATTTATCTGCCGATGGCGATCTCCCGCATCACCAAAGACGGAAAAACGGAAACGGCAAATTCGTTGAATATTCTTTCCATTGATAACTCCTATGGAGAAATGCCCGATGCTTGTGCAAACGAGCCATTGCCGCATCTTTTGAAAGCGGAAAAAAACGCTGCCGATGAGCCTGCGCCCATCGTTTGGGTATACCCTATGCGCGAATACACAACCACAAGCGACAGCGAGATGCTTTTGGAAATGAATCGCGGCGACCATTTTGTTTGCGATGCCATCAATGACGGTCTACCGCTTTGCTGTGTGACTTCCACCGATGCTTTTCTCAGCCACGACGCAGAATTATATAAAAACAGCGTGATCCTCTCCCCTGTTCCGACGGAAAACGCGGTATCGGAAAAGTTGAACCGCTTTGCCGATCTAGGCATATCGGTCTTCCTATACGGAACGCTCGCTAAACTGAGCGAAAAAGCTTTTTCTGATAAAATCACGTTGCTCGATATTGAAAAAGGGGCATCTTTCGTGCGAGAAGCTTTGGCAAAATGTGGTTTATCTATTCGCTTCGCAAAGCAAAACGAAAGACAAAAGCCGCCACACTTGCCGTCCACAGAAGTGACAACGCGCTGTTCTTCTCCGCCTATAACGCCAACACAACAACGGATTCCTATTTCCGATTCCCCCTCGGCGCACCGATTCTTTGCGGTGCAGAAGCGGAGATAAAAGACGGACATTCCGGTTATCGCTTCGCAAGATGCGAGCATAGAGAATGTCGCGTATTCATCGAGCAAGCGGAAGGCGTGATCTCCTGCCGCGAAGCGCCTCCCGTAAACGCGCGATACAGAAGAGCCTTGCGGATCTCGGGGCTTCGCAATGCGACGGTGCGATTGTTCAGCGAGAAAAACTGCGAATGTGCAGTTTCTCTTACGCGCTCCACCAACGATACGCCGATCTTTGACGAAAGATTCCAGATGGTAACCGATGATATTCACGGAACGTATTTGGAAGGAAAAAATATCAGCGGACATATTTATTTCTTGATCGGACACGAACAAGCGTAAAAAATAAAAGGTGCAGACATCGCTCTGCACCTTTTGTGTTTATCATAGCAAAAAAGAAAAGCACACCGAAGTGTGCTTTTTGGTGATCCATCGGAGAGTCGAACTCCGGACACCATGATTAAAAGTCATGTGC
>CAYXQF010000013.1:0-31069 GCA_964466625.1 uncultured Lachnospiraceae bacterium | reverse complement strand
AAGCACAGTAATGTGTTCAGCTGACCGATACTAATAGACCGAGGGCTTGAACTTCTTCGTGAGGTTTGAGTTCGCAAAGTTCGGAACTCTCTTATTTGGTTTTTAATGGATATGGAATCTGCCGATGGGTTTTATCCCATCGGCTTTTTTGTTTTTATCATTGCTTTATTATAAAAGAAAGCCTTAGCAAAATTCGCTAAGGCTTTTTTCTTTATTATTTCTTCTTCCACGGCTTTTTGCTGTAAAGATCCGCATAAATCGAAAGATAGCTTTCATGGCGCTCTTTTGCCACTTCTCCGCGTTCTATCGCAGCGACAACGGCACAATCCGCGGCAGATTCCTTCGTATGAGAGCAATCTGTGTAGCGGCAATCCGCAAGATACTTTTCAAATTCGGGGAAACAGTGCGGGAGATCCTCCAGCGTGTAGAAATCAAATTCTACGAAGTCCAGCATGGAAAATCCGGGCGTGTCAGCAACGTAAGCATTTGTGCTGCCGCCGATCAGATCTGCCATGGAATAGAGGTTTACGCTTCGCGTGGTGTGTTTGCCGCGCGAGATCTTTTCCGAAAGCACGCCCGTGTCAAGAGAAAGCGTGGGGAAAAGTGCGTTCATCAGCGTGGATTTTCCGACACCCGAAGCACCTGCAAAAGCACAGATGCCGTCCTCAAGGCCGAGAATATATTCTTTCAGCACCGCAATTCCCTCGCCATTTTCCGAAGAAGAAATGAAAACAGGGAAGCCTGCTTTGCGATAGATATTTGCATAATACTCCGCGAGTGTGGCGTCAATATCCTGTTTGGTGATGACCACCACGGGATTTATATGATTAAAAACCGCGATGGAAAGCAATTTATCGAGATATAGGGTGCTGGGAACGGGGTTTTTCGGCGCAAATGTAACAAAAAGCGTCGAAAGATTTGCCATCGGGGGACGAATCAGCGCATTTTTTCGCGGCAAGATCTGCTCAATAAAATATTCTTCTCCCGCAAGCTCGGGGATACGAACGGAAACCTGATCACCCGCAAGCGGAGAAAGGCCTGCTTTGCGAAAAGCGCCTTTGGCACGGCAAGGATAAACCTCGCCGCCCTCGGCTTTGACGGAATAAAGTCCGCCGATGCCACTTAAAATGATACCTTCAATATTTTTACTCATAGATACCTCATCTTTGAGATATTTTGCAGGAGAGAAGACCACAAAATTCTGTGATCAAGGAAATTTTCTGCATGCCATGCGGAGATCGTTTCCACATTCGCAAGCAATGCGTTGATGAGAACCATAAATCCGATCACGGCAAGCGCCAAAAAGGCAATACAGAACGCGATGACGACGGGGAAGGTGACCACAAATTCCTTTTTTCTGAGCGGTGTTTTCTTCACGGGCGCAGGTTTGGGTGTGGGCTTCGGCTGGGGTCTTGCGATCGGTTGCTGTTGCGGCGGATAAGGCGGTCTTGCCGATGCTGTTCTCTGTGGTGCTGTGCGTGAGGGTTGTATCGGCTGCTGCGGTCTGCGCGGTGCAGCATTCTTGCTTTCGTAGCGATCGGAAGATTCCTTTGTCGTGCGGTTAATGGCAACTTCTGCCGTCGGTGTGCGCGGCACAGGCGTTTGTTTTTGGAAGATGATCGTGGGGTTGCGTTGGATTCTGTAAACGTGACGAAGCATCTGCGAAGCGCTCTGATAGCGATTCTGCGGTGCTTTTTCCATGGCGGTGAGAATGATCTGTTCTACGCCAAGCGGAAGCTCAGGTGTCCATTTTGTGGGCTTTTGCGGCGCGTCATGGATCTGTTTGTGCATGATGCCGTAGGAGTTTTCCGCAAGGAAGGGAAGTCTGCCCGTCACCATTTCATAAAACATGACACCGAGCGAATAAATGTCACTTCTTGAGTCGATCTTTTTGCCTCTCGCCTGTTCAGGGCTGATATAATAGATCGTGCCGACTGCGTGATCGACCATCGTCACGGTTTCTGCATCGGGGATTTTCGCGATGCCAAAGTCGGTGACCTTGATCACGCCGCCTTCCATGACCATGATGTTTTGCGGCTTGATATCGCGGTGAACGACGCCTTTCATGTGCGCGTGATCGAGCGCGAGCAAAATTTGCGCGATGAATGCGGCAGATTCACGCCATGTGAGCTTGCCTTTTGACGTCATGTATTCGCGCAGGGTGATACCCTTTATGTATTCCATGACGATAAATTTATGCTCCGTCTTTACGGAAAGATCGAGAATTTTAACGATATTGGGGTGATTGAGCATGGCAACCGCTTTGGATTCATTAACGAATCTGCGCAGTGCCTGCGGATTATCGGAGATGGAGTCCTTGAGCATTTTGACTGCCACGCGCTGTCCTGTCAGTAAGTCGCGTGCCTCATAGACAAGCGCCATACCGCCAACGCCGATCGTGCGGCAGATCTTATATCTACCGTCAAACACTTCACCGATATGTTTCTTAAAAACGTCCATATTCATATTTATGAAGATTCCTTTCGTCGTTGGTGATTAGAACTTTGCGAGTATTACGGTGATGTTGTCGGCGCCGCCTTTGGCATTGGCATAATCGATCAACATATCCGCGCGTTTTTCAAGCTCCGCTTCGGGCGGAATCTTTTTCGGGAGTTGTCCGAAAAGTGTGTCAAGCAAGATCTTGCTCGTTACATAACCCGAAAGACCGTCAGAACAAAGCAGAAAATAGCCGCTTCCCCAAGGCTCCAAGGGAGCGCTGAAAAAGTCCACGTCGAGCTTATTGGAAATGCCGACAGCTCTTGTGATAACGTTTCTTCTGGGATAATCTTTGGCTTCTTCGGGGGAAAGTTTGCCATTATCAATGAGATACTGCACATAAGAATGGTCTTTGGTCACAAGCTTTGCTTCTTCCGGTGTCAAGAGATAAAGACGGCTGTCGCCGATGTTGATGGCATAAAACCAACCCTTAAAAACGAGAAGTGCAACGAGTGTCGTACCCATGCCGTGGCATTCATCATATTGATTGGAAAGGTGATAAAGCGTGGCATTGGCTTCCGATGCCGCGCAAACCATCGTATAACGTACAAATTCAAGAATCTTGTCGGGTTTATCCTCGCGGCAAGGCTTTTCCGCCACTTTACTGCAGAAGATCTCTACGGCATTCTTGCTCGCAACTTCTCCTGCTTTATGACCGCCCATGCCGTCGCAAACGACAAGAAGCGTCGCTGTCCCATTCCAGATGGTATAACAGCGAAAGCTATCTTGATTCACCTGACGCCGCATACCGACGTGGCTTTTTCCGAAAAACGTCATAAAAATGTTGTCCTTTCCTTTTTTGTCTGCGAGAGTTTATCTCGTGTGGGTTGCGAGGCGCTGCCTCGCGCTCCGTCCAAGGGACTCGTCCCTTGGAAATCCCATGGCGGGGGGAATATATAGAGAGCGTGGGATTGCTCCACGAACATTTTGCGAAATAAATTCAGAGGCACGAAACAAACGAGTCGTTTCTTTTGATCCAAACTTTTCTTTTCGCAAAGAAAAGTTTGGCGAGGGCAGAGCCCCTTACTTATCTCCTGCGCGAAGCTGACCGCAGGAAGCATCGATGTCCGAGCCGAGCTTGCGGCGAACGGTGGCAATGACGTGTCTGCCTTCCAGCGTTTTCACAAAAGCTTCAATGCCGCTTTTTTCACTCGGCAAAAAGCCGCGTTCTTCCACGTTGTTTACGGGAATGAGATTCACATGCAAAGGCATGCCTGCACAATAGCGGTAAAGTACGTCAGCAAGGCGATTTGCATCTGCGATGCCGTCATTTTTTCCGCGCACGAGCGTGTATTCAAAGGAAATGCGGCGCCCTGTCTTTTCAAAATAAGCGCGACAAGCCGTGAGAAGCTGTTCAATGTTCCATTTTTTGTTCACGGGCATGAGAGAAGAACGTGTTTCATCGTCTGCCGCGTGGAGCGAGATGGAAAGTGTGATGGCGAGATTTTCTTCTGCCAAACGATATATGCGGTCAACAAGTCCGCAAGTGGAAAGAGAAATGTGTCTGTATCCGATGTTCAGCCCGTCGGGAGAGCCGACAAGGCGCAAAAATTTCAAAACGTTGTCATAGTTGTCGAGCGGTTCACCGATGCCCATCAGCACGATGCCCGAAATGCGCTCACCCGTGTCTTTTTCTGTGGAAATGATCTGAGAGAGCATTTCTGAAGGGAGAAGACGGCGTGTAAGCCCCTTGAGCGTGGACGCACAAAATGCACAACCCATCGGACAACCTGCTTCTGTAGAGATGCAGATCGTGTTACCGTGCTTGTAGCGCATGAAAACGGATTCGATCTTTTCTCCATCGTGAAGCTCGTAAAGATATTTGATCGTGCCATCGGTGGAAACGAGGCGTCGCGCCACTTTGGCAGAGGCAATAAAAGCATTTTCTTCGAGTTTATTGCGAAGTGTGGCAGGAATATTTTTCATTTCCGAAAAATCTGCCCCCTTCATGAGCCAACCCCAAACCTGTGTAGCACGGAATTTCGGTTCGCCAAGAGAGATTATAAAGGCGGTCAGCTCCTCTTTTGTCATGCTTAAAATATCTGTTTTTTCCATGAGGAGTCCTCCTTTTTTATGATTTGATCAGTTTTGTGATGAAAAAGCCGTCTGTACCGTAGGTGTGCGGCAAAATTTCAAGGATACCGTCGGATTTGATCTCACCGATCTCAAAGGGACAAAGGGAAAATTCGCTGTGGGAAGCAAGGAAATTTTCCACGATATTTTTGTTTTCGGCAGGGTTGACGGTGCAAGTGGAATAAACGAGCGTGCCGCCATTTTTGAGATATGCGGCGTTCGTTTCCAGAATTTTGGCTTGCAAGGTGGGCAAGCGAACGATATCTTCTTCAGATTTATAACGAATATCGGGTTTTTTCGCCAAAACGCCAAGACCCGAGCAGGGAACATCGCAAAGGATCTTGTCAAAGACAGGCATTTCGGGATTTGTAACGGAAGCATTCTGCACACCGACCTTGATGATGTCGATGCCGAGATTTTCCGCACCCGTTTCGATGAGAGAAAGTTTATTTTTATGCAGGTCGAAGGAGCGAATTTCACCACTGTTTTTCATGGAAATTGCCATGCCGAAGCTTTTACCGCCGGGGCAAGCACAAGCATCAAGGATCAGATCGCCTTCTTTGGCGTCCATCACGGCAACGCAAAGCGCAGAAGCTTCGTCCTGAATGAAATATCTACCCTCAAATGCGGCAAGCTTATCCAGCGGAACTGCACCGAAAAGACAAATACTCATCGGCGAGATGCGGCTGATGCGTGCTTTGATGCCGACTTCTGTGAGAGCGGCAAGCAATTCTTCGGGAGTATTGCGAAGTGTGTTGACGGTCAAGGTCATAGGGGGATTGCCATTGACAGTGGCGAGCATTTTTTCCGTTTCGCCAAGACCATAAGCATCTGCCCAAAGGCGACAGATCCATTCCGGAATGGAATAACGCACGGAAAGTGCGCGGTAAGGCTCTTTTTTAATGTCGGGAAGCGTCAACGTATCTTTTTTTCTGATATAGGAGCGGAGAACGGCGTTGATAAATTTGTCGCTGTTTTTCTTTGCGGAAAATCTGCTTACGAGCTTCACGCTTTCGTTAACGGCGGCGGATTCGGGGATCTTATCCATATAAATGAGCTGATAAAGACCAAGGCGCAACATGATGCGCACGTTCATGTCGATGGTATCCGCATCGCGGTCAGAAAGCTTTTCGATATAGTAGTCGAGGGTGAGCTTGCGCTCGATCACACCGTAAAAAAGGGCAGTGAAGAGCGCTTTTTCCGCGCCTTCGAGATGATTTCGCTCGATGGCGTAAGAAAGCTCAATGTTGGAATAAACACCGCTGTTTTCGTATTTTAATAACGAAAGAAAGGCAGATTCTCTTGCGTTCATGTGGTTCTCCTCTGATAAATTTTACTGAAAACGGTCTGCTTCGGTGATGCGGCGGCCGCGGATAAAGTCACCGGCAGACATCTCTTTTTTGCCTTCGGGAATGAGTTTTTCGATAGCGATCTTCGCGTCTTTGGCGTTGATGATCAGTTTTCCCACACCCTTGGGGGAAAGTTCGGCAACGGTGCCGATCTCGCCGGTCGGTTCTTCTTCGAGAAGTTTTGCCGCAGTGATCTTCACTTTGCCGCTGGGAAGCATCGCTTCTGCACCGGGTACGGGAGAAAATGCGCGAATCTTATCGACAATTTCTCGTGCGGTAGCAGTAAAATCAAGGATTCTATCCGCTTTTTCGATCTTTGCAGCGTAGTTGGAAAGGCTATCGTCCTGTGCTTCATAGGTAGCTTTGCCTGCGACAATGTCTTCCATCGCGGTGATGACAAGCTCTGCACCAAGATCCGCAAGCTTATCGTGGATCTCACCAAAGTTTTCATTTTGAATAGGGAAGGAGCCTTTGAGGATCATATCACCCGTGTCAAGTCCTTCTGCCATTTCCATGATAGTGACGCCGATCTCTTTTTCACCTGCCATAATAGCACGCTGAATGGGCGCGGCACCTCTGTATCTTGGAAGCAAGGACGCATGAATGTTGATACAGCCGTATTTGGGATAATCCAAAACATACTTGGGCAAAAGCTTGCCGTATGCCGCAACGACGATGATGTCGGGAGCGAGGGTTTCGAGTGTTTCACGGAAATTTTCTTCTTTGAGATTGTTCGGCTGATAAACGGGAAGGCCCAAATTCAGCGCGGCAACCTTCACTGGCGGAGGTGTCAGCACGTGACCGCGGTTTTTGGGCATGTCAATTCTGGTGACGACGCCGACGACATCACCTTTGAAATGTTCATCAATTTTGATGAGGGCGCGCTCCGCAAATTCGGGAGTGCCCATGAATAAAATACGCATATCATCATTCCTTTTTTTGTTTTGCAGATGGGGGATTTCAACTTTTCTCTTTTTGAAAGAGAAAAGTTACAAAAGAGAAGCAACAACCTTACAGGTTGACCGCAGGGGAGTGCTGTGGTGCGACTGCGGGCGATAACAAGTTCCGCCCGCCCATCGTCGCTTGTCCTTCTTACAACACCTTTCCGACAGCAAATTTGGCACAGCAAATACCAAAAGCCGATTGCAAATCGGAAGAACCCCCGAAAATGCGGCGAAAAAACGCCGAGGCGTTTATAAAAGCGCGAGCGAAGTGCTTTAAAATTTTTAAGAAATAAACACACTTAAATTTCATCATCTTCGTCAAGATAATATTCTCCGTCCTCTTCATCGGGATAGAGGAATTTCTTTGCTTTGTCAACGTAAAGAATACCATCAAGATGATCCAACTCGTGGCAGAAGCATCTGGCGAGGAGTTCCGTACCTTCATAAGTTTTGAGGTCGCCGTTTCGGTCAAGTGCTTCCACACGAACGTAAGCAGGGCGTTTAACAAGTCCTTGCTTGCCGGGAACGGAAAGACAACCTTCGATACCGTTCTGCATACCGGAGCTTTCGACAATTTTCGGGTTGATAAGCTCCAAAACCTCACCTTCATTGACTTCGATGACAACGATTCGGCGCAAAATGCCGACCTGCGGCGCGGCAAGACCGACACCGCTTGCATCTCTCATGGTTTCCACCATATCGTCAAGGAGTGTGAGGATTCGGGGCGTGATCTCTGTAACTTCTCTGCATTTTTTGCGAAGAGATTCTTCGCCTTCTGTCAGGATTTTCAGTTTTGCCATAATAAATTTCCTTTCTTATGTTGAGGAGGGATTGATATCGACGGAAAGCCCCAGCTTACCGCTTGCTTTTTTACCGTATACGGCGAGCATTTTTGAGAAAAGCGTGCGAGCTCTGCGATTGTTTTTAAATTTGATGACCGCTTTCATGCGAAAACGGTTTTTGATCTTGAAAACAGGTGCTTCAAAAGGCCCGAAAATGAGCATTTTCACATCGGAAAATTCTTCTGCACCAAGCTTTTTGAGCGCTTCCACAAACTCCGCGGAAAAATTTCTCAGTTCTGTTTCTTCTTCACCCGTAAAACTAAAGACCGCGATATCGCAAAAAGGCGGAAACGTCAGTGCTTTGCGAAGGCTGATCTCATTTTCATAAAAGGCTTCATAATTTTGTGCCGCAGAAAGACGGATCGTTTCGTTATCGGGGTTGAGTGTCTGAATGACGGCAATACCGCCGCCCGTGGCACGTCCTGCACGCCCGATAACCTGCGTGATGAGAGAGAATGTGCGCTCGTTTGCGCGGAAATCGTCAAGAAAGAGTGATGCGTCAGCGGCAACCACCCCAACCAGAGAAAGGTTCGGGAAGTTATGCCCTTTGGCGATCATCTGCGTGCCGACCAAAATATCGGCTTCTCCGCGGCTGAAAGCGCCTGTGATCTCGTCCTGAGAGAACTTTGCCCGTGTCGTATCCGCGTCCATGCGAAGCACGCGCGCATCAGGCAAAAAGCGACTGATCTCTTCTTCGATAAGCTGTGTGCCATAACCCGCGTATGCGAGATGTTCACTTGCGCATTTCGGGCAAAAATGAGGAGGGGGGATATGATATCCGCAGTAATGGCAGACAAGCTTTGCGCCTTTTTTCGTTTTATGATGAGTAAGGGAAACCGAGCAGTTTGGGCAGACGATCACCTCGCCGCAAGCGCGGCAGGAAACCATGCTGTTGTATCCGCGTCGGTTGAGAAAAAGCATGGATTGCTTTTCGTTTTCCTGCGCTTCGCACATGAGCGTGCGCAGTGTTTTGCCGATCATGTCGGTGTCAGGCGTATCACGTCCCATGCGCATGTCCGCGATCTTCACGGCAGGCAGGGCAGAGCCTGTGTAGCGTTTTGTGAGCTTGACAAGCTCATATTTGCCGCTTAAAGCTTCATGATAGCTTTCCACGGACGGCGTTGCCGATGCCATGAGAAGGAGCGCGTTGTGTGCGGCGGCTCGGTGCTTGGCAATATCTCTTGCGTGATATTTCGGTGACATGTCCGATTTGTAAGCCGTTTCCTGCTCCTCGTCGATGACGATGAGCCCGATATTTTTCAGTGGCATAAAAACAGCCGAGCGGGTACCGAGCACGATGTCGATCTCGCCGTGGCGGATTCGCTTATACGCATCGAAGCGTTCCCCATCGGAAAGCCCCGAGTGGATAACGGCGATGCGCCCACCGAATTTTGCCATGAAAACGGATACGGACTGCCAAGTGAGTGCGATTTCGGGAATGAGAACGATAGCAGTTTTGCCATCGTCGATTGCTTTTTGACAAAGAGCCAAAATCACGCTTGTCTTTCCGCTGCCTGTCACACCGTGGAGAAGTGCCGCTTTGGGGGCATTTTCGTCCATCAGCGCCGAAAGGCGCGCAAAAGCCTTTTCTTGTTCTTCTGTGAGAATGAGTTCTTTTTCTTCTTTTAGAATATCACGATAGTGATTGCGGATCACCTCGTGTTTTTCGATGCGGATCAGACCCTTTTTCTCAAGCGCCTTGATCGCCGCCGTGGAATATCCCATCTCTGTTAGCGTGCTTTGCGGCACGGTGTCCATTTCTGAGATCTCCGCGAAAAGCTTTCTTTGCACATCGGGCGTTCTCGGACGCAAAAGCACAGTAGAATCGCCGTTTGGATCAAGGGAGATGATATCTTCCGTTGCGCCGCGCGATTCCCGGATCACGGTGTCTGCCGTGATGAGTTTTTTGTCGAGCAATACCTTCAGCGCTGCACGGATATCGGAGCCGAAATCCTTTTCGATGCGTTTGCGCGTGGGTGCTTTGTGGCTTTGGATAAATTCAAAAAGCGATCTTGTTTTTTCATTGATGCTCTTGTCGGGCGTGACATCGGAAACGGCGCTGTAACATTCGTCCGCGCGGCAAAAGGCGTCCGCGGGAATGAGCCTGCGAACGGCGTCCCCAACGGTGCAAAGCGTTCTGTCGCAAAGGAAGTTTACAAGCGCCATCATCTCGCTGTCAAGCGCGAGCGTTTCATTGATCACGGAAAGGATCGGTTTGAGCTTGCTGTAATCGTCGGTCTTGCCGACGGAGGTGATAAGCGCGGTGTGGCGTTTGTTGGCGCCGCCGAAAGGAACAAGCACAAATTGCCCCACCGTGTATTCTCCGTCCAGCGTTTCGGGTACATAATAGGTGTATTCAATATCCAAATGATACAGAATGTCCAAAAGATGTACGCCGAGGGTAGTGACGTAAGCTTTCATTAGTTGCCGTCTTTGATGATTGCTTCTTCGGGAAGAATAATATTGTATTCTCCGCGGTGGATTCTTTGAACGGCGTTTTCAACGGCTTTGTTGTCGCGGATATCGCTTGCGATCATGGAAGCGATGGTCTTGTCAGTCTTTTTGTCTGCAACGAGCTGTTCTGCCTGCGCGCGCTGTGCGATGTATTCATCGGTAACGAGGCGAGCACATTTTGCTGTCGCGATAACGAGGGAGTAGCGGTTGAATTTACCTTGTGTGAGCTGTTCGATGGAAGGTTTGATCATCATAGTCGTAGTTCTCCTTATAAAAGTAATAAGTTCGGTTTATTTGAAAAAGTTATTTTTGATGTCAGCATTGCGCACGGTGCGCAGTTTTTCTGTCTGCAAGATGGCAAGGATATCGCCTGCGGCGCGGTCGACGTCGTCGTTTGTGATGATGTAATCGTATTTATCGAAAACTTCGATCTCTTTTTTCGCCTGTGCCATGCGCTTTTGAATGACTTCTTCGCATTCCGTGCCTCTGCCGCGGATACGGGAGAGGAGCGTTTCATAATCGGGCGGCAAAATGTAGATCATCACGGCGTCGGGCATTTTTTCCTTGATCTGGAGTGCGCCCTGCACTTCAATGTCGAGCAGGATATTTTTGCCTTCGTCAAGTGCTTTATCAACGGGTGCTTTGGGGGTGCCGTAATAGTTGCCGACGTATTCGGCGTGTTCGAGCATTTCCCCTGCCGCGATCTTCGTCAGAAAATCTTCTTTGGTGATGAAGTGGTAATGCACGCCGTCGATCTCGCCGGGACGGGGATTTCTCGTGGTGGCGGAAACGGAAAATTCAAAGGGAGCAAGCTCACGAAGTCTGCCGCCGACCGTACCTTTACCGCTTCCTGCGGGGCCGGAGAGAATAACCAACAAGCCTTTTGTGTTCATAGCCATTTGACGTCCTTTCTTTTCTGGTGTGTGGTTTTGGGGAGCGCAGATGGATTCTGCTTTTTTATATTCAATGCAAAAGTGCGTTTTCTGCTTTGCACCGCTGCTTTTGGGTTTCAAAAAAGAGATGGAAAATTTCATGCTTCTTCGTCCAATTCTTCTTCATCGTCTTGTTCATACTGACCGGAAAGACGATTGGAGATGGTTTCTGCTTTGATGGCGGAGAGAATGATGTGGTCGCTGTCCGTGAAAAGCACGGAGCGTGTTTTTCTGCCACAGGAAACGTCGATGACGCGGCCGCCGTCCCTTGCGTCCTGAATGAGGCGCTTGATGGGGGCGGAGTCGGGGCTGACGATGGAAATCACGCGGTGTGCCGCAACCATGTTTCCGTTACCGATACTGATGAATTTCATGGTATTTATTACCTTTCTTTCAAAAAATTATTCGATATTCTGAATCTGTTCGCGGATCTTTTCCAGTTCGCTCTTGATTTCCACGACAAGTCTTGCAATCTCCATGTCGCAAGCTTTGGAACCGATGGTGTTGGTTTCACGGTTGATCTCCTGCAGGAGGAAATCAAGCTTTCTGCCCACGGGCTCGTCGGAGGCGAGAATGTTATCAAATGCTTCGAAGTGAGAAGCGAGGCGCACGAGTTCTTCGTCGATAGCGACCTTGTCTGCAAAAACGGCACATTCCGTGATCAGACGGCTTTCGTCCACAGCAACGTCACCGATGAGCGCTTTGATTCTGGCTTCCAGCTTTGCGTATTGATTTTTGATATCCGCTTCGGAAAGGGGTGCGATCTTTGCCGCAAGCTCCTTCACGCGCGCTTTTTTCGCGAGGATATCGGCTTTCATATTGGCGCCTTCACGTTCACGGGCAGCAATGAAAGCGGCAGTTGCTTCTTCCAGAACGGGAAGCACGTTTGCCCATTCACGTTCCATGTCGTCACCTGCCTTGCGCACAGTGAAAATATCGCGGTTTGCCGCGACGGACATGGCGGTGATATCGTTCGGGAGGTTAAATTCTTCCGAAAGGCGGCGAAGCGCCGCGATATAGCTTTCCGCATATGCGCGGTCAAGCTCCACGGAAATGCCGATCTCTTCCAAAATGTCGATGGAAACAAAGATTTCTACTTTACCGCGGGAGATACCCTTTGCGCTGATAAAGGATTTGATTTTTTCTTCCAAAAAGCCGAAAAGTCTTGGCAATTTGACCGTGCAATCGAGATAACGGTTGTTCACGGATTTGATTTCAACGAGAATGTCGCGGCCGCCGATTTCTCTTTTCGCGCGACCGTAGCCTGTCATACTTTTGATCATGGAATATCGCCTTTCCGAACCTTAGTTTTTTCGTGGGTCTAATTTGCCTATTATTATATATTATATCTCATATTTTAGTATATTGTCAACCGATTCGCGGCAAAAGATTTTGTTTTTCGCGCACTTTTTGCGAAAAAAGAAAGGTTTTCCACAGTTTTTGTGGAAAACCTTTCTTTGCTAAAACAAATGAATGGACTTTTCTCTTTTAATAAAGAGAAAAATTATTTTTTCTTTCAAAAGAACTTATCACACGATAATATCCCCAACCCCGATTTCTACCACTTTCTGAAGTTCAGAAAGGGAGGTTTCGATCTGATAGCCGATCTTGCCCGCGCTGAAAAGGATCGTGGGAAAATCCGCCGCGGTTTTGTGAATGGTCGTGCGGAAAAATTTCTTCATGCCGATGGGAGAACAGCCGCCGTGAATATATCCCGTGAGCGGCAAAAGCTCCTTACTTTTGATCATCTCGATCGACTTTTCCCCAACGATCGCCGCGGCTTTTTTAAGGTGAAGTTCTTCTGCCGCAGGGACCATAAAAACATAGTGTGCGCCTGACTTTCCGACGGTCACGAGCGTCTTGAAAACGTGCGCCGGATCTTCGCCGAGCGCCGCGGCAAGATCGGTGGCGGAGATCGCTCCCGACGTCAGATAACAATGACTTTTGTAGTCGGCTTTTGCGCTGTCGAGAATGCGCATCACGTTGGTGCGCTCGCAGGCTTTTGCGTTTGCCATAAGGATTCCTTCTTTCGTCAAAAATCGGGAGCTGTCACCCAAGGCAACAGCTCCTTTTTTGTAAAAATTATTTTACCTCGTCTGCAACGTGATAAAGTCTTTCCATACCGGCCTGAACTTTTGCACAGCGTGCTTCCATCCAAGCTTTATCTTCGGGTGTGAGAGCAGCAATTTCTTCTTCTGTGATCTTCTTTTTGAACATGCGGTCAACGGTGAGCGCTTTTTTGATGTTGGTGACAACGATCTCGCCATCTCTCTTGCCGATGACAACGTCGCTTTCGCCTTCAAAAAGTCTTTCAACTGCTGCAACACCCATTTCGGAAGCGAGGAGTCTATCCTCAAGGGTGGGTGTGCCGCCGCGCTGAACGTGTGCAAGTCTTGCGAATTTGGTTTCAATGCCGGTGCGAGCTTCCACGGTCTTTGCGAGCTTTTCTGCATAACCGGGAAGACCTTCGGAAACGATCACGATAAAGCTGCGTTTGCCTGCTTCTTTCTGTTTGATGATGTCAGCGATTGCTTTTTCTTCATCAAAAGGAACTTCAGCGATCGCGATCGCTGAAGCGCCCGTTGCGATACCGGTGCGAAGTGCGATGTGACCTGCCCAACGGCCCATAACTTCCACAACGTCACATCTTGCGTGGGATTCACAAGTGTCACGAAGACGGTCGACCATCTGGATAACGGTGTTCATCGCTGTGTCAAAGCCGATGGTCACGTCGGTGGAGGTAACGTCGTTGTCGATCGTGCCGGGAATACCGATGGTGGGAATACCGCGTTTGGAAAGGTCGGTCGCGCCGCGGAACGTGCCGTCGCCGCCGATGGCGATGATACCGTCGATATCGTATTTTTTGCAGGTTGCGATTGCTGCAGCCATGCCTTCTTCCGTTTTGAACTCATCGCAGCGTGCGGTGTAAAGGAAAGTACCGCTCTTGGTGATGATGTTACAAAGCTGGGTGGGGGTAGTGATTTCGATTACGTTGTCTTCGATCATACCCTTGTAGCCTTCTTTGAAAGCAATAACTTCAACGCCGTGTGCAAGAGCCGTTCTTGCAATAGCGCGGATAGCGGCATTCATACCGGGGGCGTCGCCACCCGACGTGAGAATACCGATTCTTCTGAATTTTTTCATTTTGTAACTTCCTTACTGTAATATTTTGCGTGTGTCAATGAACTTAAAATTGTCTGTTTATCGTTTGTTGCTGCCGCCCGAAAGGAACGCGAGCGCACGCGGGATCGCGTCTTTGGCATTATACCAGGGCTCATTATCATAGCGGTAGTCAAATTTTTTGCAGAACCAGGAAACGTCACCGCCAAGCTCTGCGATATACGCTTTTTCGATCTCCCTTGCCTGCTTGAAATATTCCGCAAATTGCTTTTTGCCAAGGTAATTTCTGCCGAATTCCAAAAGCTGTTTGTAATGGGGCAGACAGAAATATTTTTGCTTTTTGAATTTTTCTTTGAAATCTTCGTCCGTTTCCCAAAGATAGACCATATTGTCCATCATTTTGAGGAAGGAAAGGTTCACACGGTCGCAAACGTAGCAGGACTTTTCAAGCGAATCAAGCTTTGCTTGTTCTTTTTCGCCCTTGCCGTCGAGCAATGTGCCGCCTTCAAAGATTTTCTTTTCCACTTCAGCGATGTGGCTTTCCAGAATGAGCGCAAGACCGAGGCGATTACCTCTTTCGTACATCTGGTCAAAATGGTGTTTGCAGAAGCCTTTTTTGTTGGTTTCAATGCGAATGTCAGGCTCCATCATGGAAGCGCCCATGATGATTTCCAGCTCATTTTGCTCGAGCATCTCCTGCAAAAGGCAGAAGGGACAATCGTAAGGCTCGTTTTCGATGGCTTTGTCAAAGGCTTCGTTGATCGGTATGGTATAAATCTTTTCTGCCAAGATGGATCTCCTTTCCGATCAATCGGGAACTTCGATGTATGCGATGTAAGGCTTGTGGTCGGAAAGAACGAGCTCGGGGATCTCGACCTTTTCGATCTTGATACCGCGGCTGACGAAGATATAGTCGATCTTGTGATAGTTGTCGTTGGGCCAGAATTCCGTGCTGGAAGGACAGGTTGTGACGTTTTCTTTGTCGGGATAAACGACAAAGGTATCGTCGAGAAGCTCCTGAATGGGTGCGAGAACGGGATCGGTATCGAGGATATTGAAGTCACCCATAAGGATCACGGGATTTTCTGCGTATTTGATGAGGGGAACGAGCGTTTTTACAGCGTTGATCTTCTCATCTGTCGCAAGACCGAAGTGTGTGACGAGAACGTCAAATTTTTTGCCTTCGATCTCAACCACAGCGCGAAGCACGGCGCGGCTTTCATAGTAAGTGTCCTCAGTTTTTTCTGCAGGATCGGGAATGGGATAGGTTTCCGATTCGAGGATCTTGTGTTTGGTGATCATGCCGTTGCCGTAGGTACCTGCGCCGTATTTGTTGATGAAGGTAACTGCGGGTGCGAATGCGCTTTCGTAGCCGATGGCGTCACCGAGGAACTGCGCCATTTTCACTCTGCCACTGCGGGGGAGCTTGTAATCGATCTCGTTCAGACCGCAAATGTCAGGTGCAAAAGCGCCGATGGTTTCTGCGTATTTCTGTTCCGCGTGAATGATGGGACGGTAATCGGGGCCGAATTCGAAACTGCGGCAGCCCGCTACGTTGTAGGTCATGACTTTGAGTTTCATAAGAACACCTCTTTTTTTGATTTTTATGATTTAGGGGGATAAATTTTGAAATGGCAAGGGAGGAGCAAGCTCCTCCCCGACGATACGGTAATGATGCGCCGAACCTGCGATCAAGCGAGGAAAGCAGCCGCTGCTTCTGCTGCGGAAGCTGCATCGGGCGTATATTTGTCCGCGCCGATCTCTTCACAGAAAGCGTCGGTGATGGGAGCGCCGCCTACCATGATCTTCACGTTGTCACGGATACCTTCTGCTTTGCAGAGGTCAACAACGTTTTTCATTTCGTCCATGGTGGTGGTAAGAAGTGCGGAGCAAGCGATGATGTTCGCGCCGTTTTCTTTTGCTGCGGAAACGAACGCTTCGGGAGCTACGTCAACGCCGAGGTCGATAACTTCGAGGCCTTTGCCTTCGAGCATGATCTTCACGAGGTTCTTGCCGATGTCATGAAGGTCACCGCGAACGGTACCGAGAACGACTTTGCCGAGGGGTTTTGCGTCAGCGGAAACGAGGTAAGGTTTCAAGATTTCAGTGCCTGCTTTCATTGCTCTTGCGGCGATGAGAACTTCAGGAACGAAAACTTCGTTGTTTTTGAATTTCACGCCGATGATGCTCATACCTGCGAGAAGACCTTCGTTGAGGATATCTGTTGCAGGAATGCCTTCTTCAAGCGCCTTGGGAACGAGGGCTTTGATGTCTTTGGTCTTACCTTTCTGAAGTTTTTCGGAAATCTCCATAAGAATTTCAGATGCCATGATAATTTTCTCCTTTGTTTTGGATATTTATTTTTATTTTTAATGACGTTATTGAACGGTCAGCACCTTGATCGGCACGCCTTCTTTGATGCAGGAAGCGACGGTATACGCCGTTCCGTGAGAGGCACCATCCCAAAGAGCCAGTACGTATTGCGCGTAGGCAATGATCTCGTCGTTGCGGATAATGGGCGCGCGTTTGCCGTAGGTTTTGTAATCGGGAAGAAAGATCTTGGTGGGCAAATGGTTTTGCGCGGCGTAAAGCTCCGCAAGCTTATCGATCCCTTGAGCGCCGCCGCTGACGATCTCCGTCGTGTTGGCAGGGATATATCTGCATAAAAGCGCGTAAGCTTTGCGTTTTTGTTCTTCATTGAAGCCGCGGGAACCGATGATGGCGACACGCATGCATTCACCTTCTTTTAATTTTTTCGGTGTTTTTGGCAATTTTAGAAAAACATAATCGTTCAAACTATATTATAACAAACAATTTGTCTTTTTTCAATAGAAAAACAAAATATTTGGATAGATTCAAAAAAATTGTTATACATAAAAAAACATTTCTGCAGCAAATTAAAAACAGCGCGGAAAAATACGCGCGAAAACGCACAGTTTCATTTTAATGAAAGGAATGGTCAAAACCATGAAAAACAGAGGAAAAGCGTTTCTTTGTGTCTTTTTGGCGGTGGTGATGGTCATGGGCTTTTCCTCCTTGGTATCGGCGGACGGCACCATGACCGAGGAGCCGCTCCTCATTGCGGCAGGGATTCCCTTCGGCGTGAAATTTCATACGGACGGTATCGTCATTGTCGGGATCCCCGGCAGCGCAGGTCCGCTTGCGGACGCAGGACTGAAAAAAGGCGACGTGATCACGTCGGTGGACGGCAAAAAAATTTCGTCTGTTTCGGAATTTGCGATCCTTGTGAGAGAGAGCGGCGGAAACGCCATGAAATTGGAATATAAAAGCGGAGAGCTTCGGCGGCTTGCCGAGGTCACGCCGCGCATCGACGAAAATGGGGAATATAAGCTTGGCGTGTGGATCAAGGACAGCGCGGCAGGCATCGGAACGATCACGTTTATCCATACGAAAAACTTTACCTTCGCAGGCCTTGGCCATGGCATTTGTGACGGAGAAAGCGGTGCGCTTGTCCCGTTTGCACACGGCACGGCAGAGGAAGTCACCTTAATGGGTGTGGTGAAGGGCGGCGCAGGGACGCCCGGTGAACTTCGCGGCTCTTTCACGGGCGCGAAGATGGGAAAGCTTCTGAAAAATGCAGAAACGGGCATTTACGGCGTGCTGACACAGATTCCCGAAGCCCTCAAGACGGAATGTTATCCGATCGGACGGGCAGACGAGGTCTGTGAGGGCAAAGCCTATATTTTCACCACGGTGGACGGTGAGGGCAGAGGCAAATATGAGATCGAGATCACGAAAATCGACCGAACCGCGAGCGGCAGAAATTTTTCCGTGCGCGTGACGGATCCCATACTTCTTGAAAAAACGGGCGGTATTGTGCAAGGCATGAGTGGCAGTCCGATCATTCAGAACGGCAAGCTGATCGGCGCTGTCACTCACGTTCTGGTCAACGACCCCACAACGGGGTATGGCATTTTTATCGAAAACATGTTAGATGCAGCCGCCTAAAGCCTCCCTCTGATGAGGGAGGTGGAAAAACGAAGTTTTGACGGAGGGAGAGAAAAACGCAAACTATTTCTCTCCCTCAGTCAGCCTGTACGGCTGACAGCCCCCTCGTCAGAGGGGGCCTTGGTGGGTATCATCCATACACCCACGTTCTGGTTTGTGATGCCGCCGAAGGGTACGGCATTTTTATCGAAAATATGCTGGAGGCGGCTTAACCTGCTTTCTTCTTTTTTTACCGAAAGGAACGTAGAACACCACGATTCGTTTCTTTTGGACTCACCTTTTCTTTTTGCAAAGAAAAGGTGAGCTTTTTTTGCCTGCTTCCTCCTTTTGTCAAAAGAAAGATGGAGTGCCACGAACGGTTTCTTTTTTGCCTGCTTCCTCCTTTTGTCAAAAGAAAGATGGAGTGCCACGAACGGTTTCTTTTTTGCCTACTTTTTTCTTTTCCTAAAGAAAAAAGTAGGTTCGACAAGGGAAATCGACCTTTTTTTCACGTCGCTTCGTGTATGCTTTATATGAAAAGGCAATTCTTTCCATGGAAGTATAAAAACGAAGGGAATGATGAAATTTGACAGAGGAAAGAACAAAAAATAAATATTGTGAAAAGGCGGGCGGACGGCATAACGAACGGGTTTCCATGCTTTCTTCACGGAAAAAAGTCCGTGTGCGGCAGGGGATTTCAGCGGCAGGCATGAGCGTTCTTGGCTTTTTGCTTGACGGCGCGATTTTTCCGATGGAGATCGCGCCTTTTGGCGTGGCACTCACGGCGGCGCTTCCGCAGTATTCCACATTTGCGCTGCTTGGCGTGGTGTTGCGAGGGCTTTTGGGGCTTTGGCGCGGAGATGGCTTCCCGCCGACGGTGTTTTGTGCTGCTTGTATCTATCTTGCGCGCGTTATTATGGGGCTTACCTTGGGTGATCGGCGCATCATGCGCAAAACGGGAAGGCTTCCTGATGCCGTTTCCACGCGCGTGCTGCTTGCTACGGTCTTTGCACTCGGTTTTGCGCTTTTTGATATGATCCGAACGGGCATCAGCGCTTCCGCGTTTATTTCGCTGGCTCTGCAAACGGTCTGTGCAGGCGCTTTCAGCTTCCTTTTCTGCTTCTTTTTTGAGGCGGAATATAAGCATACACCCATGTTTGAAGCAGGACTTGGTGCGCTTGCCTTTGCGCTTTCGCTCAGCTTTGCAAAGATGGCGCTTGGCGCGTTTTCCATCGGTGTTTTCGTGGCGGCACTCATCACGTTTTACGTCGGCTATTTCGGTGAGGCGACAAGAAGCTCCGCAGTGGGACTTTTGTGCGGTCTTTCGCTGGGCGGCGTTTATGCGCCGACGTTTGCGCTTATGGGACTTGTGGTAGGTATCTTTTTCGACGTGAATGCACTGCTTGCGGCAGTCAGTGCGGTAGCGGTCACGATCGGCTCCGCTTTGTATTTCGGCGGCGCGGCGCTTGTCCGTGAGATCTTGCCTGAGGTGCTTTCGGCAAGCGCGCTCATCACGATTCCTGCTATGCTCGAGATCTTGCCCGATTTTTCGATGAAATTGCCCGTGGAAACCGCGAATGCCGAGCGCATCGCCACCGACCACAGAGAATCGGAAAGAGAAAAACGCATGCGTCATTTTTCGCTTTCCATGTCTTCTCTTGCAGAGGCGATGCATGGCGTTTCCGAAAAATTACGCCGCCCCGCACCCGAAAAACTCGGCGTGCGTTGCATGGAGGTTTTTCGCGCACATTGCAAAAATTGTCCGCATGAGTGTAGCTGTACGGGACTCGAAGCGCTCGAAAATGAGAAGCTTTCCGCGAAGATCGCTTCTCGCTTGATGGCGCAGGGCAGGGTGGATCGCGATCGTCTTTATGAGATGACGAAGGTAAAATGTCCCTATCTCGACGTGATCGCCGCCGATCTTTCCGTTTGCTCCGCGAAGATGGCGGAGGAAGCGATCCGTGAGGATACGTCACGCATTTTTGCGCTTGACTATGAAGCGATGGCGCGTATGTTTGCCGATGCCGCCGCGGAAGAAGAAGTGCGCTATCCCATCGACCGTGTGCTTTCGGAAAGATTGCACCGCCACCTTTTGCGCGCAGGCGTGGAGGCGGAAAACGTCATCGTCTGCGGTGACCGAAAAAAATTCGTCGTTGCCACGGGCGCGAAGATCACACACATGACACTTCGTCCCTCCGACCTTGCGGAAATCTGCGAAACGGTTTGTAAAACACGCTTTTCCATGCCCGAATTTATGATCGAAGGGGGCAAAAGCGCCGTGACGCTGGAGAGCGCGAACGTTTTTTCCGTTTCCTGCGCCGCACGAAAAAATTCCCGTGCAGGAGAGGACGTTTGCGGAGATAGCGTTTCCGTGCTGAAAAACTACGACGGCTATTTTTACGGTGTTCTCTGCGATGGCATGGGAAGCGGCGAGGGTGCCGCCGCGACAGCGGAAATGTGCCGTGTTTTCCTCGAAAAAATGCTTGCCTGCGGAAATGGAAAGTCCACGATCCTTTCCATGCTCAATACGCTCCTCGGCGCCAGACGCACAGAGTGCTTTGCCACGGTGGACATGGCGGAGATCGACCTTGTGACGGGTGAGGCTGCGTTTCTCAAAAGCGGTGCGGTGCCGTCTTTCGTTTTGCGCGGCGGTAAGCTTTTGCGCATCTCCTCCGATACGTATCCGATCGGTATCATGCCGAAGATCTCCTCGGAAATGACTTGTCTTTCACTTTCCGCAGGGGACCTTGTCCTGCTTTGCTCGGACGGTGTCTGCTCGGATCTTGACGAGGAGGAGCCGCGCCCGTGGTTTGCCCGTGTCATGATGGAAATGGCGTCGGAAAGCGTCGATGCGATTGCGGAAAAGATCCTCCGTCTGGCAGGAGAAAAGGTCGGATATGACGATGATATGTCCGTCATCGTCATGCGTCTGGAAAAGTGGGAAGGTTAACGCAAAGAGGACGGACGGAATCTTTGAGGATTTCAAAGGATATGAGAACAAAACGGAGATTTTCGGGGTATTTTGCCGCCGCAGATTGGGGTTTTCACAAAAAACGCGAAAAAAGGTCGGAAAAAAGCAAGATTTTCAAAGTTTTTTTCAAAAAATATTGCAATTTATCGGAATGTCTGTTATAATGCAAGTGTGAATGGGGATACACGGACGTGTTATCCCTCTCAAAATTTTTTTGATATCGTTCACGGCACTTTTTAATGCACGGAAAAATTTCTTTTTCGTGCATTTTTTTAATCTTTATTTCCGTTCCGCTCACGGCGGAAATTGCGAAAGTCAATTTCCCAAACGGCGGTATTCGAAATTTTATAAAAAAGTGAGTTGAAAAAAATGGACCAGACGAAAATTATTGAACTGAAGGGAATCTCCAAAAGCTTTGGCGGCGAACAGATCCTCAAAAATATCGATCTCTATATCCGTGATAAAGAGTTCGTGACGCTCCTCGGCCCTTCGGGCTGCGGTAAGACCACGACGCTTCGCATCATCGGCGGCTTCGAGACTCCCGATGCGGGCGATGTCAATTTCCTTGGCAAACGCATCAACGACGTTCCTCCTTATAAAAGAAAAGTAAACACCGTTTTCCAGAAATATGCCCTTTTTCCGCACCTTGACGTGTTTGAAAACGTGGCATTCGGTCTTCGCCTTTCGAAGACACCCGAAGCGGATATCGTAAAACGCGTGCGCAAAATGCTCGCGCTCGTAAACCTTTCCGGCTTTGAAAACCGCCGCGTGGACTTGCTTTCCGGCGGTCAGCAGCAGCGCGTTGCCATCGCGCGTGCGCTTGTCAACGAGCCGAAGATCCTCCTTCTCGACGAACCGCTCGGCGCGCTCGATCTGAAGCTCCGTAAGGAAATGCAGTACGAGCTGAAAAAGATCCAGCAGGAGCTTGGCATCACGTTCATTTACGTCACCCACGACCAGGAAGAAGCACTCACCATGAGTGATACCGTTGTTGTCATGAACGGCGGTATTATCCAGCAGATCGGCACACCGCAGGATATCTATAACGAACCTGTCAACGCCTTCACCGCGCGTTTTATCGGTGAAAGTAATATCGTTCCCGGCATCATGCGCCGCGACCTTCTTGTCGAATTTGCGGGAAGAACCTTTGAATGTGTCGACGGCGGCTTTGAAAAAGATGAACCCATCGACGTTGTCGTCCGTCCCGAGGACGTGGATATCGTTGCACCGTCCGAAGAATATCTGTGCGGTATGGTCACTTCCACGATCTTCAAAGGCGTTCACTATGAAATGCGCGTGGATTGCGACGGCGTGATCTGGCGTGTTCACTCCACAGACTTCACTCCTGAGGGTGCAAAAGTCGGTCTGAAACTCACACCCGAAGATATTCACATCATGCACAAATCGGCTGACAGCCCGAAGGACGACGGAGGTGAGCAGAAGTGATTAAATTGAATGCAAAATGGGCATCTTATCCTTATATCGTTTGGATGCTTCTTTTCACGATTCTTCCGCTTTTGCTTATCGTTTATTTCGCGTTCACGGACAGCACGGGTGCGTTCACGCTTGAAAACGTGCGTCAATCCGCGATTTATATCCCCACGCTCGTGCGAAGCGTGTCTTTCGCAGCGATCGCCACGGTCATCTGCCTTGTTTTTGCTTATCCTTTTGCGTTTGCCATGTCCCGTCTTTCTGCTTCTAAGCAGAAGATGATGACGATGCTCGTCATGCTTCCCCAGTGGATGAACTTCCTGCTCCGTACATACGCATGGCAGGCGATCCTTGAGGATCACGGCGTGATCAATACGCTTCTGACTGCCATTGGTCTGGAGCCTATACAGCTTATCAATACGTCGGGCGCGGTCATACTCGGCATGGTCTATAACTATATCCCTTTTATGATCCTGCCTCTCTATTCCATCATGACAAAGATCGACAAAAGTGTCATCGAAGCGGCAAGCGACCTTGGCGCAGGTTTTTATATGACCTTCTACCGCGTGGTTCTTCCGCTTTCCGTTCCCGGTATCCTTTCGGGTACGACGATGGTCTTTGTTCCCGCGGTCAGCACGTTCGTTATCAGCGGCATGCTCGGCGGCACGGGCAACTATCTTATCGGTGACCTGATCGAAACGCAGTTCCTTGGCAACTCTTATGACCTGAATTGCGGTTCCGCAACGTCGCTGCTTCTTATGATCGTTGTTCTCATCACCATGGCGATCTTTAACAGACTCGAAACCGAAGACGCAGAGGAGGCATTGGTATGACAAAGAAAAATAAAGCCATATCCGGCGTTTATATTGCGCTTATGCTGATGTTTTTGTATCTGCCGATCATGGTTCTCATTGTTTTTTCCTTTAATGAAACCAAAGGGTATTCCTGGCAGGGCTTCTCCCTCAAATGGTATATCGACCTTTTTTCAAACGAACTGATTTTGGGCGGCCTCAAAAATACGCTCATCGTTGCGGCGATTGCATCTGTGATCTCCACGATCCTTGGTGCCAGTGCGGCAGTCGGTGTGTATTCTATGCAGAATAAAAGAGTCAAGGGCGTCATCAAAAGCGTGACAAACCTTCCGCTTCTCAGCCCTGAGATCGTGATGGGTATCTCGCTGATGCTCCTTTTCTCCTTTGCACACGTGCAGGGCGGCTTTGTTTCGCTCATTATCGCGCACGTTTCCTTCTGTGTGCCGTCGGTCTTTCTTTCCGTTTTGCCGAAGCTTCGTCAGATCAATAAAAATATGTACGAAGCGGCGCTTGACCTCGGTTGCAATCCTGCGCAGGCGTTTATCAAGGTTATTCTCCCCGAGATCATGCCCGGCATCATCACGGGATTTCTCATGGCGCTGACCTATTCTCTCGATGACTTCGTTGTCAGCTATTTCACGGCAGGCAACGTGCAGACGCTTTCCATCGTTATCTATTCCATGGTGAAAAAACGCGTCAGCCCTGAGATCAATGCGCTCTCCACCATCATGTTCGTCATCGTTCTGCTCGTTTTGCTCGTGACCAATATCCGTGCGATCCGCAAAGAACGTGCTCTTGAGAAGAAGACGTTTCGCATTTGATTTTCAAAGGAAAGGAACGTAATAAAGTTGAAAAAAATTCTTTCTGTTTTTCTCTGTGTGATTCTTGCCGTCACCGTAGCGGCGCTTCCGGTGCTGGCGGACGAGGGACTTTCCGTATCGGATTTTGACACGGAATATTATTCCCGTTTCAAGGGTCAAAATATCACGCTCTACGTTTATAACTGGGGCGAATATATCGCGGACGGCGCGGACGGTTCTGCGGACGTGATCGAATTTTTCGAGAAATTGACGGGCATCAAGGTGGAGTATTCCACGTTTGATACCAACGAAGGTCTTTTCTCCAAATTGCAGAGCGGCAGTGCATATTATGACGTCATTATCCCCTCGGATTATATGATCTCCCGTCTTGCGGAGAACGGCATGCTGGAAACGCTTGATTTTTCCAATATTCCCAATTATGAAAAATATATCGACGCCCAGTTCAAAAACCCCGGCTACGATCCCGATGCGCTTTACAGCGTGCCGTATACCTGGGGTACCGTCGGTATCATCTATAACACCAAATACATCACCGAGCCTGTTGATAGCTGGGAGATCCTCTGGAAGGAAGAATATGCAGGAAAGATCCTTATGTTCGATAATTCCCGTGACTCCTTTGCCATCGCGCTCTCTCTCCTCGGCCATTCCATCAATACCGAGGATATGGACGCGATCAATGCGGCGGCAGAGCTTCTCAAAGAGCAGAAGCCGCTCGTGCAAGCTTACGTCATGGACCAGATCTTTGATAAGATGGTCGGTGAAAACGCATGGATCGCGCCCTATTACGCAGGCGACTATCTCACCATGAGTGAAGATAACGAAGATCTTGCGTTTGCTTTCCCGAAGGAAGGCACGAACCAATTCGTGGACGCGATGTGCATTCCGAAAGGCTCTGTCAATAAAGCGGCGGCGGAAATGTTCATCAACTTCATGAGCGAACCGCTCATTTCCGCGGAAAACTGCGGTTACGTCGGCTATTCCACCCCGATCTCCGAGGCGAAAAATTATATGGACGAGGAGATGGTGGCAAGCGAGATCGCGTACCCTTCTGAGGAAATCCTCGCAAACACCGAGGTTTTCGTCAATCTTTCCGATGATACCAATAAAATGCTCGATATGCTTTGGATCGCGATCAACGTCGGCGGGCTTTCCGTTGGCTTTTGGGTGACGGTGGCTGTGATCGCCGTTCTTGTCACGGGCTTTTGCATCTACCGTATGCAAAAGAAAAAATACCGCATGGCGATGCGAAGCCGCGAAATTTAATTTATTTTTTGAAGGGAAGTGTTTGTCGTGACACGCTCTAAAATTACAAAAATTATCATCGGTATTTTGTTCATCGTTCTCGGTGCACTTTGGCTGATCGAGGCAACGGGCATCTTCGATTTCGAAGTCAACCTCTTTTTTGACGGTTGGTGGGCGGTGCTTTGCATGGTAATCTTCCTGATTTCTATCGTCAGCGACGGCCCGAATTTCGGCAATATTCTCTGCTTTTGCATTTTCCTCGTGTTGTTCCTTGATGCGCAGGAATGGATCCCTGTGGATATCAATATCTGGCTCTTGCTCTTTGCCGTGATCGTTCTTTTCATCGGCGGCAAGATCGTTCTCAGCGCTTTCAGAAAACCACAAGTGCGGATCACCTCGGAAAATTCGTTTTCCGGGACTGCCACGCAGGTGGGCGATGAAGTGAATCGCACACATACAAAATACGTCTTCACAGGCGAAAACGTTTGTTTTTCCGGTGTGACCGTTGGCAATATCTCTTATGAGATCAGCTTTGGTTCTCTCACCTTGGATTTCACGGGTGCGACCTTTACGGAAAATTCTTATCTTTCCGTGAACACCAATTTCGGTGAAACGAAGATCATTCTTCCTGCCGGTGTAAAGGCAGACGTGATGAAAGACGTGGCATTCGGCTCTGTGAAAGATATTTCGGTCGGCACCACACCCGTGCGTATGAAGCTCGATTGTGCGTTCGGTGCCATCACCGTGAAAAATGCTTAAAAATTTTTTCGGACGGTTCTTTTCACCGTCCGAATTTTTTTCTCGCGATCGGGCGATAATGGATTTAAGTTTATGAATAATTTATTAAACTTTGCCGATCTTCTGAAAGAAATTTGAAATTTCGCTTGACGAAATCGCAAGAAATGTGTATGATAATAGTGTTAAGTTATTTTTAAAATGCTTGGAGAAGGGAGGGAGAAAGCATGAAATTTCAATGGAATAAACGGTATACGACCATCATGATCTATGCAATGATCGTCATTTTCCTTGTCACGGCGTTTGTTTTCGTCATCAGGGATTTTCATTCCTTCTGGCAGACGCTTTGGAATCTGCTTTCGAAATTTAACCCGATCTTCTACGGCATCGCGATCGCTTATCTTTTGACACCGCTTCTCAATTTTGTGGAGCGCAGGATGCTTTCCGCTCTTGATCATAAGGGGAAATATCGCTTAAAACGAACGATCGCTATCGTGATCGTTTATGTATTCGCGCTTGCGATGTTTGCTTTGTTTGCAGGCTTTGTCGTGCCGCAGGTACTCCGCGGTTATACCGATCTGCAGCAGATGGCAGGTTGGTATCTGGAGGCGGTGAAGTCTTGGATCTATAATTTTTCCATCGTGGACGGCTTCCTTGCCGGCTATTGGGCAACGGTGACAGAATATTCCGTCGAACTTTTGGATCAGATCTACCACGCGCTGGCGCTTGTGATTCCCGATGTCGTTAATATTGTCGGTGTGGCTGTTAATGTCGTCATGGATATCGTGCTCGGCATCATGCTCTCGATATATTATATTGCTTCCAAAGAAAAACTTTTGGCGCAGCTCAAAAAGCTCAGCCATGCGATCTTCCGCAAAAAACGCTATAAGCATTTTGCGAAAAGCGTTAATCTCGCCAATAAAAATTTCGGTGGCTTTATCAAAGGTCAGATTGCGGACGCCTTGATCCTTGGCACCGCTTGCTATCTTTGCGCGATGGTGATCGGTATCCCGTATTATCCGCTCGTCAGTGTGTTGGTTGGTATTCTTTCCATCGTTCCCGTCGTCGGACCGCTCGTCGGCACCGTCGCAGGTTCGCTGATCATCTTGCTTGCCGATCCGCTTTCCATGCTTTGGTTTGTTATTTTGATGGTTTGCTTGCTCTTTGTCAACCGCCGCTTGATCAAACCGCGCGTTTTGCGCACGGGTGTGGAAGCTTCTTCTATCTTTATGTTTACAGCGCTCCTCATTACCACAGGTCTTGTGGGTGTTTGGGGACTCATCTTCGGTGTTCCGATTTTTGCGATTCTTTATACGGTCATTCATTCTGCCGTGGATCAACGCCTTGCAAAAAAAGGTTATATCACCGATATTTATGCGTATTATTCCACAGAAGCCGGCAGAGAACTGCATATTGAAGACGAATACCGCCGCGCAAAGCAAGCGGAAGGCACACTCTTCAGCACACGTAAGCCCGGTCAGATCTTTACGGAGGAATTCCCTGTGATCCCCGATTCCATGGAATTCAGGGCGATGAACACGGCAGATTTCCAAGCGATGACCGAATCTTCGAATTCGCCCTCCATGCGCACGGAGGATTTTGAGGTGTATTCGGAAACCATTGCCACGGAAGACCGCACGATCACCTCGGAGATTCCGATTCCGAAGGATATCGACGAACCGCAGTGAAAAATCTAATCAAAATCACTCGCCCGATTTCGGGCGAGTTTCGCCCTCATAGTTAAATGGATATAACAAGCCCCTCCTAAGGGTTAGTTATGGGTTCGATTCCCGTTGGGGGTGCCAGAATACACTTCAAATTCTTTTTGAAGTGTATTTTTTTTGTGAGCTATTGAGAAAATATCAGTTTTGTGCTATAATGGACGAAGAATAAGGGAAAGGGGGACGAACCACCCATGAAGATCATCAAAAATGCCATTCGTTGCAATCGTTGCGGTCAAGAGATCGAATCGAAAGATTCTTATGATTATGTGACGTGCAAATGCGGCACCTGCTCCGTTGACGGCGGTCACGCCTATCTTCGCAGAAGTGCTCCTACCGAAGAGGCTTATACAGAAATTTCGATCATAGAGGACGAAAAGAAATCGGAGAATACAAAATAAAATTCCGCATGGATTCCATTCCGTGCGGAATTTTTTTGATAAACCGCCATGCAAGGTTATGCTCGCGGAAGCTTTTTGCTTGACAGCATCTTTTTCTTGTGGTATACTTTCCGTATGAGTATTGAATTTAAAAGGAGATTTTTTATGGAAAACATCAGCGAAGTATTGCTTCCTTTGATTTTCAAGGCAGGCGAAAAAATGCTTGGCGCGCACGATATTGAAGACGGCGGCAACGTAAAAGAAAAAATGGGTGACGCGGCAAATATGGTCACGGTATATGACGTTGCCGTTCAGAACTTTTTGATCGAGGAGATCACAAAAGCGATTCCCGATGCCTATTTCATCGCGGAAGAAAAAGAAAATGACGCAAGTGTTTTGAAGCGTGATTATTGCTTTATCATTGACCCGATCGACGGTACGGCAAACTTTATCCACAATTACCGTCATTCCTGCATCTCCGTAGCAATGTTTTCTCATGGCGAAGCTGTGTTCTCCGCAGTTTATGATCCATATCAGAATGAAATGTTTTCTGCGGAAAAAGGAAAAGGTGCTTATCTCAACGGTCACGCCATGCACGTGATGGAAAGAGATATGTCCCACTCCATCGTAGCGATGGGAACTTGTCCTTATTATAAGGATACCCTCGGACGAAAGACTTTCCAATTTGCAGAAGCGCTTTATCACGCTTGCAGTGATATTCGTCGCGCAGGTGCTGCAGCGCTTGATCTTGCTTATCTTGCTGCCGGCAGAAATGACGTTTTCTTTGAATATCTGCTTTCTCCTTGGGATATTGCGGCAGGATATCTTCTCATCAAGGAAGCTGGCGGTATCATCACCGATATGCAGGGAAATGAGATCAATTTTGCGGCTCCCAGCCCCGTTCTTGCAGCAACACCTGCGGTCTATGACAAGGTGCTTGCCATCGCAAAAACGATTTGAACATAAAAATTGAGCAATGCCGGTCCCCGGTTGCTCGTCTATCGTCGTTTTCAGAGTGTCGAAGCAGAGCAAAACGGCGAGGCGATCTTATAGTTTAAAAAAACAGAGAGTCGATAGTGGTGTACTCTAAAGGACAGTTTTACTACCGATAAAAAACAAAAACCGCAGATTGATTTTCTGAGGTTTTTGTGCTTCAATAAATATTGAAATAAATTAGTTTCATTAGTTTAACAAAATCAAAATTCAAATAAGGCAGACAGATAAGTAAGAATTTATCCTCCCGTTAGGATTTGAGTCGAATATATGAATGTTTATTATAAAGGGGGTCGCAAATGAAGAAAATTAATGTGTATATTAATTCGTATTTAGAATATATGAATAGCATTTTATTGACCAGTAGATATAATGAAATTACGGAGAGCTATATTGGATATGGATTGATGACAAAAGAAGAAAATGAGTATACGACTCGTATAAAGCGTTTTTTGGATAAATACCGTAATGACGATATTTATCAATATATTGAAAGTTTGGTTCCAAATGGTTTTACTTTTTCGCGCCCGGTAGAATTAATGTTGAGTCTTGGAAATAATACAGATTTTTCGATGCAATATACACCATCAGAGATGTGTATTGGGTATTGCGGTGGATTTTTAAGAATTAAAGAATTGTTGAGGTTGTTGAAAGAATATGAAGCAAAAATTGGTTTTTTTGCTTTTTTCGAAGAAACGAAAAAATACTACAATCCAATAATTGAACAGGCGAAAGAAGTTGTCAATAAATACCCATATATATCCATTTTAGAAGATGAATATGGAAAAGAACAGAATTCTTATAATTATATTTTATCTTCTTTAATGATAGGCAATTACGGAATATCTTTTGGCGAAAAAGGAAAGACAAAACTTGATTTGTTTTCTGTTTTTGCAACCGATGGCTTCAGTATATCAGAGGCGGTGTTATTCCATGACTTTTCAAATCCATTTATCAATCCATTGACAGAAAAACACATAGATTTGGTAACTAAATATCAAAGCTCGCACGAGTTGTTAAAAAAATACAAATTACCGGGCTTTAAATCAGGATATGGTGATTGGTATGAGTGTGTTAATGAACACCTTGTAAGAGCGATGGTTATTCACCTGTTACAAAAATGTAATCTCCAAGATATAGCAACTGAAATGTTAGATCATGACCTATGTAAAGGATATAAGTATATCCCGTTAATACTTGAAAAATATAAATATTATGATGACCATCGTGATATTTATCCCGATTTTGAAACATTCTATCCTACATTGTTAGAAGTATTTTCTAATATTGTTTGAAATTAGAAATGAGATAATTAAATTTCAATTTGCCGAGAAATGCAGAAATGGGCAAAAGCCTCCCTTGTGTAAAGGGAGGTGGCACGGCAAAGCCGTGACGGAGGGATTGTAATGCAGAGAAAGTACAATAAAGATATCATACCAACCGCAAAAATGCTACGAAAGAATATGACCAAAGAAGAAAAACACCTATGGTATGATTTTTTGCGCACTTCTCCAATCCGATTTTCTCGTCAAAAGGTTCTCGGTAAGTATATCGCAGACTTTTACTGTGCAGAAGCAAAGCTTATTATCGAGCTTGACGGCTCGGGACATTACACCGAAGAAGGAAGGCAATACGATAACGAAAGGACGGCTTTTCTTGAAGAATACGGATTGACGGTTATCAGAATACCGAATACAGCAATACATAAAAACTTTAAGGGTGTTTGCGAGTATATTGATCACCTCGTGGAACAATCCCTCAGTCAGCTTCGCTGACAGCTCCCTTTACACAAGGGAGCCTTATTT
>CAYXQF010000012.1:0-31284 GCA_964466625.1 uncultured Lachnospiraceae bacterium | reverse complement strand
CGGCATACTCCCCGCCAATTTACTCTATGACATTATGAACGGAAAGGCGGCATGATTACTCATGCCGCCTCCCCGAAAACATTATTATACTGTTTTATTGAGCCGCCCCTTCGGGTGGACTTTTTACATGAAATATGGTAAAATAGGTGAGAGGTGAAGAAAATGTTGGAGAAAGAAAAACAATCGCAAGAAGAATATGTATTGTGCGTAAATACGGATATGTTGGTGCCGCAAGACCATTTGTTGAGAATGATCAATGAAGCGGTAGATTTCAGAAAGATATATGAATTTGTAGAAGAATTGTACAGTTTGGAAAACGGAAGACCGAGCATTGACCCTGTAGTATTGATAAAAATGGTGTTGATACAGCATCTTTACGGATTACCATCACTCCGAAGAACAGCATCTGAAATAGAAGTGAATATGGCATATCGTTGGTTTATCGGATACGGCTTGTTAGAAAAAACACCACATTTTTCAACGATCAGCTACAATTTCAAGCATAGATTCACAAGTGAAACGGTAGACAAAATATTTGCATGGATATTAAATGAAATCGCAGAAGCGGGATATTTATCGCCAAGTGCGGTATTCATCGATGGAACACATATCAAAGCAAATGCAAATAACAAAAAGAAAATACAGGAAGAAGTACCTGTGGCAGCGAAAAGATATGCGAAAGAATTGATGGAAGAAATCAATGCAGATCGTGAAGTGCATGACAAAAAGCCTTTTGATGATGAAAATGATGATAACGATGGAGAGGATAACAATCCTCCAACAACATCAAAACCGAACAAAAATACATCAAAAAAGAAGTTAGCCCGCCGCAAAAAGATGAAAAAACTCACGAAAAGTACCACAGATCCTGATTGTGGACTGTTCGTGAAAGGAGATCACAAGCGCCAATTTGCATATGAAGCTCATACCGCTTGTGATGAGCACGGATATGTTTTGGAAACCGTAGTCACAGCAGGAAATATTCATGATAGCGTAGTTTTTGATGATGTATATGACAAGGTAGTAGAAAAGTTTCCCGAAATTAAAAGCGTTGTAGCTGACAGCGCATACAAAACACCTCACATTTGCAAAAAAGTATTTTCGGATGGCAGAGTGCTCAGCACGGCATACAAACGTCCTCAAACCAAAAAGGGTGGTCATGAATGGTATAAATATGTTTATGACGAACACTATGATTGCGTGATTTGTCCCGAATACCAAGTGCTTTCTTACAGTACAACAAACAGAGATGGATATCGGGAATACAAGAGCAATCCTTGCGTATGCCAGAATTGTCCCACGAGAGAACTTTGTACAAATGCTAAAAATTGTATAAAAATAGTTCAACGGCATATTTGGAAAGACTACGAAGAGTTCGCTGATGACGCTCGTTATACACCCGAATATGCGAAGCTCTATCAAAAGCGCAAAGAAACAATTGAACGTGTTTTTGCTGATGCCAAAGAAAAACACGCACTGCGTTATACTCCTTACAGAAGCCTCGCTCAAGTCGCAAATTGGGTAAGGCTTAAATTTGCTGCCATGAATCTTAAAAAATTCGCAATTCGAAAGAAAATTGACGAACGGCTCAATTGCCGTTCTCATACCTTTCTCAATATTTTACTTTATATCCTCATAGAATCCAAAAGCACCCGTGCAATACGGGTGCTTTTTCGACAGTCTGAGCCCCGATCTGCAGATCGGGGCTATCGCATTTAAGCGGTCTTTTCTGTATAATACTGCGCCTGAGCGTGCCAAAGCTCATGATACTTGCCATTTTTATCCGAAACAAGTTCCTCATGACCGCCCTGTTGAATAATAGTGCCATGATCAAAAACAACAATATTGTTGCAAAAACGGCAGGAAGAAAGTCTATGACTGATGTAGATCGCCGTCTTATTCTCCACGATTTCATTAAATTGACTGTAAATTTCCGCTTCCGCGAGAGGATCAAGAGCAGCCGTCGGTTCGTCAAGGATAATAAACGGTGCATCTTTGTAAAGCGCACGGGCAATCGCAATTTTTTGAGCTTCACCACCCGAAACGTCAATACCGTCATTTTCATAATCGCGATATAGGGGCGTTTCGATACCGCGTTCCAGTTCACCGATGCGTTTTCCAAGACCAACACGCTCGAGGCAGGAAAGAACCTTTTCACGATCATAATTCAAATCTGCTGCCACGTTTTCTGCAATACTGAAAGCAAAGAGCTTATAATCCTGAAATACAACGGAGAAAATCTTCATATATTCATCGTATTTGTAGCGCGTAATATCAATGCCGTTAAGAAGGATTTTTCCTTCGGTGGGATCATAAAGGCGGCACAAGAGTTTAATAAACGTCGTTTTACCCGAGCCGTTCATGCCGACCACAGCCATACGATCACCGATCTTAAATTTCATATTCACATGGCGAAGCGCCCAATTTTCACTGCGAGGATATTTGAAGCTGACATCGCGAAATTCGATCTCATAGTCGATATCATCGCGCTTTTCCACAGAAAGCGTTCCGTGATACATGTCATCGGGAAGATCCAAGAACTCAAAAATACGCTCCATCGTATCGTTATTTTGTGTGAGGATTCCCCAAACATTTGCAAAATCAGAAACCGCACTGATAAACTTCGCAACCGTTCCGCGATAAAGGATGAAACTACCGATACCGAAAACACCGATGTATGCTTTTGCCGCAACGAAAATAAAGAGAACAGCCGTCATGACAAAATCCCATATCATGCGGATCGAGCCGTATTTGATACTATAAGCGCGATCCTTGAATATAAACGAAGGACGGCGCAATTTTTTGTTATATTCGGAAAGGATCTGCCGACGCATATTGAAGATCGTAATATCTGAACCGAATTTCATCAAAAAGCTGAAAAGACTATTGCTTTCTGCAAGATCCTCATACGCTTTTCTGACATTCAGCGTTTGCATGTAGATCGTCTTAATGGCAACGAGTGTATTGAGAAGAATGAGCGCAACCACGACAAAGATCGAATACGGCGAATTGATGAATGCGAAGAAGCCTTCATATTCGTGATCTTCCACGATTTTGAACATGGAAACTGTAAGCGATGCGGAAAGAATAATATTCGCAAGTGAACGGAATACCGCGTTGATGTTCCAAAGAAGCATTTGCAGACCTTCCCCCGTCGCGTTTTTAGCGGCGAAAATCTTTTGGCGCAAGATCGTAACGTCCGGGTTTTCCAAATGATCATATTGCATCTTATTTTGTGTTTCCATATAGAAATACATATCTCTTCGCCAAGAATCTGAGCCGTAAACATTTCGTCTTCCCTGAATCAAACGTTTTGCAAGATTCAGCAGGAAAAGTCCGCCTACGGATATGCACGCCAAAAGAAGAAGTCGCTTCGTATCGCGGGAATATGCCAGCTCGTCAATGACAAGCGCCGACATATAAAGTGCAAAATAGGGAGAAAGCGTTCCTGCAATATCATTTAAGATTCTCCAAATGATTTCACGGCGGTAAATTTTGAAAACAAGACGATATCCGCGCATGAGCATTTTGATATTTTCTTTGAATGTACGCTTATTTTTCATCATTTACGCCCTCCTTATAGTATTTTGCTTGCACGTCGAATATCTCACGGTATTTGCCGCCTTTTGTCATCAACTCATCGTGTGTTCCCTCCTCAGCAATCACAGCGCCATCAAGGAAAAATATGCGGTCACAAAAGCGCGTGGAAGCAAGACGGTGAGAAATGAAAATCGAAGTTACACCCTTGATATTGTTGTATCTGCGATACATGGCATCCTCCGCGATAGGATCAAGCGCCGCTGTCGGCTCGTCGAGAATCATAATTTCAGCATCACGGTACATGGCACGAGCAAGCAAAAGCTTTTGTTGCTCACCACCCGAAAGCTCAATAGCATCTTTGTATACCTGTCTGTTCAGCGGCGTATTCCAGCCAAGCGGCAACGATTTTATTTTTTCGTCAAGTCCCGATTCGGCAATACAGCGAGCAAGTTTTTCGTTGTCAATTCCTTCTCCTGCATCGTAATCGGGCAATGCGATATTTTCCGCAATGGTCATGGGAAGAAAATGATAATCCTGCGGAATAAGGGAGAAAAGCGTATAGAGTTCATCGCGGTTATATTCGTAAACAGAATGTCCGTCAATCAGCACTTCGCCTTCATCGGGCACAAGAAGCCCGCATATCATTTTGGTTAGTGTCGTTTTGCCCGCGCCATTCGTACCGACAAGCGCGATCTTTTCGCCTGCCTCGATTTTGAAGCTGACATGATCAAGAATCTGCTTTTCTCCGCTCGGATAGCGGAAGCTTACGTCACGAAATTCGATGGAAAGCGGTCTGCCCTTCGGAAGCGCGATGCCCTTTCCGCGATTGAGTTTATCCTTTTCATCGAAGTATTCACGGAAATCGGAAACGCCGAGCGCACCGTTTTGCATTTTCGTCCACGTACCCAAAATACCCATGATAAAGCCCGAAAGCGAGCTGACCGCCGTAAAATACAGCAGGAACTGTGCCGCATCGATTTCACCCGTAGCCGCCTGCATGATGAGAAATGCGTAAGCGATACCGTCACGCACAAGAACAACAAGCAGAGATACGATCGCCGCCGTGAGCGAATATTTTTCACTTTTTTCTTGATTGGCAAACCACTTCTCACTGAGTTTGTCTATCAACTCCTGCAAATAACCCGCAAAACCGAAAAGGCGGATATCCTTTCCGTAGCTGAGATCACGCGATACTGTGTAAGAAATGTAATCCATCTTTTTGCTGATACGATTTTTCTCATCACGGATCGACCAGTTTTTCTTGTTGAGCCAAATACCCATGCGAAAATCTACGATACAACCAAGAATCAGCACAACAAGAAGTATTGGACTAAGTCCTGCAACAACCGTACCAAAGAGCGCAAAGCTCAAAACATGCACGATAATATCCGCAAAATAGGAAACGAAATGAACACCTGCCGTATGATTGTTTTGCGTTACGCTATTAGCTCGTTCCTGCTTCGTTTTATAATCGGGATCAAAATCGAGAAAATAATCTTCATCATAAAGCCGTTCGTAAAGCTTCGCTTCCATTTCCATTAAAATGAGATGCTCAGAAATGTCGATATTCTTTTTCACCGCGTACTGCACGAGAGAAAAGATCATCTGCGCCATCACAAAACCGCAAATGACGGAAACGATCCATGCGAAATCCGAAGAAACCTCAAGCTCTCTTAAAATCACCGTCGGCATATAAAGCCCGATGGCGCTGAGAATGAGGCGGACGGGGACCGTCGCCACAGCAGAAAAAGCAATGCTTTTATCCGCGCGCCACATGAGTTTCAGCATATACCCGACACAAGAGAGCATCCCATATTTCGGCTTGCGCTTCGGTGTCTTTTTCTTTTTTGTTTTATCTTTTTTCACTGATAAGACCTCCTTTGTTCGTCTTTTTCCTTACGCTTTCATTGTAGCAGAAATTAAAAAGAAAAGATTTTTTTGGCAGAAAAAGTACGTTTTTAGGCACGAAAAGCGAGGAATCCTCGCTTTTCATCTTTATAAGAGAGGCAAGATAACCTCTGTTGTAAAACCGCCATCCTCGGATGCACGGGTGAGATAGCCGCCGTTTTTCTCCACGATGCTATCCACGCGCCCAAGTCCAATGCCATGATTTTCTCCTTTGGACGAAAGGAACTTACCGCCGATCATTTCTTTTTTCTTGCCTGCCGAATTGGTAAAAGACATATAGAGGTGTTTTTCGTTTTTCACGCCGATGTAGATGCGAACAAAACGGTCTTCTGTGGGCAGTTTCTCCGTCGCTTCCATTGCGTTATCCAGAAGATTACCGATGATAATGCAAAGATCGACGTTGGAAATCGCAATTTTAGACGGCACTTTTGCTGCCGCTTTCACAGCGATCTCCTTGGTGTTCATCAGCGATATTTTGCTGTTCAGAATGGCATCTACCATCGTATTTCCCGTTTTCAGCACCGTATCTACGGAAACAAGATTCTCGTTGATCTCATCGAGAAAGGCTCTTGCTTTTTCGACTTCGCCATTTTCCAAATAAGCGGAAAGTGCCTGTATATGGTTATGATAATCGTGCCGCCACGCACGCATCTTCGCATACATATTCTCCACTTCCGTGTAGTGCAATTCCACAAGGGAGCGTTGATATGCCAAAAGCTTTTCTCTTCGTTTTTTAAACATTTTATATACCTCTCAAATAGCGTATCAGAGCTTTGTTCATATCATCGTAAAGCCCCTTTCCAAGCGGAAGCTCCGTTTCGTCTTCCAAATAAACAGTCGTTTTTGTGATTCGTACCACATATTTTAGCCCCACCACAAAGGAACGTCCCGTGCGGAAAAAGCCTTCACCAAGCTCTTTTTCAATTTCGGGAATGGTCATACGTAAACGATGTGTTTCTTTTCCTGCATGAAGCAGAACATAATGCCCGTCCGATTCCGCATAACGAATATCCTCCGCATAAACGCGAAGTGTTTCTTTTCCCATCGGCAAAAGCAAAAAACGCGGACTTTTCGCAATATTTTCTACCGCTCTGTCAAGAACGGAAAATAGCTTTTCTTTTTTTACAGGCTTCATGAGATAATGAAGCGCCGCCACTTCAAATCCTTCTGACATGAAATCGGGATATCCCGTAATGAAAACGATCTGCACACGGTTATTTTCCTCGCGTACTTTTTTGGCAAGATCGATTCCATTCATTTTCGCCATTTCAATATCAAGGAGTAAAATATCGTAATTTTGATTTTCGGCATAGTCGAAAAGAAACGATTCTGCCGAGGAAAATTCTGCAAAAATGGGCGTATGTCCTTTTGTTTCTGCCCATTCGGAAACAATATCTTTTACATATTTTATTTGATTTTGTTCGTCATCGCAAATTGCTATGTTCAGTTTCATGTTCCTTCTCCGATAGTATTGTTAACACCAGTATATCACAAAAAGACACGCCTTTCAAGAAATTTCATTGACAGCTTCTATAATATATGGTATAATTTTATCACGAACATTTATTTGTTTTCGCGAATTATTGTTCGTCCCCGGTCTTATTCACCTACTTATTTTTGAAAGGAGTTCCTATTGAACGAAGAAAAATCTACTCTGCGCCAAGGCGTAAATCAGTTCATCGATGCACTTTTTGAAATCTTTAATGGAGAATCGATGGACGAAATCGTTTCCAAGCATCAATCTGACGCGCTTGACATCTCAAAAATTCATCTTCCGCAATTTACACCAAGCCCCGAACTTACAAATCTAATTAAAAACACCAGCATGGAAACTCGCCGCGACTTGAAACTTTCATTTCCACCCTCCAATTTTTCGAAAGACGATCCTCTCACGCTCTATTACGCTCAGTTATATCAAGTGGTCGCCTACTACACCGCGCTGATCTGCTCCAATGAGGAAGTTGCAAATATTTTTATTGAGGAAATGCAAAATTGCGGAATAGATGCAGACAACATTGACGATTTCTTAAATTTAGAATGGGCGCTTGGTGCCAAGCTTGCAAAGCTTCCGCAAATGGCAGAACTCACAAGATCCATGCCCGATTACACCGATTTCAATCAAAACAAACCGCTAAATCATGCGCTCATCGATGCCAAACGCAAGATTGAACACACCAAAAACGGGAAAATCGTTGAAAATATCTATCTTTCAGAATTGGAGTATGACACTCCCGATATTGCCAACCAAGCCACAGCAAATCTATTTGTTTCTGAATGTCTTTCCATACTGACAGAAGAAGAAAAAGCCTTGCTCACTCGTCATGCCAACGGTGAAACCTATGAATCCCTTGCAAACGATTTCGGCTATCAGACTGCAAGCGGCGTTCGCAAGAAAATTGAGCGTATTAAGCAAAAAATTCTTGAAAAAATGTGTGAAGTTTCATCTCCGCACATTTGACCGTTCCTAAGAGATATGTTAAAATGCGAGTGAAAGAGGTGATTTTATGACAGGAGTTATTTACGCACGTTATTCCTCGGATAATCAACGCGAGGAATCCATTGAAGGTCAGCTCCGCGAGTGCATGGCTTTCGCCAAGAAAAATGATATTTTTATTACTGAACATTATATAGACCGCGCTTTTTCCGCCAAGACGGATAACCGCCCCGAATTTCTTCGCATGATTCGTGAAAGCGCAAAAAAAGTATTTGACGTTGTGATCGTGTGGAAGCTTGACCGTTTTTCCCGTAACCGTTATGACTCAGCAAAATATAAGGCAGCGCTCAAAAAGAATGACGTTCGTGTCATTTCTGCAACAGAAGCCATCTCCGAAGGTGCAGAAGGCATTATCCTCGAATCTGTCTTGGAAGGCATGGCAGAATATTATTCTGCGGATCTTGCAGAGAAAGTAAGTCGCGGTATGACAGAAAACGCTTTGAAATGTAAATTTAACGGCAGTACCGTGCCCTATGGTTATATCATCGACAAGGACAAGCACTATCAGCTTGATCCCGAAAAAGCACCTATCGTCCTTGAAATTTTCAAAAGGTTCACAAGCGGCGAAACCATTACTGCCATCATCAAAGATCTCAATGAGAGAGGACTTCGCACATCACGAGGAAATCTATTCAATAAAAATAGTATTCATCACATGATACGAAATCGAAATTATATCGGTGAATATCATTACAAAGATATTGTTACACCCGGCGGTGTACCTGCTATCGTACCCGAAGATATTTTTAATCTTGCAACATCAATGGTGGAAACCAATAAACGCGCACCTGCCCGAAAGAAGGCAAAAGAAGATTATTTACTCACAACGAAGCTCTTTTGCGGAAAATGTCATGCTCTGATGGTCGGTGAAAGCGGACAAAAGCCAAACGGCAATATTTACCGATATTATAAATGTACCGGAGTAAAGAAACACGTTTGCGACAAAAAGAACGTTCGCAAGGAATGGATCGAAGAAATTGCTCTGAAAATCATCATAAAAACATTGATGAGTAATGACGATCTTCAAAAAATCATAGATCGCATCATGAAATTGCAAGAAGCTGAAAACACGTTGATTCCCCCCTTAGAAAGACAGCTTGATGATGTCCGCAAATCCATTGATAACATTATCAAAGCCATCGAGATGGGTGTTTGCACTCGTTCCACCAAGTCCAGACTTGAAGAATTGGAAGCGGAGGAAGAACGCATCAAAGAAAATATTTGCCGTGAACAGCTTCAAAACACTTTTGTAACAGAAGATCAAATTTGGTATATCTTTGATAGATTTCGCAAAATGGACTTGTCCATGCCTGACCAACAGAAAAAGATTATCGATACCTTTTTACATTCCATCGTCTTATACGATGACAAACTCGTAATTTCATTTAATTACCGTGAGCATCCCAAGACGATCATGCTCGACGATATTCTAAATCATATCGATTCCATCGGTTCGGATTTCGAAGGTGTTGCTTCACCATGTAAAGGAACACTGAAAAGTGTTCCTTTTTTTGTTCCATCGCCTTACGGGCGGCCGCCCTTTCTCTCCCCAGTCGCATAGTCGTTTTACGCGCAAAGCATAGCTTCGCTTCTAAAACTCCTTGCTTTGTGGGGCATCGCGGTGTAAAAACGCCATAACATGGCGTTTTTACTTGCTCACAGCGGTAACACACGGAAGCGGCAATGCCGCCGACTTCCTGTCCGGGTCACCACATAAAGGAACACTGAAAAGTGTTCCTTTTTATTTTAAAATTTATATTAAAAATTTAGGTGCAGGCATCATACCTGCACCTTTTTCCTATCAAAATAGTTGAAGCAATCTTGATTCTTCCTGCGCAAACCAATCTTTCGTGCGAAACACATCAAAATCCGCGGAGTCCATCTTTCCACGAATCAGTCTTGCGATTTGAAGCTTATCAGATGGCGTGGCAGTCACCTTCCATCCTGCAACCATGGGCGCAGTAAGATCATGCTCTTTGATTTGCACAGATTTTTCCGTAAGATCGACGGCGCGTTTCAGATGATGACGAATCGCCACATCGCTTTTTTCGGTCTGCATCTCATCAAGAGCGATATTGATATGCATATATGCGAGCTTTTTCATCGTTCCGTAACTCATATCGTCATGCGGATACAACGTTTCATAAACCGCTGACACGGTCTTAAATAACTCCTGACCATATCGAGTATCTTTTCCCGATTTTTCGATCAAGCGGCATGCCAAATAATACATTTCCTCCAAAAACCAATGCGTACAAAATCCAACATCGTAAATCAGTTCGTCACCCTCGTCCATTCTCGTCCAAAGAATATCTCGTGAACAAAAAATAGGGGCTGCCTTTTGTATCCAATCCTGCGCAAGTTCACGATTTCCGCTATCCAAGTAAGCACTGACCAAAAGACTAATTGCTTGTCCGCGATAATAGCCGTGGTCGGTGGAACCCCAAATATCCATGGCAAGAGCAATCGCGTCTTCTCGATATTTTACCTTATCCACATCGTAATACATCGACATCAGCATTTCCTTGACTTCTACATTGTTGGGCATTTGTTTGTACGCCTCCTGCCAAATAGCAAGCGCCTCTTTTTTATGACCGTTTTCATAAAGTTCAGCACTGCGGGCGTCATATTCTGCGTACAATTTCGCTTCATCAATTTTTTCAACTTGAAGAAGTTCATCCACCGTGATATTAAAAAAGCGTGCAATTTCCGGAAGAAGAAAGATATCCGGGCAAGTCACATCATTCTCCCATTTACTAATAGCTTGGTAAGATACATCCAAGAAAGAAGCGAGTTTTTCTTGCGAAATATTTCGTTCTTTTCGCAAAGTTTTTAATTTTTCGCCGAGTGATATTTTCATATATATTCTCCTTTCAAAATTGTTTTCTAGCTACAATCTTATTATATGAGAATATCGATACATTTACAATAACGCATTTGGTTTATTGCGACAACAAAAACTCAACCAAACAGCGAGTATCTCAATGATCACGCTTACACCTTTCCAATTTTCTCATTCTCAAAACAAAGTGCAGACCGAAGAGTGTTCCTTTTTCTTTTTTGTATAAATTTACAAAAAGTTTCAAACTATTGACTTGCAATCAAAAATATTATATAATATAATATTAGAAGCATGATTGCAAAGGAGGGACACCTCATGGCAGAAACATGGGAAGATTACGGCGATCTCGCCGAAGAGGAAATATATCAAGCCAAATCGACACTGGGAAAAATTTTCAGTTTTCGTACCTTCGGGAAGGTACTGAAATTTTTAGGACTTTGTATCGTTCTTTTTATATACGGCATCTTGGCATTTCGACTTTGCACACAAAAGCCGCCGCGCTCCGTTTCTAAGCTGCTTTGGACAGAAAGCACACTTGCCGCATACGCTGCTGAAGGCGAAAATATGGTGGTCTATTCACATGAACCGACCGAATCCGTCGCAAAAGACGGTTATTTTGGCGTTTATGACGTTTTGTATATCCCTGCATCGCAGGAGTTTCAAGTGACCGTGCGTTACAACAATAGCTCCACGAATAAGCTTTATGACGATCTTTATGCAAAAGCTTTGGCAGAAAGAGAAGCTGCCATTCGCGCAGAGATCCCCGAAGACGAATCTCGCACCAAGGAAGAGTTGAACACGCTCGTGGAAGAAAAGCTCACCGCTTCCCTTGCGAGCGATCCGATCGAAGTGGATATCGCCGATATTCCATTCGTATTCCTGCTCCGTGACGATTACGGTAACGTTTACACAAGCTATCATTACGTTCTGACCTCGCAGACCGTATATCAATATATGCGCATCTCGTTCCAGAACGTCAATCTTTTCGGTGACGCGCGCACCGCACCGAACGCCTTTTATCCCACACCCGAAACCCCCGTTTCGGAATATATCTATAAAGGCGCAAACCAAAGTGAGGGCAATGAGATCCGCTATCTTTTCCTTGATATGTACGATGCCAACAACGTCGACGTCAATGGACAAACCTTTGCGTATCCGCTTCAGGTCTACAGAAGCTCTTATGAACTCAAGGAATATGATTATTCCAAAGAAATTCTGACCGGCAAAACGGAAAATCTCATTTCCGTTGATCTGCAATAAAATCCATATCATAAAAATCACATAGACCGACTGTGCCGAACGATCGCGCGATATGTTGCCGCAAGGTATTATCGCGAGGAAAGTCCGGGCTTCACAGGGCAAGGATAACGGATAACGTCCGCCGGAGGCGACTCCCGGGAAAGTGCAACAGAAATATACCGCCGCATTTTTGCGGTAAGGATGGAAAGGCGAGGTAAGAGCTCACCGACAGGCAGGTAACTGTCTGTGCCATGTAAACCCTATCCGAAGCAACACCTCTTTTCGATTCGGTCTGCCCGGCCGAGCTTCGGCTCCGTGGGAGGTGGCAGAGAGGGGGCAACCCCTTCGAGCTGTTTGGTAACAAACAGCAAAGATAGATGATCGTTCTCGACAGAACACGGCTTACAGGGCAGTCGGTCTTATGATGAAAAAAACGCACACATCGTTTTTGATGTGTGCGTTTTTATTTTGTTAAAGGAGTTTTTTTCCGATACCGCCGTTTCTTTTCGGGATCATCAGCACCGAAGGCTTCACTTCTTCACTGATATTATTGGCAAGAAGAAGCTCGGAGATCGTCGTGCTGTATTTTTTTGCCACGTCCCAAAGCGTATCTGCCGCCGCAGGATAATAAAGTGTCAGCGAAGAATCCTCTGCACGGCGCACGGGGCGATCCTTATATACGTTACATTGACGGATATACTCATCTTTGTGCTTTTCAAAAAGAACGAACGAAACAAGGATCTCCAGATCACACAAAATGTTTTTCTCGTCCATGCGCCCTGCCGTTGCAATGACGGAGGCTGTCGGCATACTGCGGAAATCTTCTCCGATGCGTGCGGCATCGGTTTCAGCACGGAGCGGCACGTTAAAGCTGCGAGAAAGATAAATGCCTGCACCGTTGGTAAGAATGAGCAAAACTTCTGCGTTTCCCGTGAAGATCAGCTTATTTCCCTGCTTTTCCATGCTGTCAATGGAAGCCATGGCACTTGTCAAAACAATCTTATCAAAGTCCGTATCATCACGTACCGTAGTGCCTCGCACGGAAAAATTAAAGCTTCTGGAACAAAGAACCGTTTCATAAGAAAGCGTTTCCGTATCCACAGCAGAGTCATAATCCGTGGAATACATATCCGTTGTGATCTCATTTTCTTCATTATAATAAAGCTTTGCCAGCACGCTGTATTCAAAATCGAGCTCAAAGGTACGGCTTTCGCCGAAGGAATTTTCCTGCGTGCGGTATTCCAGACCTTCGACCTTCACCTCTGCCACGGGGACACAGCGTTCCGAGGCACGCTCCGCCGCGAGCTCACCCGAGATCGGGATTTTGCCAATGTAATGGATATAGACCGGTGCGGCAGGTGCATCTGCGTCTTCCGCCTCTTCCGTTTTCGCAAGATAAAGAATATTCGCCGCGATCTCTCCTTTATAGGAAAGACTTTTTTCCGTGGTTTTCATATCCGTGACCAAAGGAGAAAGCTCCACGGAAACGATCTCCGCAATGGACGGCATGGAAGCTTCCAGCTCCAGATCCTCGCTGATCGCCGTGCCGATCTCCTCTGCCGAGGAAACGCAAACACTGCTGACCGATCGTGTGCGATACTGCATAGCCCCTTCTTCTTCCGCCGTCAGTCTGCCCGAAAGCACGGGAGCGGTGGAAACAGGCGCAGATACGCCGACGGCAAGCGCGATCTTGGCTTTCGCGATCAGTTTTCTGGGGTTTTGCAAGCGGCAGGAAACGTTCTGCGGTTCTGCGCTCACTTGAAAATCACAGTCCGGCGCAAGTCCCATCACGGGCATACTACCGGAATAATCCGTTTCAAATTCCGCTTCTTTGAGACTTCCGTCGCTTGCGGCATAAAGAATCGAAAAGCAAAGCTTACCGTCATATTCCGCGTTATCCCCCGAAAGATAACTGCCGTGATCCGCGATCTTCGCGCTGATCTTCAAAAGACGATTCACATCAGGCAGATAATCGGGCAGATTATATTCCGCTGAAACCTCTTCCTTTGCCGCACCTTCATAGGTTTTCACGAGTACGCGGCGGCGCGTTTCGTTGTCGCTGTTCTGCATATACATAAAAATTCTTCCTCTCGAACATTTTTTGGTTCACTATATGCGCGCATCGGCGCTTTTATGCCTAGATCGGCGCGTGTGCCAGTTGTTTTGCGATTTTTTCAAGCGCCGCTTTTTCAATGCGCGAAACATATGAACGGGAGATCCCCAAGAGCGCCGCCGTTTCTCTTTGCGTGATGGCAGGTCTTCCACCAAGTCCATAACGCAAAATGATGATCTCTCTTTCTCTTTTGTCCAGAAAACGATTGATGATCTCTCTGGCGCGTTCACTTTTGCATTTCAGATCCAGATCGTCGGCAATGGTATCGTCTGTACTGATGATATCCACATAGGTAAGCGGATTGCCGTCTTTATCCATGTCGATGGTTTCGTTGATGGAAACCTCACATGAGGTCTTTTTTTGGGAACGGAAATACATCAGGATTTCATTTTGCAAGCATTTTCCGGCATAAGTGGCAAATCTCGCGCCATTTTTCGAGTCAAAAGAATCGATCGCTTTGATCAGTCCGATGGTGCCGATGGAAATGAGATCATCTTGACTTACGTTGCTCGTATAATATTTTTTGACGATATGCGCCACCAAACGCAGATTGTGCTCAATGAGCATCGCGCGGGCATTTTTATCGCCCTCGCGCATTTTGCGAAAACATTCCGCTTCTTTTTCAGGAGAAAGCGGCGGCGGAAAGCTTTGTGAATACGATACCTTCAGAAAAAGATACAGGAAATTCGACATGATAAGTGACAGAAAATAAGACATAGAACCTCCGAGATGCCTGAATTTGGGACGGTGCATCGCCGTCCTTTGGGCTGCTCTTTTATTTATATTCAAAAAAGGAGCAAAGCTTGACGATTTCCTATTGCAAAACGGAAGAATATTGTGTATAATATTTTGTGGCAGTCATATGAATCGCGAAAAAGGAAAGTGAGGTGTACCGCGTGCAAGATCAAGAAAACATTTTTAAGTATGCCGTTGTGGATATCGGTGCCAACAGCGTGCGCATGAATATTTATGATATCGATACAAGGGACGGCTCCTTTGCCGTTTGCGCTTTTGCGCGCAGTATGCTGGGCCTTGCCGCTTACGTCAAGGACGGCGCTTTGACCGGCGATGGACAAGGCAAGCTTTTCACCGTTATGCGTGAATTTTTAGCGCGCGCAAACAGCTTTCCCTGCGATAAATTTTCCGCTTTTGCCACAGCTTCCCTGCGCGGACTTTCCAACAGCGAAAAGATCCGCCGTGACATCAAAACGGGACTTGGCATTGAAATCGAGATCATCAGCGGTGAAACGGAAGCGAGCTACGACCACGCGGCGATCTGTTCCCGTTTTCCCGACGCCCAAAAAGGTGTGTTGATCGACATGGGTGGCGGCAGCACAGAGATCGTGCTTTTCGAAAAGGATACGATCCTCTCCATGGCAAGTCTTCCTATCGGCTGTGTCATGCTGATGAAAAAATTCACCGATTGCTCCAAAAAAGAGCCCTTCCCGAACACAAAAGAGATCGGAAAGATCCGTGAATATGCAAAAAAGACGCTCGCGGAGCACCCCGAATTTGCGTCTTCCGGTGGCTCGGCGTATCTCATCGGCGGCACCGCACGCGCGGCAGCAAAGTTGCACGCGGCTATGTACGGCGGTGAAAACCTCGGTGACGGCTATCAGTTTACGGGCGAAGAGCTCAAAAAAATCGCGGATACCGCTTTTGACGATATCCGTGAAAAGAATGGAAAATGGATCCGCGAGGTAGTTCCCGACCGTGTGACCTCGGTCATTCCGGGCCTTGCCGCTTATCGGGAGATCGCAGAATATATGAAGCTTGATCGCTTTGTGATGAGCACGGCAGGCGTGCGTGAGGGATATCTTATTGAATACATCAAGAAAAACTTCCCTGTGGGGCGCGATCACTGAGCAAACGCTTCTCCGAAAAATTCCAAAATCTTAAATTTGATCTTATATTTCGGGCTTTCTCCGCCGGTGATGATTTCAATCTGATCTGCGGAAAAGCCCGTTTTTATCAGCTCTGCTTCTGCTTTTGCAGGGCTCACGCAGAGCGTGGGATAAAGCACACACCAGAAATTCTGTCCCTTTGCTTCTCCGATATAGATCTGCAAGGATTGATAAGTGCCTGCAGGGAGGCTCATCGCCTCATAATGGCGCGTGGGATAATTTTCTTTGGAAAGCATGATCGTGGCACGCGCACTTTCCCCCAAGGAAGCGAGCGTTTCATTGCAAACGGCGCGCAAATGCTCCAAATTTTCCGCGAGAATGGTATTCGCGTTTTCATAGCTTTCGGCATTCGCAAGCAAGCATTCCATCTCACAAAGCACCGCGTCGCGCACGAGGAGCTTTACCTTTTGATCGTGATCGCTGTCGGAATTGGCAAGTACGTGAAGGCGGACGGTGTTTTCATAGATCTCAAAATCCTGCGGCGTAGGCATAAAACTGCAAAACATACAAAGACAAAGCACAGCGGCGGTAAAAAGAACGAGGTATTTCATGATAAAAAATCCTTTCGGTTAAAAGCTTTTTTCGGCTATGTATCTCGTGCCGATGATACAAGTATCCCCATGTTATCCATGATTATTCAAAAATTGGTGATTTTTTCTTTTTCATAAAAGAGATGCCCCGGAACGGGACATCTCTTTTCTTTTTTCAGAAAAATTTGCGTAGAATACGAATCTTAGCCGTTGTTCTTCACGGAGTTTTCGTAGGATTCTACCATTTTCTTAACCATCTGACCGCCAACGGAACCTGCTTCTTTGGAGGTGAGGTCGCCGTTATAACCCTGCTTGAGGTTTACGCCAACTTCATTTGCAGCTTCCATTTTGAATTTGTTCATTGCTTCTTTTGCTTCGGGAACCAAATTTTTATTGCTGTTTGCCATAACTTAAAATCTCCTCTGTTTTAATAAATATATGATTAAAAACGAAATTTGTTTTTATGAGCACGAAATTTCTTTCGCGGAACGCGTCTTTTGCGTTCTGGTAATAGTATAAACATAAACGCAGGCTTTATGAGAGGAAAAATTTTGATTGACGAAGCCTTGGTTTTATATTATAATAAAAGAAAAAACGGTTTTCTAAGAGGAGGATTTTTTATGCTTTCGCAAAAGATTTCTCATTGGTTTTTGGATTATAAGGAGCACCATCTGGCAGGCGAGGTTCCCTGCTCGCTCTATTCGATCCTGCTCCAATACAAAAAGATCGACCACCCTTACGAGCGCCTGAATGAAAAGGCTGCCACCGTGCTTTCCGAAGAAGACTGCGAGATGACCGCGACCTTCACCGTCACGGAAGAAATGCTCACAAAAAAGCATCTGGAGCTTTGCTTTTTGGGACTCGATACGCTTTGTGACGTATACGTGAATGAAAAATTCCTGCTCTATGCGGATAATATGCACCGCACATGGCGCGTGGATATCAAAGATGTCGCAAAGCTTGGCGATAATACGGTAAGACTGCACTTCTATTCCCCGTCCAAATATATTGAACGCAAGAACAAAGAGCATTTCCTTTTTGCCGCAAACGTCGGCTTCACCTTGGGCGGCATCGGTCATATCCGCAAATCCTCTTGTATGTTCGGTTGGGACTGGGGTCCGATTCTTCCCGATATGGGACTTTACCGCGACGTCAACCTCGAAGCATATGACAGCCGCATCGAAACCGTGGAAATTCGTCAGAAGCATGAAAACGGCAAGGTAACGCTTTCCCTTTCGCTCACCCCCACAGACATCGACGAAAAGATGACGGCGACCGTCATGGTCAAAACCCCCGATGGCAAGGAAAAAGCATATCCGCTTTCTCTCTCTGAGAAAACGGAGATCGAGATCGAAGAGCCTAAGCTTTGGTGGCCGAACGGTCTTGGCGATCAGCCGCTCTACACACTCACGTTCACGCTGGAGAAAAACGGCGAAGTGCTCGATGCTACGAAAAAAACGATCGGTCTTCGCACACTCACCATGAGCACCGCACCCGATGAATACGGCGAGGAATTTTGTGCCGTTGTCAATGGCAAGAAATTTTTCTCCATGGGCGCTGACTACATTCCCGAAGCGTGCATTCTCGCGGATCGCTCCCCCGAAAAGACAGAAAAACTCCTTCTCTCCTGTGTGAAAGCCAACTTCAACGCACTTCGCGTTTGGGGCGGCGGTTTCTATCCGGATGACAGCTTTTATGAGCTTTGTGATAAATACGGTCTGGTTGTATGGCAGGATTTCATGTTTGCTTGCATGAATGTACTTATGACCGAGGAATTCACCGCAAACGTCAAAGCGGAATTTGTCGACGTTTTGAAGCGTATCCGCCACCACGCCTGCCTTGGACTTCTTTGCGGTAATAATGAAATGGAAGAAGCGCTCCTGTATTGGAGCTCGTGCCGTCCTTCTAAAACGCAAAAGGTCATTGATGACTATCTGCTTCTTTATGAAAATATTCTTCCGACGATCTGCCGCGAATATGCGCCTGATATCTTTTATTGGCCTGCATCTCCCTCGTCACACGGCGGCTTTGACGATCCGAAAAACGAAAATGTGGGCGACGTACATTATTGGGCAGTTTGGCACGGCGGTATTCCCTTTGAAGAATACAGAAAGCATTATTTCCGCTATTGCTCCGAATTTGGCTTTGAAGCCTTCCCGATGATGAAAACGCTGAAAAGCTTTGCTCTGCCCGAAGATATGGCGCTGGATTCCGACGTCATGCATTCGCACCAGAAATGCCGCAGCGGCAACGAGAAGATCATGAGCTATGTAAAAGACTACTACAAGATCCCCGAAGATTTCTCTCATTTCGTCTATCTCTCGCAGATCTTGCAGGCAGACGCGATCCGCTACGGTGTGGAACATTTCCGCCGCTTCCGCGGACGCTGCATGGGCGCGCTCTATTGGCAGCTCAACGACTGCTGGCCCACGGTTTCTTGGGCTTCTGTCGACTATTTCGGCAGATGGAAAGCACTTCACCATCGCGCGAGAAAATTCTTCGCGCCCACGCTCATCTCTTTGCATGAGGACGGTGAGAAAAAGATCGTCAATATCTCCAACGAAACGCTCACACCCTTTGTCGGCACGGTACGTGTCGCGGTGAAGACCAACGCTTTTGAAGTTCTCATGGCGTTCAAGCAGGAGGTCGAAGTGGCAGCCCTCACCTCTTTTGACGTAGAACTTCCCCCAGAGATCGCAGAAATGCTTGAAAAGAATAAAGAGGAGCTTTTCCTCGAATATACGCTCGAAAAAGACGGCATCGTCCTCGAACGCGATGGCAAGATCTATGTCAAGCCTTGCGACTATCACTTTGAAGATCCCGAACTCTCCGCCTCCGTACGCGAAGAAAACGGTGCGTATTATCTTGACATCACGGCGAAAAAATTCACAAAAAGCGTCATGATCGAATGGGAAAACACAGGTGCCGAACCCGATGACAATTTCTTTGACATCACAGACGGCAAGGTTTCCGTTCTGATAAACGGCACGGCAGAGGATATTCTTTCCGAAATGCCGAAGCTCCTTTCGGTTTATGACGTACAGAAATAACCTATTTTCAGGAGATGATTTTTCATGAAAATTTATCATTCCGTCATGGAGCTTGTGGGAAAAACGCCCTTGCTCGCGCTTGAAAATTACGGAAAAGAAGAAGCGCCGAACGTAACGCTTTTAGCAAAGCTCGAAGCCATGAACCCCGCAGGCTCGGCAAAAGACCGCGTGGCACGCGAGATGATCGAGCAAGCGGAAAAAGACGGCAAGCTCACGAAAGAAAGCACCATGATCGAGCCGACTTCGGGCAATACGGGCATCGGTCTTGCGGCGATCGCGGCGTCCAAAGGCTATCGCCTTATCATCACGATGCCCGAAACGATGTCCCGTGAGCGTCAGCTTCTCATGCGTGCGTACGGCGCGGAGCTGATACTCACCGATGGCGAAAAAGGCATGAGCGGCGCGATCGAAAAAGCAGAGGAGCTTCAAAAAGCAATCCCCAATTCTTTCATCGTGGGGCAATTCACAAACCCTGCCAACCCTGCGGCGCACTACAAGACCACAGGCCCCGAAATCTTTGAAGATACAGACGGGAAAGTGGATATTTTCGTGTGCGGCATCGGCACGGGCGGCACGGTGACCGGTGTTGGTGAATATTTAAAAGGAAAAAATCCGATAGTAAAGATCATCGGCGTGGAGCCTTGCACCTCTCCCGTGCTTTCGGGCGGCAAGGCAGGCCCTCACCCTCTGCAGGGCATTGGCGCAGGCTTCATTCCCGACATTCTGAACACCGAGATTTATGATGAGATCATCACGGTTTCGGGTGAAGATGCCATGGCGGCAAGCCGCAAAATGGCAAGAAAAGAGGGCGTGCTCGTGGGCATTTCCTCCGGTGCCGCGCTCCATGCGGCAACGCTTATCGCAAATCGCCCTGAAAACGCGGGAAAAACGATCGTCGTTCTCCTCCCCGACACAGGTGAGCGCTATCTTTCCACCCCATGTTTCTCTGAAGACACAACTTGAAAGGACTGATTTTATGAAATTTATCGGCAATCTTCTCTGGATCATTCTCTGCGGTCTTTGGCTCTCGCTTGCGTGGCTGATCGTAGGGCTCATTTGGTGTGTCACACTCATTGGCATTCCCGTTGGATTGCAATGCTTCAAAATGTCGAGCCTTTCCCTCGCGCCCTTCGGCAAGGATATCGTCTACGAGGGGAAAACGGCGTCAGCGATCATCAATATCTTCTGGCTCATCTTCGGCGGCATTGAGATGGCACTTGCCTTTTTCGTCCTTGGCCTTATTCTTTGCGTGACGATCATTGGCATTCCTTTCGGACTCCAGTGCTTCAAAATGGTAAAGCTTGCACTCACACCTTTCGGCGCACGCGTCATTACGGTATGATTTTGGGGCGCCGCCCCAAACCTCGCTTGGAGCGCTGCTCCAGGGAACCACGCCCAAGGGACTCGTCCCTTGGGAATCCCCAATGGGGGAAAATATATCAAATCCGTGAAAAAGACGAGGATATCCTCGTCTTTTTTATGATTTTCCATCGGGGGAAAACAGCAAAATATCCTCTACGCGACAGTCAAGGATCGTACAAAGATCGTTAAGCGTCACTGTGCTGATCGGTTTATTATGCTTTAACCTATCCAAAAGGCTTCGGCTGATGCCGTATTGATTGATGAGTTTGTATGTGGAAATATTCTTTTCCTTTAAGGTTTGATAAAAAGGCTCGTAAGAGATCATAAATATAACCATTCTTTCATTTTTCGGAAAAAATCCCGTCAATATTATGATAATTTATGCTCTCATTATCGACAATTGTCTATAAAACGAGTATAATGACAGGAATCATTTTTTCAACCAAAAGTAGACCGAACTAAAATAATCCGTTATTGCTTTTTTCCCAATTCTTTGGTAAAATGAGATCAGAAGAAAGAATTTCGGTGCCGCAAAAAAATTTTCTAAAATTTTCAAAAAACATCAAACCTTTTTACCAAAAACGACACTATATAAGTGTCATGACAAAAGTGCAAAAAACTTTCACATATTTTTCAAGGAGGAAATTATGGATTACTTAAAAAATCTCAAGTATTACAACAGCAAAGACACTCATTTTTATATTGGTTTTGTCATTTTGGTCATCGGCGGTGTGCTTTTCGCACTCGGGCAGTTTTTCTACGCATGGTTTATTCCATATCAAACCACCGTCGGAATCATCATTGCCATCGGCGGTGCGCTTCTCGCCTTTGTACCGCGCTCCATGCGCTCCAGCGGTAAGGATATCGATGAAGCGGTTGCTTCCATGACAAACGATTATGCCAAAAATGCTGCGGAAAATATCGGCATCACACATATGCTGATGAAAAATAAAAAGCTTGCGACGCTTGGCACCTTTACCTATGATGGAGAAAATATACTTGTACGTCGCAGTAAAACAGATGCCAAGTATCGCTCCAATGCCTATACCGTGTCAGCAATTCTTTTCACCAAAGCAGGCATTTTTGTTCCTCAAAAGAGTTTTTCCCTCACCGATGACCGCGTAAGTGAAACCGTTTCGGATTTTGTTTACGCTGATCTTGCAAATGCCACCGTAGAATCTCTTGAACACACGTTTGCGGATAGCCACAAGAAAAAACTCTTTTATATTACGATTACCGCAAATGACGGCAAAACACTTCGCATTCCCGCGGAACAGAGTGCCGCACTCGACCGTATCTGCGAAGAAATCAACGAACAGATCAGAAACGCAAAAAAAGCATAACGAGCGTAAAACGGAAGGAGAAAAATCTTTCCGTTTTTTGTTTTCTTGGGATTTACATTTTTTTCGTTTTATGGTATGCTGTTAGCAAAGAATATTTTGGAAAGGATCTTATCCTATGAAAACACAAGATCAGTTTACCGTTTCTCTGCTCATTCACCCCGATGAGCTTGACCGCAAATGGATCGACCGTTGCGTTTCCCTCGGAATTCCCACGTTGGCGCTCCACCCTGTTGGCGGTTGGCGTTCCCCCCTTACGATGAAAGCCATGCTTGACAAGCTGGAAACCGAAGAATACCGCGCGCTCATTGATGAAGCGGCAGAAAAAGGACTCAACATTGAATACGAAATGCACGCCGCACGCTATTTTCTCCCTAAAAAGGAATTTGAAAACCACCCCGAATGGTTCCGTGTGGACAAAGAAGGCAAGCGTAATGCCGATATGAACTGCTGTGTTTCCAGCAAAGAAGCACTCGATTTCATTGCCAGACGTGCCGCAGAGAGCGCAAAAAAGCTTTACCGTTCTTCTCATCGCTATTTCTTCTGGATGGACGATTCCAAAGAAGATTGCTGGTGTCATTGTCCCGAATGTGAAAAATATTCCGCTTCCGATCAGCAGCTCATCATCATGAACCGCATTCTGGAAGAGCTGAAAAAAGACGATCCCGAAGCAACGCTTGCTTATCTTGCATACTATGATACGCTGACGCCGCCCGAAAAGATTCGTCCTGCTGATGGCATCTTCCTCGAATATGCGCCCATCGACCGCGATTTCCACAAGCCGCTTTCCGATGCTTCTGACGAAAAAAATCATTCACAAAACCGTCATCTGCAAGCGCTTATTGACTTTTTCGGCAAAGAAAACGCAAAAGTTCTCGATTATTGGCTGGATAATTCCCTTTTCTCCAACTGGACAAAGCCGCCGAAAGCATTCACAGCAGATGCACCCGTAATTTTTGCGGATTTTGATTATTACCGTTCGCTCGGTTTTGCGGATATCTCCACCTTTGCCTGCTATCTCGGTGAGGATTATATCGCGCTCCACGGTGAACCTGACATCACACCTTTTGCTAAAGCTTATAAAAAACACGGCAAGTAATATAAAAATTCCCGACAGGATATCTGTCGGGAATTTTTATTTATTTTTTCTTTGCTTTTTCCGTTTTGGCATCGCGGAAATAAAGTTCTGTATTCAAGCGAATGAGATTAGCAAGCCAATCGTTGATACATTCTTTTTTCACACGCCAAGTCCAGTTTTTACCGAGGGTGGAAGGCTCATTGATACGCGCTTCGTTGCCAAGACCGAGAAGATCCTGCATCTGCAAAATAACGGTATTCGCAGGAGATGCGAGTGCCGCGCGCATCGCACCCCAGTTAAGACCTTCTTTTTCGTTCAGGCGCAGATAATCCGTTGCCTGTTTTTTCGTCACGGGGTTTGCATTTTTCAGCCAGCCGATCACGGTTTCGTTGTCATGCGTGCCAACGTATGCCACGCAGTTTTTCGGATAGGTATGAGGGAGATATTCACTTTCGTTTTTCGGATCGCCGAACGCAAACTGCAATACTTTCATACCCGGATAACCGCTGTCATGAAGCAACTGATAAACGTCGGGTGTCAGGAAGCCGAGGTCTTCTGCGATGATGTCGATATCACCGAGCTTTTTTTGCATCGTGCGGAAAAGATCCATGCCGGGACCATCTTCCCACTTGCCTTTTCTTGCATTTTTGCGACCGGCTTCAATGGTATAATAGCCGGCAAAGCCACGGAAATGATCCAGACGCACCACGTCATAAAGCTGAGATGCGGCTTTCATACGGCGGCACCACCAAGCATAGCCGTCCCCTTTCATCACGTCCCAACGGTAAAGCGGATTGCCCCAAAGCTGGCCGTCTGCGGTGAAAGCGTCCGGCGGACAACCTGCTACACGGATCATTCTGCCTTCTTCATCAAGCTCAAACTGCGAGGGCGCCGACCAGACGTCAGAGCTATCGGGCGAAACGTAGATCGGCAAGTCACCGATAATGGAAACACCTTTTTTATTGGCATACGCTTTCAGCGCAGACCACTGCTTGAAAAAGAAATATTGGATCATCTTCCAGAAGATCGTTTCGTCTGCCAAGCGTTCTTCAGCTTCTTTCAATGCTTTTTTCTTGCGCAAACGGATCGGCATATCCCACTCTACGAAGGGCTTGCCGCCATTTTCATTTTTGAGTGCCATATAAAGGGCATAATCATGGAGCCAAAATGCGTTTTTCTTGCAAAAAGCTTCAAAATCCGCAGGTGTATTTTCAAGGAAGCGAGGAAGCGCACGGCGCAAAAGCGGAAAACGGCTGTTATAAAGCTTGCCGTAATCAATTTTTTCCGCATTGGCACTAAAATCCTCTGCGGCACATTCCGCAATGGTGAGATACCCTTCTTCACAAAGCATAGGGAGATCAATGAAATAGGGATTGCCCGCAAAGGTGGAATACGCTTGATAAGGGGAATCTCCATAGCCCGTGGGGCCAAGCGGCAAGATCTGCCAATAGCTTTGCTTTGCCTTTTCCAAAAAATCGACAAATTCATACGCGCATTTACCGAACGTACCGATGCCATGCGGTGCGGGAAGCGAGAAGATAGGCATCAAAATACCACTGCGGCGGCGCTCCAAAAGAGGTGTCTGTTTTTTCATAGTCATGAGATTCCTTTCTCAGGTTATTGATAAAACTCCACAAAAAGCTGCGAAGTTTGCCATTCCAATTTGACAAATATGTCTGTTAATGGTATTATATCATTAAAATGGGAAATCGTCAATAATTCTTTTTTCTATAATGAATCTCACAAAACAAAAAACAGCAAGGAACCGAAAATTCCCTGCTGTTTTTATATTTATCCGATCATCAAAAGAATGCGTAAATGCTGACAACAGCGCTGAAAGCAAGCGCGGAGCACATCGCGCCGAGCAAAAGCTCCTTTGCGTTGTGGCGTTTCAGATAAAGCGAAGACCAAGCGACAGCAACACCGAGAAGCACACAGGGCAAAAGCCAGGACATACCGAGATAATACATCGCAAAAAGGGGTGGACCCATTAGTCCACAAGCATGGCCGCTGGCATGATAATCAGAGAAGCGGTTGAAAAGCACAAGCACAAGCATGGAGAGGAAATACACCACGAAAACGATACGAAGCTCTGCTGTGATATCAGCGACAAGGGAGAAGATAAAACCACCCGTATAGCCGATAAAGCTCATGATAAAAGCAAGCGTGCGCTGACCTTTTCTGCCTGTGCCGCGGAATTTCGGGATCACGGGCTGGAGAGGATACGCCAATGTGGGAACGATGGCAAGTGCTGCGATCACGGCAAAAAGATCGCCAATGCCGCGAAACATCGCGGGGACCTGCACATAAAGCAACACCATGAGTGCGCTCACAAGAAGCGGTGGGATCGTCAGCACGCGAACGATCTTCGCGAGCACCTTTCCCAATCTTGAAATTTTTTCATGACTATTCATATTCGTCTGACTTGCAACCATAACTGAAAATTCCTTTCATCACTGCGTTTTTGTTTTGAATTACAGTTTCAGTATACCCATGCACACCCCAAAAAGCAACCTACGAAACGTGCGCGCCCTCTACATACGCGCGCACCGCGCGTAGAATAAGGTAAAAATTCCTCTACAAAACGAAAAAAACAACTCTACGAATCGTAGAGTTGCCGTTTTTTGCATTATTTATACATATTTTGTGATTTTAGTTTGATTTTTTGCGTCTGCGAAGCTGAAAGCAAAGGACCACGATGAGCTGGGCAGGAATACCGAGCGTGACGATCTGCCACGGATTTAAGGCAAACATCACGAAATGCAAATACACCGTCAGTATGATGCTCCAGACCAGAGCGGAGATGATGATGAGGTTATAAAGCCTCTTCCCCCAAATACAACTGAAAACGAGAAGCACGATCAGCGAAACGATCAGCGCATACGCGAAGATCATCGGATAAACGATCTTCGTCAGCACCAAGATGACGAACACAAGCAGCGCCAACGTCCAAACGCCGATGATGGCGATCAGCGAAAGGCTGATGTGATTGGTGCGCGGCTTTTCGATTTTCGGCTTTTCGCCCTCAGCGTGCTCGGTGAGCAGATAGTCCACCGTACAACCAAAAATGCGACTGAGCTTCAAAAGCACGAATGCATCGGGAATGGATTCGCCTCTTTCCCATTTGGAGATCGCTTTATCGGAGTAGCTGATCTCAGCGCCAAGCTCAAGCTGTGTCATACCCTTTGCTGTGCGCAAGGCAGTTATATTTTTCGCAACGATTTTTTTAAGTTCTTCCATGCGCCCTCCTTTATGTTTCGTTATTTACCGTCAAAGCTTTTCAAAAAGACGACCTTCGCCCGTGTAGCGATACAGGCAAATTTCCGAATCCCAATAACCGTCACCGTTATGATCCTCGGAGAAGTAGAAAAGTCCACCGCCAAGCGCGATCATGCCCGTCGCACCGTAGCGGAAATAGGAACCGTAGATGCCGTTTGCCCCGTTCGGTGTTTCGGCAAGAGAAAGAACTTTGCCGATCTCCCCATTTTTGTAGCCGAGAAGCTTCTCTGTGCGAGGTGTTTTTTTGCCGTCGATCGCGAACATTTTGAAATTCGGATATTTTTCTTTTTTACCGGGATAAACAGCAAGAAAGATATTGCCCGTTTCGGGATCGTATTCCGCGTTTTGCACGCCCCAGTTGGTGTTCCCCGTGAAGACAAAATATTTTTCATCTGCCTTTTCAGGACCGCTCGTGTGGATATGGTCGGCGGAAAGCACGTCCTCATACGGTACGAGCGCTTCGGGACGGTAAGAAAGAAGCACCTGATAATCATTGTCTTCGCGCGCCACGTCGCCGTAAATGCCATACGCCACAAGAAGACGCATACCCTCGCCCTCAAACGCAGGCGCAAAGGTAATCCCGTCAATGCCCGAAGCACCATGGCGATGCTCCACACGTTTGCCGTCTTCTTCCCATGCAGCAAGATAATCCTCTGTCGCTTCACGCAGCCAAACCGTTTTCATCACGTCATTTTCAGTAAAATCCATGTCAAGATGATCGATCTTGTCCACGTCAAAGATCGCAACGTAAAAAGCATTTTGGATATCGTTTTCAATACCGAGCTTATTGAGAATACTGCGTCCGATGGCATCGTTTTTATATTCGAGAGAAGCGTAAACCTTGCCGTTTTCCGCGTTATACGCCATGCAACCGAGATGCCCCGTAAAACCCTTGACCGAACCGATCACATTACCTTGCATATCGAGCTTTACGAATTCTGTCGTGAAAGAGCAATACATATATTGGCGATTTTTATCCACGGCGATGCCTTGAATATGACCGCCATGCCATTTACCTGTATAAATCGTTTTCGGAAGCATCATCTGTTCCATAAAAATCTCTCCTTATTATTATATTTATTGTGGGAAAAGAACCGCAAGATCCGCCGCTGTCATATCTCTGGAAACGTAGTCACGCGGCAAGCGCGTGTTCGGATAATAGGATTTCTGCGGCACGTCGGTGGTGTAGCAATAGCGATATCCCGCTTTTTTTGCCGCTTTTTCCACCGTTTCGTTATAAAGTCCATTGGGATACGCAAGCGCTTCCACACGCTCACCCGTAACTTCTTCAATTCTTTCCTTGGAAAGCACAAGCTCTCTGACCAGCGATTCCTCATCAAGCTCCGTGAGCTTCGGGTGAGAAAGCGTATGACTGCCAAAGCGAATAAGCCCACTCTTTGCCATTTCACGAATCTGCTCCTCGGAAAGATGCCCTTCCGTGCCGATCATATCCGCGATCAGAAAGACGGTGGCTTTGATCTCATACTGCGAAAGGAGCGGAAAAGCTGTCGTGTAGTTATCTTCATAACCATCGTCAAAGGTGAGCACGAGGCAAGGCTTGCCGCCTGCTTTTTCGGGCTCGTCCGCAAAATAGGTAGGGATCCCCGATTCTTTGATCGCCGCAAGCTGTGCTTCAAAGTCCGCTTCTCTAACGAAAAGATAGGAGTACGGGCTATACGGCTCGTCCATCACGAGGTGATAGAGGAGCGTTCTCGTTTTTGTCGAATAAATATAAGGCGGCTCCAAGATAAAGCGTCCCAAAAGGACGACCGCAATCAAAAGAAGCACCGCCATCGCCGAAATCAAGATTCGGCGCGGACGGGAAAAATTTTTCCCGTCCGTTTGCTTTTTTTCAAGTAGCTTATTCATTTGTCGCAGCGCTGCCGCCCGTCAAATCAAGGATCGGAAGCGTGCCTTCGCCGCCCACATAGGTGGGAAGCTCGCCGTTCCACTGTTCCACAGTCTTGTACTGGATAAGATCTTCGGAAAGGCTTGCCGCGATCTTCACGTTTGCTTCTGCTTCTTTTTCACCTGCATAAGCTTTTGCGTCCGCTTCCTTCTTCTGTGCTTCTGCTTTCGCTTCCGCTTCGATGATAGCGCGTTCTGCTTCTGCTTTTGCTTCGATCAAAGCACGTTCTGCCGCAGCTTCTGCTTCGAGGATCGCCTGTTCCTGTTCGATCTGCGCTTTGAGTTTATTCTGTTCTGCAACCTGCTTTGCTTCTACCGCGTTGGTATATGTATCAGAGAAGTCAAGGTTTTCAATGGAAGCGTCGATGACTTCGATGTTATATACCTGCAATTTGCCGACAAGATTCCGAAGGATCTCATTGGAAAGATTTTCACGGCTGGAAATGAGGCTTTCCGCATTATATTTTGCGATCACGCTCTTAACAGATTCCTGAATACGAGGCAAAATGATGGTGTCATAATAGTCCTGACCGATGGTGCGATAGATCGTCTGCGCATTGGATTTTTCGATCTGATAGTTGATGGTGTAGACCGCATCAACCTCTTGAATATCACTGGAGAAGCATTTCATCTCCACGATCTTTTTCTGGATACGGTTATCCATTTTGATAACCTGCTGCCAAGGCATCTTCACGTGAAGACCTGCTTCATATGTATAATCCTCAACGTGACCGAACGTCGTCACGATACCCGTATGACCGGTGGGGATCGACGTGATGCAATCCGAAGAAATGCAAACCACCGCCAACAAGACACAAGCTACCGCGATCGCAAGACCGGCGCTTCTCTTTTTAGGATAAGTACCCTGCTTGCAATTTTTCAAAACGTAGATAACAGCACCGATAGCGACTGCCAATGCCAAAATACCAATTGCGAATAAAAACATAAATAACTCCTTTCGATCCTTACTAAAGATCAATTTTATTCTATCTTATATTTTATCTTTTTTCTGCATTTCTGTCAAGTTTTTGCATAAGAAAATATCCCCTCGGACAAAATACTCTTATCAAAATCGGCAAAGATTGCTAAAGCATGGCTTTATGATGCGGATCTTTTCCGATGATATGAAAGGAAGGTTCATAATTTTTATGAAAAAAATCTGTTTTCTCGGACTTCTTTTTTGTCTTTTCTTATGTATCGGCATGAACGTTTATGCCGGCGGACTTCTCTCTCCTGCCATTTCCGTTTTGCAGGAAGACGTGCAGATCATCAAAACCGGTGTAGGCAAAAACACCGTTTCTTTCACCGCAGAGGATTTTGAAGAAGCACTTGGCAATGCTTCTTACGTTGGCGTGGAGATCTCCTCTTTGCCAAGCGAAAACGACGGCATCTTGAAGCTCGGCTCCACGGACGTCACCGTGGGACAATTCATCTCGTATGAAGCAATTGCCGCTCTCCGTTTTATCCCTACCGAAGCAGGTAAAACGGCAAGCTTCACCTTTAAACCATACGGCGATGCTTATGAAAATGATTTCGTTTGCACCGTTTGTATGCTTGAAAGTCTCAACGGCAAGCCGATGGCAAATGCGGCTTCCTTGGAAGCAAAGGAATCCGTTCCCGTTTTCTCTTCTCTTAGCGCTGAAGATCCCGACGGTGACACGCTCACCTATTTCATTGTGGATTCCCCGAAAAAAGGAAATCTTACCCTTTTAAATGCGGAAAAAGGGGAATTTCGTTATACGGCAAGCCTTGGCAGTGCCGGCACTGACAGCTTTACCTTTGTTGCCGTGGATTGCTATGGCAATCGCTCCGAGCCTGCCACCGTTTCCATCACAACCTCAGAAAACAAAAGCGGTATTCTTTATACCGACATGAAAGGCAATGACGCACAGCTTTCCGCGGTGTCACTCGCAGAAAAAGAGATCCTCGTGGGCGAAAAGATCGGCGGCGAAGCCTTTTTCTATCCCGAAAAGACCGTTTCCCGTGCAGATTTTCTGATCATGGCAATGCAAATGTGTGATATGGAAGTTTCTTTGCTTGCGCCGAGAAGATCTTCTTTTACTGATGCTGAAAATTTCACCGATTATCAAAACCGTTATATCACAACAGCAGAAAATCTTGGTCTTGTTGTCGGCATTGAAACGGAAAACGGCAGGATCTTTGAGCCCAACGCACCTATCACCTCCGCGCAAGCGTCTACCATTCTTGCCCGCATCGCCACGGGACGTTCTCTTTCCTTTTCCGATGCCGTTGCCGCCTGCGTGGAAACCGAAGATGAAATCTCCGATGACGGTTATGCCATGCTCGCATCTGTAGGACTTGTGGCAAATGAAGACCGCACAGCACCCGTCACACGTGCCGATGCCGCTGTACTCCTCTATACGTTTTCCAAATGTAATTAACAACAAAGCCACCCCTTGAGGTCGAACCAAATCATCGACCTCAAGGGCAATTTTCTATCTTTTTTACACTTTTGTATTGACAACAGCCACAAAATCATGTTATAATAATTTGCACAAATCAATAATGGGATATAGCCAAGTCGGTTAAGGCACAAGACTTTGACTCTTGCATTTCGTTGGTTCGAGTCCAACTATCCCAGCCAAGATAAGTGTCTGATTTAGATGCAGGCACGAAAACAAGAGAAAAGCGGAGATTTCGAGAGATTTCTCCGCTTTTTTCGACTCTAAAGTTTTT
>CAYXQF010000011.1:0-32035 GCA_964466625.1 uncultured Lachnospiraceae bacterium | reverse complement strand
TATTTTCTATCTATGGGTCGTTTTTTGTACTGTCTGCACAATTTGGGGCAGTTCACAATTTTAGTGGAAATGAGGTCGGCTTTTTTTGTTGCCAAAATTTAATTATAGGAGGGTATCATGTATATCGAATCCCCAAAAGACGAACTTTCCTTTGCCGATTTGATTCGCGCGGCAGAGGAAAAAACTTGCGAATCCAAAAGCTTTCCGTACAAATATCATGTGTGCCGATGCCGGAATTGCGCGTACTGCTATCAGGGCAAATGTGCTTTGAAGCGTTGCTGCTGTATGCGTGATCGGGTAAAAGCGCGATCTTGTACGTTCTCCGAAGTGCTGGGCGATTGCATTGTGAATATCGGAGATTCCATTTTTCATTTCCGTCTGCGTCTGGCAACGGAACGAGCGAGGGAAATGCGCTCTTGTTTCCTCGATTCCAAACATCGTATGCGTTTCTATGAAGGCTGTGCTTTAACAAGGAGATATGAATCTTCTTTTATCGCACAGCTTTTTTTGTTATCCGCGAGTGAAGATCTTTGGAAACGTGTGAGACAAGCGTTAAGTCATGACGGTGTGAGCTATGCGGAGGTGTACTTGGACGGTCTTACCATCGACGAGTATATCTATTTCAGCGCTGCAAGCGACTTTGAATACGGCTGTTCTCACGCAAGCATTTCCGATCTTTCCAACGATGAAGTGGTCGAATTTGAACCGTTCCGCCTCATCTGCTATGCGATTGCCATCTATATCTATGGCAGCGACGTTGTTCCAATTGCCGAGCGTGACAGAGAGCGAGTGAAGAAGACAAGGAGAGTGAAGCGCCGTGAGTGAAAACTTTGAAGATGTCAAACGTGAAAAGGTGCGTGTTGTTCCGCTGAAATAGCTCCTTTCGCTTTACTTCAATTCCTAAAAGTGAAAATCCACATTTTTTCAAATGATTAATATCGATTGCAAGATATGATCTAATTGCATTTTCTGATTGGTGCCCAAGAATCTCACGAATCAAGTTCGCAGAAGTATTTTGTTCTAATAAATTTAATCCAACACTTCTTCTGAAACTTTTTATTCCTGTTGGTCTTTGATAACAAGTTTCGATATGTGCACCTTTGGCGCTTCTTTTAATGATATTGGTAAGTCCCGTCATTGATAATTGGGAGAAAGGCTCTATGGCGCGAACAAATAAATGATTACTACATGTTTTTGGCCTCTCATTTAAAATGTAGTCAGCAAGTGCATTTCCAACAATAGGTAATAAAGGAAGAGATAGTTCTTTTCCGGTCTTATTTTGAGAAATTCTTATTTCTTCATTTTGCCAAAATATATTATGCAAAGGCTTCCTTCTTTTAGATGAACGCACGGCTGTGACATACCCTGATCTTACGGAAGACGATGCAGGTAATATTTATGTGACTTATGATTTCAACCGTTATGACGAACGCGAGATCTTGATGGCGAAGATCACCGAGGCAGATATTTTGGCAGGGGAGATCGTGACGGAAGGCTCTTATCTCAAGCGTCTTGTTAACCGTGCGACGGGAGAAAAGTGGATAAAACCGCGATAAGATTTGCTGTTTGGTGATTGACTTTTTGGCATCGTCTTGATATAATAGGCTTAACGATGAAGGCTGAAAAATTGCCTGACATGATAAAGTGAGGAACTTGCTATGTATGCTTATCAAGGAAAAGAAATCTATCCGCTTGTGGAGATCTATCACGATGTGATCCCTTATCTTGGCGGGATCACAGAGCGTGAATTATATATGGACAGTGCAAAATGCATTGAAGCGTGGAAGATTGCCAATGCAAAAATTGCTGAATGTTTCGGTGAACTTCTTTCTCCGAGAACGCCCACTGCGGCACCGCTTTCCTATGGTCATCTCGTTTGCCTTGGCGCGCCGTTGCGTATGCCTGAAAATGGCGAGCCGAATGTATCTGCTTTTGCTGATGATATCGACGAAGCGATTGAAATTCTGAAAGAAAAGCAGGGACAGGATTTCAGCGATAACGAAATGTTTCAGCATTACGTGATGATGAACACCGAGATCGAAAAAGCATTTCCCGGAACAAAAATTCCGCTTGCAACAGGTTTTGGATATGAAGGTGTCATCACTTCTGCCGTTTTGATGCGCGGTCAGGATTTCTTCTGTGATCTTTATGACGAACACGAAAAGGTGCATGAATTTTTGACTTTGATGACAAACAGTATCATTGATTTCAAAAAATTTATTAACCGTTTTCACGGCCGTCCCGAGCTTGATACCTATGGCGTTTGGCTTGCGGATGATTTTGCGAGCCTTGTTCCGCCGACGATGTGGCAGGAATTTGTAACACCGTATTGGAATCGTTATTTTGAAGGCACGACGGTTCCGAATGGTAAGCGTACGGTGCATTGCGAAAACACAGTTCCGGCACAGCTGCAGTATTTGAAGGAAGTAAAGCTTGGTCACTATCAGCCGTCTGTTGCCGATGCGCTGACGATCGAAAACGTGAAGGAAAACACGGATATTCCTTTTGACTGGCTTCTTTATGCTTATCATATCACCAATATGACCGATGAAGAGATCGAAGCTTGGGTGGATAAAACCGTTCAAGCGGGAATCCGAAAGGTTCGCACACAGTTTGGCAAATACGCATGGAGCATCGGTAAGATGGATAGACTTCTTGCGTTTTATAAAGCGTTTGAAAAATATAAAGTTTAATCAAGATTCCATAAAATTTGCATAAAAATGAATGTAGCTATCTCGGTTTCGAGATGGCTACATTCATTTGTGAAAAGTAAAAGCAATTACTCCGATAGGGTGTTGACGATGCAGAGTAGTTCTGAAAAACGCTTTTCCCGACTTAGCTTTTGGATATCCTTATCGGCGAGTTTTTCAAGAAGCTTCTTTTTTACAGTGTCTTTGCGAATGAAATGGCGGAGTTCCGTCTTTTTGAGAAGCGGCGATTTTATTGCGATTTGATAAGGATCCTCGTCGGTCTTACTTTCCATGAATTGCAAATAGTACGTCATGGATTTTTCTATTGCTTCCATGGCTTTGTCTTTTCTGTCAATGGCAAGATATGCTTTGGCAAGGAGTAAATAGCAATCTCCGGAGTCAAAGTCATGGTATCGCGGCGGGGGATCTTCTTTGAAGATCGCTTTCATGATCGCGAAAAACGTTTCGTATACGTCGATCGCTTCGGTATATTTTTTGCTGTTGTAATAGGCGATCCCCAGTCGCGCGATATTGTCTTCGAAGGCTTGCAGTGAATAATCAATGTCGCTGCATAAACACGTTGCAGCACGCTCGTAATTGCCCATAGATTCATTGATTCTTGCCATGTTGGAATAAAGCGTGAAATCCGTACGGACAGGAAATTTGCGGGCTTCCAACGTTGCGAGTTCGAATTTTTTATTCTTGCTATACAAAAAAATCAAACATTGGCGCGCACTTAAAATATCCGTGATATTCTTGGAATTGGCAATGATCCAATTTGCTTGTCGAATCGTTTCGGTGGTGATTTTTTCAGCGCGAGCCTCTGCGTAAAGCCACCCGTTTTCGGGCATTACGAGCGAAACGCCTAGTTGCAAGCAATGATTCATGAGCATGAGATTGTTTGGATATTTCTTCAATCCATCGATTAAAATGTCATATGCATTCAAATATGTATCAAGCTTGCCGTATTCTTGGATATCATTCGCTGTTGCAATGATTTTGCGTGCTTCTTCTTGTTCCGCTGTTCGGTCTACCCCAAAAAGTACGTCAGTACTAACGTCAAATACCGATGCGAGCGGAACGATTAGCGAAATATCGGGCATTCCCGAGCCGTTTTCCCATTTGGAGATAGCTTGATATGTAACGCCGATGCGCAAAGCCAGCTCTTCCTGTGTGAAACCGCGACTTTTACGCAGTTTTTTGATAATTTGTCCCATGGTGGTTGCCATCGTGATTACCTCCCGATATGATCTTTCTTATTGTATTTTCATTATATCATAAAAACGGCTACAATGGAAGCGACGAAAAATGATGTCATCTAAACGAAGCGTTGCGTTCAGCAGCTTTCTTAGATACTGTACATAAAGAAACACCACCGAAAAAGTTCGGTGGTGTTTTGACTTTCTACTAAAATCAAGTGAACTGCGAGTTATAAAGCGTGCTGTAGAAGCCGCCCTGCTTCATCAGCTCATCATGGTTGCCTTGCTCGGTGATCTTACCATTTTGCAAAACGAGAATGAGATCTGCGTTTTGAATGGTGGAAAGACGATGCGCGATGACAAAGCAAGTGCGTCCTGCCATCAGTTCATTCATGGCTTCCTGAATTTTGATCTCTGTGCGCGAGTCAACGTTCGAGGTTGCTTCGTCCAGGATCAGCATCGGGGAATCAGAGAGCATCGCACGTGCGATGGTGATCAGCTGACGCTGACCTTTAGAGATATTGATGCCTTCATCGGAAAGAATCGTGTCGTAACCATCGGGCAAATGCTCAATATAAGAGTCAATGCGTGCGGCTTTTGCGGCTGCTTTGACTTCTTCCATAGTGGCATTTTCTTTACCGTAGACGATATTATCGTAAATCGTGCCGTGGAAAAGCCATGTATCCTGAAGCACCATCGTGTAAGCGCGGCGCAGAGAATTGCGTTTAATATCGCGGATCTCGGTATTTTCCACGAAAATCTTGCCATCGTTAACGTCATAGAAACGCATGAGCAGGTTGATGATCGTCGTTTTGCCGGCACCCGTGGGGCCGACGATGGCGATAGTCTTGCCGGGTTTGGCATGAACGGAAACACCGTGAAGGATCGTTTTTTCGGGAGTATAGCCGAAAACAACGTCTTCAAATTTCACGTCACCGGAAACTTCAGAAAGTGCGATCGCATCGGGCTTGTCCTTGCATTCGGGTTCTTCATCAAGAACGCGGAATACACGTTCTGCTGCAGAAAATGCAGACTGGAATTCATGCAAAATGTTAGCGAATTCATTGATGGGACCTGCGAATTTACGGGAATACTGCACGAACTGGGATACACCGCCAAGGGTGATAAAAAACATGGAATATTCAAGTGTACCGTCGGGAAGAACGGTCGTGAAATTGCCGTTTTGCGAGTACATATAAAGAATGCCGCCGAGGATCATGACAAGAGAAATGGAAAGATTATTGATAAAGTTTACGGAAGGACCGAGGGTGGCGCCATAGTATTCCGCATTGTAGTAAGCGTCCATAGCATCTTTGTTTCTTTCGTCAAATCTTCTGCCGATCTCTTTTTCACGATGATAGCTCTGGATCGTTCTGCAGCCGGAGATCATTTCTTCCGCATAGCCGTTCAGCTCACCGAGCTTACGGGAACGCTTGGAGAAAAGAGGACGAACTTTTTTCGAGCGATATTTTGTGAAAAGAATGGAAGCAGGAACGGTGATCACAAAGACGAGGATCATCGGCTTCGAGATCTGCCACATGAAGATAAGAGAACCGATAACGGTGTAAAGGCTTGTCATAACTTGCACGAGGTCGTGGGAAAGAGAAGCATTTACAGTGTCGATGTCATAGGAGATACGGCTGAGGATATCGCCTGTGGCATGCGTATCAAAATAGCTGACGGGCAGAGAAGTGAGCTTTGTGAAAAGCTGTTTGCGCATACGGTAAACGATGCGTTGGCTGAAGCGGATCATCAGCACTGCCAAGAGATATGCCATCACGGCAGAAGCCGCATAGCAGATCAGCATTTTAATGATATTTTCCCATACAACAGGGAAGTTGATGCCGTTTGCATCAGTAATCGCATCGATGGCGTTACCCGAATAACGGGGACCCATCAAAGATAGCTGATTGGAGAGCAATGTCAGAAGAATGGCACATAAGAAAAGCGGCCATTCTTTTAATACGTAACCGACAAGGCGGCGGAAAATTTTTCCCGTGGTCTTTCGGTCAAGCTTTTGATTTTCTCCGTGTTTATTCGGATTATCATTCATTCTGGGATCACGAAATCCTCTATTCAACGATGGCACCTCCCATCTGCGATTCACTGATTTCACGGTATTCGGGACAGGTTTCCATGAGTGCATCATGTTTACCTGCGCCAATGATTTTGCCCTCGTCCAAAACAAGGATAAGATCGGAGTCTTTGACGGAGCTGACACGCTGTGCAACGGTGATGACCGTTGTACCGGAAAGGTTTTCTTTCAGCGCGCGTCTGAGATTTGCGTCTGTTTTATAGTCCAACGCAGAAGAACTGTCGTCAAGGATCAAAATTTCCGGTTTTGCGGCGATAGCACGTGAGATCAAAAGACGTTGCTTCTGACCGCCGGAAATATTGGTTGCTTTCTGAGAAAGTATGTGATGATAGCCTTCGGGGAATGCACAAATAAAATCGTGTGCCTGCGCGATCTTTGCCGCTGCAACGATATCTTCCTTAGGAAGCTTACGGCCGAGGTCGATATTTTCCTTTACAGTGTCGTTGTAGAGGAAGTCATGCTGCATGGAAATACCGAACATGGTATAAAGTTCTTCCTTTTCAATCGTTCGGATATCGCGACCATTGATACGAACCGCACCTTCATTAACGTCATAAAAACGCATGAGCAAACGGATCAGGGTGGATTTACCGCTACCCGTCGCGCCGATGATACCGAGAGAGCCACCGCGCGGAAGCGCAAAGCTGATATTTTGAAGATTTGGGTGTTTGCCTTTGTAAGAGAAGGTTACGTTTTCAAATTCGATATGGTTTTTTGTCTGAATCGCGGGATATTCTTGTTCACTCTTGATTTGGATTTCTTCCGGAGCGTCGATGATTTCCGCGATTCGTTTTGCAGAAGCCGCACTCTTGGTATACATGGTAAAGATTCTGGTCACGGACATCATCGCCATGGAGATCTGTGTGAAATACTGCATGAACGCGATCACCGTTTCAGGGTCGGATTGATGGTTTGCCACACGGGAAGCGCTGAGCGCAACAACCATGATGATACCTGTGTTCATCAAGAGCGTCATGATCGGGTTGACAGAGCTCATGATCGTGCCAACGTGCTTTTCTTCATCGGAAAGCGCGCGGTTGACTTTGTCATAACGGCGGTGCTCGTAGTCGGTCTTGGAAAGTGCTTTGATCACGCGGATACCCTGGGTATCTTCGCGAACGACACGGATCATTTTATCTACCGACGTTTGCACTTTTGCGTAAAGCGGCACACCTTTTCGGGAGATGAAAAAGACGGTTACGAAGATAAACGGCAAAATAGCGATCATTGCCAAAGCAAGATAAGCGTCCATGAAAAGGGTGATGGCGATGCCGCCGATCAGCAGGATCGGCGCGCGCACGCCCATTCGTTGCATCATGCCGACGAAGTTGTGAAGGTTATAGGTGTCGGTGGTGATACGGGATTCCAAAGAAGGAATCGTGAATTTATCTGTTTGTGAGGCGGAAAGGCGAAGTGTTTGCGCAAAAAGATCATGGCGCAATTTTTCGGAAAAGTTTCGGGAAACTTTCGCCGCCATTCGGTTGGCAACGATATTGAAAAGACAGGCAAGTCCTGCACAGAGGATCATCAGGCTGCCCCATTTGATGATCTGCGGAATGCTTTGCGTTTCCACGACGGTCTTCAAAATATGGCTGAGTATGTACGGCAGCATCAGTTCCACGAGCGTGCCCGCGACCTTGATGGCAAGCCCCACGGACATTCTGCCGTAAAACGGTTTCAAATACCGCAAAATGAGTTTCATTTTTCGCTTTCCTCCTTTTCGGAAATATAAATTTGTGAGCGCTCAGCAAGCTTTTCAAGAATACTGCGAAATAGCGCGATGTCCTTTTCATCGATACCATCGACGAGATATTCATTCCATTCTGCTGTGATTCTCTTTACTTCCGGGAAAATGTCGAGCATTTTCTGCGTGGGATATACGCAAAGCGCACGTTTATCGTTTTGATCGGGACGCCGCTCCACATAGCCGTTTTCTTCCAGATGAGAAAGACTGCGTGTAACACCGCTTTTATTAACGCAAAGGTGTTTGGCAAGCTGATCCTGCGTCAAGCCGGGATGATGGCAGATCGCTAAGATATAGCTGTGGTGACAAGCGCAGATCTTGGATTCTTTCAGCTTATCCGTGCGATAGATGCTTTCGCATCGGCTGATGATGTTGATCTTTCGCATGAGCGTAGACATATTTTTTCTCCTTTTTCTTATTTTGTTGCGGGTGCAACGATTGCGACCGCAACTATTTTAACATGTGGGCAAAAAAATGTCAAGATTGCGTAAAAAATATATAAAGTTTTTTCACTGTTTTTAAGAAAAAGTGCGTTTTTTCTGCTATAATAATATTATGAAGAATCAGTTTTAGAAAGGATTATCGTTTATGAATATTTTGGTTATCAACGGCAGTCCGAAAGGACGGAACAGTATTACTTTGCAAACGGTTTTTTATCTTGAAAAACGATACCCCGAGCATCAGTTTGAAGTGCTTCACGCAGGTCAAAAGATCAAAGCTTTGGAAAAAGATTTTTCTCCTGCGGTGGAAATGATTCAGAAAGCGGATCTGATCTTGTTCTCTTATCCCGTCTATACGTTTATCGCACCGTATCAGCTTCATCGTTTTATAGAGCTTCTCAAAGGATCTTCGCTTTCTTTGAAAGGAAAATTTGCAAGCCAGCTCACAACCTCAAAGCATTTCTATGACGTCACAGCACATCGTTATATCCAAGATAACTGCATGGATCTCGGAATGAAATATATTCGTGGTCTTTCGGCGGATATGGACGATCTTCTGACGGAAAAAGGGCAAAAAGAAGCGCGCGATTTTTGGGATTATGTTCTTTGGAGCATGCAAGCAGACGCTTATGAGAGCATGCCTGAAGCGGAAGCACCTTTTATTCCGATGGCAGTTTCACCCCTTGCGGCGACGGAGGAAGAAAAAACGGGTGACGTCGTTATCATCACCAATGCAGAAAAAGACGATGCACAGCTTCAAGGAATGATCGACCGTTTTTCGGCGGTGTTGCCACGAAAAACAAGAATTGTCAATATTCGTGAATATCCGTTCAAGGGTGGCTGTCTTGGTTGTTTTAACTGCGCAGTTTCGGGAAAATGTATTTATAAAGACGGATTTGACGGTTTCCTTCGTGATGATCTGCAAACAGCGGAAGCGATCGTTTATGCCTTTACGATCAAAGATCATTCCATGGGTGCATCGTTTAAGCTTTATGATGACAGACAGTTTTGCAACGGACATCGCACGGTGACTATGGGTATGCCGATGGGATATCTCATCAGCGGTGCATACAGCAAAGAATTTAACTTGCAAATGATCGTGGAAGGACGTGCGCAGGTTGGCGGAAATTTCCTTGCCGGTGTCGCGACTGACGAAAAGGATCCGAACGGCGAGATCGATAAGCTCGCGAAAACACTTTCTTATGCTTTGGAAAAGAAATACGTTCCTCCGCAGAATTTTTACGGCGTGGGCGGCATGAAGATCTTCCGAGATCTGATCTGGTTGATGCAAGGCATGATGAAAGCGGATCATAAATTTTATAAAGCGCACGGACAATATGATTTTCCCCAGAAAAAACGCGGCATGATGCTGAAAATGTATCTTGTCGGCGCTTTGCTCTCCTCACCGAAGATCAAAGCAAAAATGGGCAATAAGATGACGGAAGGTATGCTCATGCCTTATAAAAAAGTGCTGGATAAAATGGAAAACACGGAGGACCGCCATGTCTGAATATCAAGCGCAGAAAAAAGATAAGATGATGATCGACGTGGATTTTCATGCGCTTGACAAAATCGCGGACGAGAAGCTGATATTTGCGGTTATTGCGGCAAAATATGATGGTCAATGGATCTTTTGCCGCCATAAAGCGCGCGATACGTGGGAGATTCCGGGCGGACATCGCGAAGCTGGTGAAGATATTTTGCAAACGGCAAAAAGGGAACTGATCGAGGAAACCGGCGCTGTTTCTTTTGACCTGGAAAGCATTTGCGTTTATCGTGTGACAAAAGATCATACGGATTCATACGGTCTTTTGTGCAAAGCGAACGTGAAACTTTTGGGTGAGCTTTCCGACGAATCGGAAATCGGAGAGATTTCTTTCTTTGAAGAGATCCCCGATGCGTTGACTTATCCTGCAATCCAACCAGGTCTTTTCGCGATGGTGCGATTGATGGAAATGAAAAACGACGACTTCCCGGAAGATGATTTTTAACATAAAAAAACGGACAGCATGCTGTCCGTTTTTTATTAAAGAATTTTTTATATCATAGGAAATTGCTCAAAATTGACCTCACCGTGTTGCTGTGTTTGCAGGTGATGAAAATGATAAGGTGGGCGAGCAACTGACCGCGGCGACACGCCGCTTTTTATTTTGACTGAGAGAGCAACCAATCTACAAGGGTGGAGGTGGCATAAGCCGCGTCCCAACAGCTATGGCCGACACCGCTAAGGTAAGTGGCAGTGATCTTCGTGCCGCCTGCCGCTTTGATCGCGGCTTCCATATCGCTGGTGCCGCTCGGAGGAACGGTGGTGTCTGCTGTGCCGTGGAATGCCCAGATCGCGATATTCACAAGTTTGGAGGCTTCAGTGGGAATACCTGCGCCGCAGAGAGGAACTGCTGCTGCGAATACGTCGGATTTGCGAGTGATGAGCTCCCAAGTACCGTAGCCGCCCATGGAAATACCACCTGCATAGACGCGCTTGGTGTCGACTTTTCCGCTTGCGAGATAGCTATCAAGAAGCGCCATTGCCGCGCGCATGGAGAGCGTGGGTGTTTCGGGAAGTGCGGCACGGGAACCTTGATTCCATGTGTGTGCACTGGAGTCAAACCATTCACGGTTGCCGCCGTCATCACAAAGTGCTTGCGGTGCAACGATGATAACGCTGTCTTTTGCGATCAGGTCGTTGATCAGTTTATTTTCGCCGCCGTTTACACGGAGGTTCTGAGTATTGTCAATGCCGGTTTCGCCATGACCGTGGAGGAAGAAAAGGATCGGATAGGTCTTATCGCTTGCCGCATCGTAATCGGAAGGATAGTATACACGGTAGGGAAGATCCATCGTTTCACCGGTAACGCTGTCTTCAAAATTGTAAATTTCACGGCCCATTGCGTCAACGGTCTTGTAACCGTTCAAGATCACAGCTTCGTTAACGGCGTAATTATAAAGTTTTACGTCATCGATCGAGCATTTTACGTTAGCAGAATTTACTTGAATTGCGCCGTTGCCGTTCAAATCATGAGAAATAGATGTAACAGTTTGATTATAGGGCTTCGTTGAACCCTGAATAACGCCGTCAAGGTAGAAAAGAAGTGTCATGCTTTCAGGGTTCTGAATCATGACTGCATGATGCCATTCGGTGTCGATCGCCGCATCAGCATAGTATTTCAGATTTCCTACGTTCATGATCAAACGATTTTGCTCGTCAAGAGAGAAGCCGTAGCTGGCATTTCCTGCGACTTTTTGAATGATCGTGCCTGCGGCAGAGCCCTCGCCGCGTTTGAAGCGGATAGAAAGGGTAAAGCCTTCGCTTGCATAGAAACCGTTGGGTTCTGCATCGTCATAAGTAAGGATTGCGCCTTCGCCGAGCACGCCGTCAGGCTGATCTGCAAAATCGAGATCAAGAAGAAGTTTTTCTTCTTCGACTTTGTAATCTTGAATAACGGATGCTTCCAAAGCACAGTTATAGATCATAAGATCATCGAGTTTACCAAGATATTGACGCTGTTTTTCGTTCATTGCACCGATGAAAAGGTCGGTAGCAGTAGTCACGTCCGAAGGTGCTGTGATAAAATCACCGCGAATACCGTCAACATATGTGACGACTGTGCCTTGATCTGCGTCCTGAACGGCAACGAAATGATGCCATTGGTTCAATGTGACATCTTGAGAAGCATTGAGGTTGATACCGCCGCGAACGGGAGTCGAGCTGACGGTGAAGTTGATGCCTTTGTTTTTGCCCGAATTGCCGAGCATAACGGCGTAGCAATCTGTGGAATCGGAGGTAAGACCTTTATTGATCACACAAGGCCATCTGGAGAAAGAAGTATTTTCATCATAGCAATACCAGAAGGAGATCGTGAAGCTATCGGTCGATTTAAAATTCAAAGCATCATCATTTTTAACAACAAAATGATTGCCGTTTTGGGTGAAATGCGCGGCGCTCGAGCCGTCGTAGCTTTCAGCAGTGGAAACACCGCCGACTGCTGTAGCATCGTGACCGTTTCCTGTCATGTCTTTGACGATACCGGTGGCGCTGTCCCAAGCGTCAAAGTCAAGATGCAAAACAAGATTATCTTTGTATGCTTCGATGGGATCGATCTCCACAACGGGGACGGTGGTGGCTTCCGTGGTGGTTTCTTCCGTTGTGGTTTCGGTGGTTTGTTCTTGTGTAGTGGTTTCCGTTGTGGTTTCGGTGTTTTGTGTTGCTTCTGTTGTTGTGCTTTCGGTCGAGGTTGCTTCTGTCGTGGTGGCTGCGGTCGTTGTCGCGACAGTCGTGGTGTCTTCGGCACCGTTACCGCAAGAAGCAATTGCCATTGTCATCATTGCAAGCGCAAGCAACAATGCGATCATTTTTTTCATAGTGATAAAACCTCCGTATTAAAATTAAAATCTGTTTGTATTTTAACGCGATTCGAGTTTTTTGTCAAGGCGTTTTCCCATACTGTTTGACAAAATGATAAAAAATAAGAGTAAAAGACTTGTTTTTTTGTGAAATTTGTGTTAATATGGTGGCAGTAATGTTTTTATATTAAGAAAGGAAGGACATACGATGAAAAAACATTTGATGCAAGTTTGTTGCGGTGTTTTGGCGGCTACGATGCTTCTCACGGGCTGTGGCAACACACCTGTGGAAACAACGGAAAGCTCTACGTCGGCAACAACGCTTGAAAGTACAACGACAGAAGCTACAGCGACGGAAGCTTCCGCGACAGTGGAAACAACGACTACTGCGGACACCGAAACTGCGGCTACTACACAAACAACAGAATCCACCACAGATACCGAAGCTACGGAAACTACAACCGAAACTACCGTGGTAACGGAAACAACTTCTTACTTGCCCGTTGTCGATCCGTCAAAATACGGTGAAGATACCATTACGGAAGAAGAACTTTACGACAAGATGCTCGGCGGCTGGATCGGTCAGATGGTCGGTGTTTCTTGGGCAGCAAGCACGGAATTTAAGGTTAAAGGTGCCATCATGTCCGCAGATATTCTTCCTGCGTGGAAAAGCTCGATGGTGAAAAATGCGTTTGGTCAGGACGATGTATACGTTGAAATTCCTTTCCTTCACGCGATGAAAGAAAACGGTGCTTTCTGTGATGCATCTTGTCTTGCTGACAGCTTCCGTCATTCCGGATTTTCCGTATGGCATGCGAATGAAGCCGGCAGAAGCAATCTGCGTAACGGCTTGGAATATCCTTTCTCCGGTCACTATGCGGCAAATACGCACGCAGATGATATTGACTGGCAGATCGAGTGTGATTTCCTTGGTCAGATGTATCCCGGTCTTGTCAACGAAGCTGCTATGCGTGCTTATGATATCGGCCATATTATGAACTATGGTGACGGTGTTTACGGCGGAGTATTTGTTACCGCAATGCACGCGGCGGCTTATACTGCAGATTCCATCGAAGAACTCGTGGAAACCGGCATTTCCGTTATTCCGGAAGGCACGAAGTTCAGAAATATTATGGATATCGTCATGGCTTCTTACAAAAATGGCGATACATGGGAAGTTGCGTGGGGCAAGGTAGAGCAGGCTTGCGGCCGCGATGACAGATGTCCGGAAGGTGCAGGCAACTCCTACAATATTGATGCCAAGATCAATGCGGCTTATATCATCATCGGCCTTCTTTGGGGTAATGGTGATTTTGCAAAAACCGTTGAGATTTCTTGCCGTTGCGGTCAGGACAGCGACTGTAATCCCTCCAGCGCGGCTTCTATTCTCGGCAACTACCTCGGTGCTTCTAATATTCCCGATATTTATAAAGCAGAACTTAATTATGAAGATGTTTTCTCTGCTACAAATTACACACTTACCGAAGTTTTGGATTTGAATACCGCTCTTACCAAAGAGGTTCTGGAAGCTTACGGTGCGACATGCGCAGACGGTGTATGGACACTCAAAACAAATCTTTCCTATGAAGCTGTTCCTTTTGAACAGTGGCCGGAAACCTTTGGTATCGGTGTGGTTGCAAGTAATGTCGGCGACGGCGTTGTCAAACTCTATTATGGCATCACCGGTGATGAAGCTATCAAATCTTTCACCATGGATATGGGTGATGGTCATGTTATTAATGACATGGTTGCATGTTATGCATATGAAAAGACAGGTAAATATACTGTAAAATATAAGGTGATTGGCGAAAACGGTTCTGAATATGAGAATGAATTTGACATTACGGTAAAAACAGATATCGGTGCGACAGTAATCGGTAGTTCTTTTGTGACTTCCAATAGCGGCAGCAGTGATCTCTCTGTTCTCTATGATGGTATAGTGCCTTATCTTAGTGTAAATCAGCCTTATATTAATTTCCAATCTGCGGACGGTAACGTATATGCGGGATTGGAATTTGATAACACTTATGTGATTACAGGTCTTAAATTTGTAGAAGGCACCAACGTCGCGAAAGGCGGTTGGTTCTCTGAAGCTCCTACCATTGAAGTTCTTGTGAATGGCGAGTGGGTGAAAGCGGAAATTGGACATGGTTCTGAATATCCGATCGGTAACCGTTCAGTACACCGCGATTCTTATGATGTATATCGCTTTAATTTTGAAACACCTATTGCTTGTGACGGTGTTCGTATTGTGGGTAAGCATGGCGCTAACGGTTTTGTCAGTGTTGCTGAACTGACTCCTCTTTATGATACTTTTGCAAATTATCAGGAATTTGATAATGATTACATGGCAATCGTTATCGACGAAACCTCTCCTACGGGTAGTGGTTCCAGAAATCCTGCTTTGATGGCAGACGGTGTGATCGGAAAGAGCAACACAACACAGTATGATACTTACGATGGTTCTACCGGTGATCGTGACGAATATTTCGGTTATATTTTCAGAGAAACCAAGAAAGTGACAACCGTTGAATTTACCGAAGGCGGACATTTTACCGGTGGCGGTTGGTTTAAGAACGGCACGATTTCGATTGAAGCTTTGATTGATGGTGTTTGGACAAAGGTAGAAACTTCCGCTTCTCCTGCATATCCGAATAGCGATACAATGGCCGATTTCGGCGCTTCTTATGAAACTTACGTATTCACATTGACAACACCTATTGATTGTGATGGTATTCGTGTTCGCGGTATGGCGGGCGGATCCCAAAGCTTTATCAGTATCAGTGAGCTTGTTGTAAAATGATTTGACATAAAAAAGTACGAGAATTTATTATTTCCTCGTACTTTTTTGTTTTTACATCATATATCTATTTTTAATCGTTTTTCAAAATATGATAATAATAAATCGGAATGGCGCTCCAGCCATGGCAAAGACTGCCTGCTTTGCCAAAGTCGAGTTCTCCTTTTTCCGTTTCCCAGACCGTTCCTGTGCCGTATTCGACCATGGGACGGTAATTTTTTTCTATATCGGAAAGAATGAAATCTTTATAAAGCGCGGCATCGACTTTTAAGAGCGCATCGTAAAGGAAACATTGCATGCTGAGTGAGATGGGGGTCAGATCCGTTTGCTTTTCGGTGAGCTTTTGACAAAGTGCTTTCGCCATAGTATGATCGGCAGCACCGCAAAGGATCGCAAGACTGTTGCCAAGCTTGCTGGCGCGATCTTCTCCAAGGCGATCTAGGAAAATGCCGGATTTTTCCGAATAAAACGTTTGATAAATGGCGTTATTCAATCGGTTGCGAACGGCAGTGTATGCGTCTTCTTTGTCAATCGCAACGGAGATTTTTGCCATGTTTTCGAGTGCGATGGAAAGAAGCGCGTTGAGGATCAAGTCCGGCTTTGAAAGATCTGTTTTTAGTCCGTCCAGGCCGGGACACCATTCATAAAAATTCCAATAGGTCATCTTGCTGTCAAAACGGAACTCCTTCGCTTCGCCGAATGGGAAGATAATATGTTCTTCAGTCAGACGGGAAAGAAACGTTTCCATAATGCGTTGGAGCTTCGGATAGATCTCGCGCAAAAATTCTTTATCGCCCGAGTATGTGAGGTATTCCGCACATTCTGTGAAATAATGCAAAGAGAAAGAGGGAATTACAAGATCTTGTGTGATCGGATAGCAGATCGAAAGTAAGCCGTCAGTTCGATCGTCTTTTGAAATCAGCTCCAGATTTGCGCACGGAAAACGATGTTCGTTAAAAGCATAGTAACCGAGGAGCATTTGGTTGCGGCTGTCCATGCAATAAAGCGCTTGTTCACGCCACGGGCAATCCTCATAATGCTCATGCATACAAAGGCGAAGCGTGCGCACACAGATATCATAAATTTCGGTTTCTTCTTTGGTGAGCGAGGGACGTTTTTGTTCCATGACAGGATACATCGTGGGAACGATAGCGATTTTAGAAAGCACGAATGGGTTTTCCGCTTTGACCTCAAGATAGCGGCAACCTAAACGGCGAAATGGATTGGTGTAGAGCGTTTTTCCTTTTTTTACGGTCACTTCCACAGAAAAATCGCGACTGCCGATCTTTTGACGCACAACGCCGTCAGCGAGATGTTCTCCGTAAGCAATAACGAGCTTTTGTTCTGTTTCGGATTCGATATCAAGAGAAAGGAAGCCAACCTCATTTGTGCCAAGATCGTAGATCACGTCGGTATCGGTGATGCGTTTGATCTCTTTTCCTTGACGGGGTTCTTCCAAAACCAGTTTTTCACAAGGCCTTTTTCTAAGGGGAAGTGTCTGGCAAACGGGCGTGCTTCTTTCAAAACCAGAAAGTGCTCCCATTTTCCAACCATCTTCTTTTGTGGCAAGATAGGAAAAAGAAAGTCCCAGTTGACCTGTGATGATCTTTTCTTTATGGTTTTCATAAGCAGGACTCATGCGTGAAAGTGTATTTTCATCGCTTTTCGCAAGGACGTTTTCGCCGCTTAAAACTTCAAAAAGAAGTGCGGCATTTCCTTTGTAATAAACAGAAGTCGTGGTGATACCGTAATACCAAACCACGATGGCAAGATGATTTTTGCCGCTTTTGGCATAGGGTGCGAGATCTACGGTATCATATATTTTATCATAAGGGAAATCGGCGTACTGCCCGAATGCGGCAAGTTTGCCGTTCAGATAAAGCGCATAATTGCTGTCCGCAGAAATATTTACGGTAAGATCGCCACTTTGGTATACAAAGTCGGCATAAAATTCTCCATATTCATCGGCTCCGGCTTCTTTTTTGCACCAGATCCACTTTGCGTGTTCCAACATGTTTTTCATAAAGCGCTCCTTTTTTTTGTTTTTTTCAGTATACCACAGCTTTTCTGATAAAGTCAAGCGTGAAGATTTTTTCAAAAGGGGGTTGCGCTATGGGGGCGTTTGTGTTAAAATAAATCTTAAAGTGATATCAAAAAAGAGGTTTGTGTTATGGAAAAAGAAATCAAAAATATAATTTTTGATATGGGAAACGTGCTTCTCAATTATTCGCCTGAAAATTGTATGTCAGATTATTATTCCGATGAAAAGGATTTTGATTTGATAAAAAAGACGATTTGGCTTTCAGGTGATTGGGATCAATTAGATGCAGGACTTATGACCGATGAAGAAGCACTTGCGAAATGGTTTTTGGAAATTCCCGAACGGTTGCACGCACCGACGAAAGCGATGTTTGAAACGTGGCATGAAAGAATGCCTCCCATTGCAGGTATGGCGGATCTGATCCGCGAACTTAAGCAAAATGGTTATCGTTGCTATTTGCTTTCCAATGCCAGCCTTCGTTTTCCCGTTTATAAAGACGTCCATGAGCCGCTCACGTTGCTTGATGGGCATTTTGTTTCTTCTTTTTATCGTATGGCAAAGCCGAGTGCTGAAATTTATGAAAAAATGTTTGAGGTTTTTGCGCTTGATCCCAAAGAATGTTTCTTTATTGATGATAGGGAAGTGAACGTGGAAGCCGGCAGAAGAGCAGGCATGCGCGCTTATCAGCACAAGTCTTATGAGATCGCACCTTTGAAAAAAGCGATGAGAGAAGAGGGAATACGGATATGAGTCACATCACCACTTATACGAAAAAGACGTTTGATCCAGTCGATCCCGACGTGGAAACGATTGATATTCGTGATATTTCGCATGCGCTTTCGCTTTTGTGCCGTGCCAACGGCCATTTTCCGCACTTTCATTCAGTGGCTCAGCACAGCATTGAATGTGCCAAAGAAGCGATGGCGCGCGGTTATAGCCCCCGTGTTTCTCTTGCGTGCCTTTTGCACGATGCCAGCGAAGCGTATCTTTCCGATATTACGCGTCCTGTGAAAAAAGAATTGCCGCAATATCTGACGATCGAGCACGTTCTGCAAAATGCAATCATGCAAAAGTTTTTCTCCACACCTTTGAGCATGGAGGAAGAAGCTTTGGTGCGCGAAATGGACGATACGCTTTTGTATCACGAATTTCTCGTTTGTATGGGTGAGCGCCTTTGTGTGGAAAAAGAACCTGTGCTTTATACTGCTCCAACGTTCGCTTTTGAAGATTTTTCTGTGGTGGAAAAAGAATTTCTTTCTTTGTTTTCATTGCTTGCGGAAAAAGCGGAGGCATGTGAAAAATGAAAATCAAACAAAAAGCTTGGTATCTGATCATCACCGTTCTTTTTTCTTCCGTGATGATGATGTTGACGGATAGCGTATGGAGTCCCGGTTATTTTCAAAAATCACTTGTCAAGATCCTTCTTTTCTTGCTGTTTCCGCTGATCTATTACGCTGTCAATCGCGATGAATTTTTTGCATTCAAACAGCTTTTTGTTCCGAAGAAAAAGGATTTTTTTCTGTCGCTTGTTCTCGGCGTGTCTGTTTTTGCGGTGATTTTAGGCGGATATTTTCTGCTGCGTGGCGTGGTGGATTTTTCGGGTATTACGGAAAGTCTTACGGCGAGTGCTGGCGTTGACAAAGATAATTTTGTGTTTGTTGCTTTGTACATATCCTTTGTCAATTCTCTTTTGGAGGAATTTTTCTTCCGTGGATTTGCTTTTTTGAATTTGAAAAAGCATACGTCGCGCTCCTTTGCATATATCTTCAGCGCCTTGTTTTTCTCGATGTATCACATCGGCATGACCGCTGGGTGGTTTCATATCGGGCTATCCGCTTTGACACTCGCGGGGCTTTTTGTCGGTGGTTGCATCTTTAACTTTTTAAACGAAAAAAGCGAGAGCATCTATCCCTCGTGGCTGGTCCATATGTTTGCAAATTTTGCGATCAATACGATCGGCTTTATCCTTTTTGGCATGATCGGTTGATCAATAAGAAACGGCACTTCCAAAAGAAGTGCCGTTTTTCATGATTAACTGTGGCGTACACACGTTATGAATGAACTGTTCCCAAGGATTCCAACACGTATTTATCAGCATACTCCGCATAGATCTCTTGGAAACGTTCACTATCCGTTTTCAAAACGCGAAGCGATTCGTGGAAACCGATGCTTCCGCCGATTTCCCAAACAGAGGAAGTGATATTTGTGCAATGGTCCGAAATACGCTCCAAAGACGTTAAAAGATCTGACCAAACAAAGCCTGCTTCAATACTGCAGTTTCCTTCCTGCAAACGACGGATATGATGCGAACGCATGCGTTTTTTCAAGCGGTCGATCACTTCTTCCAGCGCGTCTTCACGCACTGCCGCTTCCACATCATTTTCGAAGAATGCCTTCCATGCAAGGTCAAGAGATTCTTCGACAGAAGCGGTCAAAACGGAAAGCTCCTTCATTGCCGAATCTGAAAAATTCATTTCTTTGTCACGAAGTTCTTCCGCGGAACGAAGAATATAAACACCGTAGTCAGAGATTCTTTCCAAGTCACCGATGGCACGCAAAAGCTTTGCCGCTTCCGCGCTGTCTGCTTCACCAAGCTGACGGGAGCTGAGTTTTACAAGGTAATCACCAATGATATCTTCATAGTGGTCATTCTGTTTTTCACTTTCGCGAACGTGCGCCGCCACTTGCGCATCGTAAGCATAAAGCATTTTTATTGCCGATTTTACGCAATCAAATGCTGTTTTTGCCATGTCAGCAGTATACGCATGGCTGCGCTCCAATGCAACGGCAGGTGTTGTCAAAAGACGTTCATCAAGCTCAGAACTGCTTTCCTTTTCTTTCGCATCGGGAACGAGCAGACAAACGAGTTTTTCAAGAAGTTTAGACATAGGAAGAAGGAGAAACGTACAAAGCACGTTAAAAACAGAGTGTGCAACAGCGATATTAAAAGGTGTTGCCGCGCTTTCCAAAAGCGCCGGGGCAAAAATCGCTTTTACAATGCAAAAAACGATCAGCCAAATTGCAGTACCGACAACGTTAAAGGAAAGATGCACGAGTGCCGCACGTTTTGCGTTTCTGTTCGCACCGATAGCGGAAAGGATCGCAGTGATACAAGTACCGATATTCTGACCCATGATGATCGGGATCGCTGCACCGAATGCAATTTGTCCTGTTGCAGCAAATGCCTGCAAAATACCGACAGATGCAGAGCTGGATTGAATGATCGCCGTAAGAATAGCACCCGCCAGAACGCCAAGAATGGGATTTTGGAACATGAGGAAGATTTCTCTGAACGCAGGAACTTCAGCGAGTCCCGAAACGGAATCCGACATCGTTTCCATGCCGAACATCAGCGTGGCAAAACCAAGTAAGATCATGCCCGTATCTTTTTTCTTGCTTCCTTTGCAGAATACGAAAAGGATCACACCGATCAGCGCCAGAACAGGGGTGAAGGACGAAGGCTTCAAAAGCTGCAAAAAGAACGTATCGCTCTCAATACCGCCAAGGCTCAAGATCCATGCAGTAACAGTCGTACCGACGTTAGCACCCATAATAACGTTGATGGCTTGTCCCAGATTCATAAGTCCGGAGTTTACAAAGCCGACAACCATGACGGTGGTGGCAGAAGAACTTTGAATAACGGCAGTCACACCGATACCCGTAAGAAGTCCTGCGATCTTTCCTGTCGTCAGTTTGCCGAGAAGCGTGCAAAGGCGTTCACCTGCCCGACGCTCTAGCGCCTCGCCCATGACGTTCATGCCGAAAAGAAACAGTGAAAGTCCGCCGATCATCGTAAGTACATGAAAAATATCCACAAATTCAACTCCTTTTTTCTGTTGATGTTGTCTTAAGAATATCACTCCTTGCTGAAATTTCGCTGAAAAAATTCATAAGATATTTTTTCTTGCGAAGTGGAGTAATATGTGTATCGAGTCTTATAAAAACATCGATTGCAAGGTTATTATAACAAATAAATGGAAAAAACGCAAGAGATGAGCGTGTCCTCTTGCTTTTTTCGGCAAAATACACTATAATAAAGCTATAAGTTCAACAAAATTAAATAAATAAGGATATTTTTATGAAACATTATCTTTTTCCAAAATTTTTCGCTTCACTTTCCATGGACGCGCTGATGGAAAAATGCGCCGAGCTTGGTTTTGATGGACCTACACTTTTGATTCGTGAAGGACATCATATCAGTTTGGATAACATTGACACGGAGCTTCCTCGCTTTATCAAAACCGCAGAAACATATGGCATGGAAGTGCGCTATGCGCAGACCGACGTAGCTATGAATACGATCGAAACCGAAGAAAAGCTTCTTTATAAGCTTGCAGATGCCGGTATCACGCAGTTTCGTCTTGCTCACCTACATAAGCGCAGAAGTGGACTTTCGCCGCGTGAGCTTGCGGATTTCACAAAATATCATCTTGAAAACGTTGCAAAAACTGCAGAAAAAGTCGGAATCCAAGCAATCGTGCAAATCCACGGCATGATGTATCCGCACAACGCCACAAGCGCATATTTTGCAATCAAAGATCTGGACCCTACCTACATTGGAACCAAGCTTGACCCCGGTAATAATGCACAACAGGAAGGATTTGAGCTTTTTAATTACCAGATCCCACTTCTTGGTGAATATATCAGCGCACTCAGCATTAAAGATGCTCGGTTTTTCGAACGCCCGGATCCCGATATCGCGGGTGGTAAGCAATTCGTGCGCAAATTTGTGCCGCTTCACGAGGGAATTTCCGATTATCCGCAGGTCCTCTCGGAATTAAAAAAGATTGGCTTTGACGGTCCTGCCGTTTTCATGCCGTTTTATAACGAAAACGCTCTTCCCTTGCTCGAAGAAAATCTAAAAAAAGAAATTGCTTATTTCAAAGTTTTGGAAGAAAAAATTATGTAAACTGGTGATGATAAAAAACTCGGAAGCGCATGCGCTTCCGAGTTTTTATTTGCTTTATGTTCAATGCTCAAATAAAATTTCCAAATATTCGGGAAACCTGGGATCGTTGATGGCGTACTGCACGCCATTGACGGTAATGATATTTTCTTGATAATAAAATTCAATATCGCAAAGTTTGCTTCTTGTGCCGACACCCGCTTCGTGAACAAAGATACGATAATATTTTGTGGAATGGAAATATTCTTTTTTCGCGATCTTGAGGTGTGCATCGGTGTTGTTCAGCAGGGAAAGAAAAGAGGCGAGCTTGCCGTCGATCAGATCGATCATCTTTGCTTCTTCGGTTTCCGTATCGAAAGCGTAGACCTTCACGCTGTCAACGATCGCACGATCTTCGAGGACGATACTTTTTAAGTCACGCGGATACAGATGATAAGTCAAGAGCACGGCAACCGTGATGATGATAAGAAATATACTGATATATCGTTTTTTCATGTGCCGCCTCCTTCTTTGGCATTACTGTTGTTGCTTTGCTAAAATTTCGAGGATATCTTCTTTGAGATCGTCGCCGTAACACTTATATTGTTTTCCTTCGATGGAAAGCACGTTATCGCTTAAATAATATGTTCCGATGCCGTAAAACGTTTCGTTTCTTTCGGTTTTTCTCATATAAATATCAATCACGTGTTGATCGGAGAAAGATTTTTTCTTAAAGAGCTTTCTGCGTATACGGATATCACCGAGCTCTTCTAAAAGATCATCATATTCTTCGTTCGTAAGGAGAATTTCTCTGTTTTGTGAATCTCCGACAAACGGTTTGATGAGCGAGAGTGTGAGGGCAGTGCCACTGTCATCGGCAACCACAGCTTTATTTTGCAGGAGAAGGGAAACGGGCTTTCTCGGAAAAAAGGAAAAGACCGCGATAAAAATCATTCCTGCGGCAATCAAACACAAAATGATATTTTTTTCGAAAAATTTTTTCATAGAAAAACCCTCCTTTGTGTGCAAAATATTCCATTATCATTATAACACATAATGCAACGGATTGCAACATCTTTTTGGAGGGTTTCCAACATTTTTATTATTTTATTTGATAAGCTTTGCGAAAATACCTTTTTTCTCGTAAGGTTCGCGTTTGATGTCAAGGAGTGTATAACCAACGCTCTTAACGATCTCCCCGAGTTTTTCATCGGTGATCACGTCTTTGGTGATGATAACGGTTTCTTTTTTTGTGTGGGAGGAGGTGACTTTCGCGGTGGGGAAAACGTTGCGGATCGCATCATTCATGTGTGCTTCGCAATGGCCGCACATCATGCCTTCTACGTTCATGGTGATTTTTGTCATGGTAAAAATCCTTTCTTTTTTGGTTAGAAAATACTAATTTGTTAAGATAGTATAGCAGTAAAGCGCTTATTTGTCAAGAAGGGGTTGCCTTTCTTTTCTTTTTATGGTATACTCTAAATAAGAAAAATAAATATTTTTTGGAAAATTTTTGAGAGAAATTTCTGTTTTTGTCGTCTATAAAGGTAAAAGGGGGCTGAAAACGAAATGGAAGATGAAAAGATTATTTCTCTTTATTTTGAAAGAAATGAAAACGCGATCCGTGAAACTGACCGAAAATACGGTGCCTATTGTTTTTCGATTGCACACGGTATTTTAAAAAACATATCCGACTCTGAAGAATGTTTGAATGATGCTTATATGAAAACATGGCAAAGTATACCGCCCGAAAGACCTTTGAAATTGAAATTTTTTTTAGCAAAGATCACGCGCAATCTTTCCTTAGATGCTTATAAAAAGCGCAATGCGGAAAAACGTGGCGGCGGAGAAGGTGAACTTGTTTTTTCAGAGCTTGCGGAATGTATGCCATCGGAAGAAAACATCGAAACTGCGCTATCCGCGAAAAAACTTTCAGAATGTCTTTCTGTTTTTCTCGAAATGCTTCCGCAAAGAGAGCGCTGTGTTTTTCTGCGCAGATATTTTTATTTGGAAAGCACAAAGGATATCGCAAAAAAATACGCTATGCGTGAACATAACGTGTATGTGATATTATCCCGAACACGTGTCAAGCTGAAAGCGCTTTTGGAAAAGGAGGGGATCCTTTCATGAATGAATTTGATCTACTTTCTTTGATCGGTGAAGTCGATGAGCGGTATTTGGAGGAAAGTGAACGATATTCCGAACGACCGCGTATCATCAAAAAATGGGCAGTTTCAGCGGCGTCGTTGCTCCTTTTGACGAGTCTTGTTTTGATTCCAGTGAAAAACGGGGCGCTGGGGTGCAGTGCGGCGGCGCCGCCTGATCCAATTTATAATGTTTTTTTTGAAACGTATGAGGAATTTCTTCGTGCTGTGGGCAAGGATTCACTGCTCTGCAATCTTTCTTTTGACAGTGACGAGATCACGTATGAAATGTTTTGCCACTATGTTCAGGGTAAAGCACAAAGCTACGTTTATGAATATACGCTCATGGACGGCGAGAGTGAAGTTTTGATTACAGCGTATACGTCTGCACCTCACATTTATATTTCGTCAGACCGTATGCAGACGGTGGAGATCTGCGGAGAAGAAATTTATTTGTACTATCAAGATGACACGGAATATCAATTTTACGTGACAGCGCAGCTTCTTGTGGAGGAAAAGCTGTATCTGGTCACGGTCAGAAGTGATACCGACGAGGATCTGATCTTCAGAACGCTCGAAGATCTTTTGACGAAGGAATGAAAGGAGATTTTCATGAAAAAGATTTTCATTATCTTATTGATACTTCTTTTCGGTGCAGCAATTTTGCTGATGTGTTTGCCGCGTGGCGTGGAAATGCACTTTGCGGCAGCGCCGGAGGAGGGAATCCCTTATTATATTACTTATGCGCCGTATTTCAGTCTTGTTCCGTACGGCTATGGCAATTTTTCACCGCTTTTAACATCGGTTATGACCGTGATTGCAGCGATGCTTTCGATACTTGCTGTCTTAAAGAATGCGAAAAAGCTTTTGCATGCGGTTGCGGTTTTGTTGGGGATAACCGTGATGCTTTCTTTCGTAGGATTCCTATTTGATAGCTATACCATCATAGGTGGATTGATCACCGCGACTTTGATCTGTACTTTGGCGGTTGTGGAAGCTTTTTCAAAAATTTTAGGAGGGGAAAAGAATGAAACGAAATAAACTTTGTATATGGCTTTTACTGACGGCGATGATTTTTTCGCTTTTTATGTTTCCAATCCATGCGGATATGGGACCGAAGTCCTCTGTTCGTGTGAATATCACAGGACTTGAGAATAGACTTTATTACGTCACGCTTCTTTCCGCGTATTCTTCCACAGGGCCTGCTTCCGCTTATGACGGTAAAAACGCCCACTATGAAGAGGGCGATGACGGCTATGACGTTTGGAAAAAATTTGTGGAATATGAAGATGCCGACGGTTTTTATTTTCTTCAGCAATTCCAAAAATGCATAGGGAATGAGGAGTACGTTTGGGGTTATTATCCGCCGCATACCTTCAAAATTCTGTTCTATTTTCCCGAAAGTAACAGCTTTGCTGTGACAGATATTCACGAAAGATACGCATTTGATTCCTATTTTTCCGTGAATTTTGAAGCGGAAACACTTTCTGTTTCCAAGTCTTATGATTATACTTGGGAGATGATCTCCCTTATCGCACGTATCGTGTTGACTGTCGCATTGGAAATTGGCATCGCACTTTTGTTCTGCTATCGCGGTAAGAAGTTGTTGTTCATGCTGATCGGAGTCAATGCGACAACTCAGGTGATTTTGAATGTGATCTTGAATGTTGTGAATTTCACATCGGGGCAATGGGCGTTTATTGCATACTATATTTTCTTAGAATTGATCATTTTCGTGCTGGAGGCTATTGTGTATGCTTTGATGATACCAAAGCTTTCTACAGAAAAAAAGCGAGGCAAAGCCGTTTTGTATGCACTTGTGGCAAATGCGACTTCCTTTATTTTAGGTATTGGCATTGCGAAAGTAATTCCGGGGATATTTTGATAACAAAAACACCGCAGATTTTTCTGCGGTGTTCTTTTGATTTGATTATTGATGCAATCCTTTTTTTCTCAAAAGATTGAGAATCACGTCGGGATTGTTGCAGGTGATAAGTTCTGCGCCGTGGTCAACGGCGATATCCACGGTTCGCTCGTCACAGACGGAAGCGCCTGCCCATGTGCGAACACCGCGGTTTTTCAGATATTCAAAATCTGCTTTTGCGGACATTCCCGCATCGGGGCCAAACATACAAGCACAGTATGCGTAAGAATAGGGATCAATCTCACATATGCCGAGATGCTTTTGCGGGAAGAATACGTGCTGTTTGTAGCGGCCACCGTATTTTGTGAAAACGTATTCATTGAGCTTTCCGCTAAAGGAATTGATGACACAGCGATCGGTGTAGCCGTATTCTTCAAGGATTTCCAAAATACGGTCGCAAACGGAAAATGCGATCGCTTCATATCCTTCGGTGGGATATTCCTTGAGCTCAATATCAAGTGTCATGGTGGGGTGATCTTTTACGAGTTCCATGAGTTCACGTAGCGTAGGGATTTTAGCGCCTGCGAATTTTTCATCTTTTTTGATGCCGGCATCAAGTATTTTAAGCTCTGCGAGTGTCATATCACGAACTTTTCCTTCGCCGTTTGTGGTGCGATTGACGGTTTCGTCATGAATGAGAACGAGTTCGCCATCTTTTGTGATGCGCACGTCAGTTTCGATCTGATCGACACCCATTTCGATTGCCGCGCGGAATGCTTCCATCGTGTTTTCGGGGTAGGTCGTCGACGCGCCTCTGTGCGCGGCGACATAGACGTTTTTCTCGTTTTGTGTCCAGTAGTTCATAGCAATATCCTTTCAAAAGCCGAGTTTCATGCACCCATCAACGCCGGAATCAGACGGGAAGCCAAAGCAAAATAGACGATAAGCGCCAAGGCATCTACGATCGTTGTGATAAAAGGATTGGCAACAACAGCGGGATCAAGCTTTACTGCTTTTACAATGAGGGGCAAAAGACAGCCAACGAGTTTTGCCAATACAACGATGAAGAAAAGCGTTGCCGAAATCACAAGTGCGATGCGTACGCCGCCTTCTTCACAGAAAAGTCCGTCTAAATACATCACTTTGAGAAAAGCGATCGGCATCAGCGTAATGCCGCAAAGAACGGAAACGCGAAACTCTTTCCAAATAACACGGAACGTATCGCGAAGATGGATCTCATCGAGAGAAAGTCCGCGGATCACCGTAACGGAAGCCTGACTGCCTGCATTACCGCCCGTACCCATCAGCATGGGGATAAATGCAGTGAGGATCGTGCAGGCGGCAAGTGCAGCTTCATAAGAAGAAATAATCTTGGAAGTGATGGTGGCAGAAAGCATGAGCAACAGAAGCCACGGCACGCGCGAAAGCCAGAGGCGAACAGCACTCGTTTTGAGATACGGCTTTTCAGAGGGAAGGATCGCCGCCATCTGTGCGATATCTTCGCTGGCTTCATTTTCGAGAACGTCCATCGCGTCATCGACGGTGATGATGCCGACGATGCGTTCTTCCGCATCAAGAACGGGCAGTGCAAGAAAACCATATTTGCTGATCTTGGCGGCGGCTTCAGCTTTATCATCGCTCGTCATGACGGAAATGCAATCTTCTTCCATCAGATCTGAGATGATGTCTGTATCTTTTGCTAAGAGAAGATCCTTTACGGTGATAATGCCGATGAGCTTGCGATTTTCGGTGACGTAACAGGTGTAAACGGTTTCTTTATCGACACCGACACGGCGGATCTTTGCGAATGCTTCTGCGACGGTCATCGTTTTGTTGAGGCTGACGTATTCTGTTGTCATCATGCTGCCGACGCTGTTTTTGGGGTAGAGCAGAATCTCATTGATCGCTTCTCGCATTTCGGCATCGGTGTGTTTCAAAATTCTGGATACTACGCCTGCAGGCATTTCTTCCACGAGATCTGCCGCATCATCGGCGTAAAGCTCACTTAAAATTTCTCTCAGACGGGAATCGTTAAAGCTTTCGATGAGGCTTTCCTGCTTGTCGCTATCCATTTCCACGAAGACCTCAGCGGCGTTTTCCTTGGGCAGAAAACGGAAGCAAAGGGAGATCTCCTGCTTGGAAAGCCCTTCAAAGGCTTCCGCAAGATCCACGGGATTTTCCTCGATCAAGGCGGCCTTCAGCTCTTTATAGGAGGAGGCTTCCAAGAGCGACTTTAATTTTTCTTGAAGTTCGTATGCTGAAAACATAGTCATCACTTCCTTTCATAGAATCTATTTTAGTTTTAGCACAAAAAGGCGGCCTTGTCAACCATTTTTACGCTGAAAAACTTGACTTTTCATGATTTTTTTCTTATACTGTTTTTATAAAAAGAAAAGAACCGAGGAGGATAAAAATATGAACCGTTTGTTGGATCCGATTTACCGCTCGGTGATGCAAAACGCCTTTTTGTGTTTTTGTAAAGCTTGGTACAAAGTCGTTTTTCCCCGAGCAGTTTGCCAAGGAAGCAAAAGGACTTGATTATATCCGCACGCATAGTCCCGTGAGAACGCCGCGCGTGATTGCCGTTGCTCCTTGTGGCTTTGATTTTCCAACATATCTTGGCATTTTCCGTCAAAATAACACATGGAAAAATACATGGAACGAGTTTTATGGCGAATGTCGTTTGCTGGATACCTTGCAAATGGCAGTTGATGCCGGGAAGATGAATGCGGAAGAATGCGCGGTGATCGAAAAACTTGCTGCAAAACTTCCTGAAATCTCTCCGGAACTGAAAAGTTTTTCGCTTCTTCACGGTGATCCTTGGCTTGGAAATCTGCTTTTCGACGGAAAAGAGCCGGTGCTCGTTGATTGCAGTCTTTACTACGGAAACCGTGAAATTGATCTTATGACGGTGGACTTTTTCTTTCCTGTTTCTGCGCATTTCTTTGATGCTTATGAGGAAGCTTTTCCCAAGGAAGATGGTTTTTCTGAACGTGCCGCACTTTGGAAGATCAATCAGTGGCTCGGTCACGTTGCGCTCTATGGCGATAAATACAAAGAAAAGCTTTGGCAAGCAGTTTATTTATACATATAAAAAGGAGAAAAAACGATGTTTACACCTCACACAACAGAAGTGGTCACTTTTTTTGCGGACAGACCGAATATCACTTTGACAACTTATGTCGCAGGCGCGCATAAATCGCTCCCGTTCAATGAAAAACGAAAAGCAATCTTGATCTTTCCGGGCGGCGGCTACGTGGGCTGCGCCGCTATCGAATCCGAGCCGATCGCGCACCATTTCCTTGCGGCAGGATTTAATGCTTTTGTTTTGGAATATACAACCCTTTCCACAGGCAGTCCGCTTTGGCCAACGCCTTTGCTCGATGCCTCTGCCGCGATGAAATATATCCGTGACAATGCGGAGATGCTCCATGTGGATCCAGAGAATATCTTTGTCATCGGTTTTTCTGCCGGTGGACATCTTGCGGCATCACTTGGCACGATGTGGGACAACGATGAGATCGAAGCGGCACTTGGCATGGAAAAAGGATATAACCGCCCGACCGGTATGATCCTTTCTTATGCAGTGACTTCCATCGCCGTTCATGGACATAAAAGCTCCTTTGCAAAGATTCTCGGCGATAACCACGATCCCCAAGCGGAACGCGCGGTTTCTCCCGATTGCCGTGTTTCGGAAAAAACCGTTCCTGCGTTTATTTGGCATACCGCGACGGACGAAACCGTTTCCGTGCGCCATGCGCTCGTTTTTTCCAAGGAGCTTGCTGATCATAATATCCCCTTTGAGATGCACATTTATCCCGAAGGTAAGCACGGCGCTTCGCTTTGCAACGACGTTGTGAGCAAATATTATCCTGCTGTGAATGATTGGACACGCGATTGCGTGCGATGGGCAAACGAGATCGCCGCGAAGAAACATTAAAAATACTTGAAAAACGGACAGAGGATCCTCTGTCCGTTTTTATTTAATCCTTGAGAACGATGAATGTTGTCGGCATCTCCAGCGGGTGATAGCTGGTGGAGAGCACGCCCTTTTCCACGAGAAGTTTTACGGGTGTTCCTACAGCGTCAGACGTGCAGGTATGCGCCGCAATTGCGGAAAGATGCGTGTACAGGTGACGAGGTGTGTGGCTCTGCAAAACTTTTTCTGCTTTGGCATTGCATTCTTCCACCAAAGGGAGAATTTCATTTTTTGCAAAATCCTTTGCGATTTTCATGATTTTTTCGTAAATAGCTTTGCTGTAAACGGGAAGTGTGACGGAAAATTTATCGCCTTTCTTTTGCACGTATCCTTTTTTGATCATTTCTGCGATTGCTTCCAGATCATATTCGCTGAAAAGCTTATCGCTAGTTTTGGCAATATCGAGGAGGATATTGGTGTAGCGCTCGTTACCGTAAAAATCATGGTGGTCGCCTTTCGGGTTTTGGAGATAGTCAAGAAAGAGCAGCACGTCGCCGTCTTTTCCGCTCATGCCCGAATAAGCAAAGGCAGGAGACACCTCGTTGTTTTCCTTGCACCAGATGTGAGCATGATCACCCCAAGCGGTCTTGGGCTTTTCAAAGCGCCACTGGCTCATGGCAAAAATCGCACGTACAAGCAGTGTGAGAAGCTGCCAACGGCAGGTGTTTTCTGAAAAATCGGCACCGATAAAGCCGAGCGTGCGATAATCTGCCATCGTTTTTTCAAGAAACGATTCCATTTTCTTCGCAAGAAGCTCATGTGTTTTTATGACGTTTCTTCGGATTTCCTCTTCGCACTGCGCGGTGATCACAACGATATCCGTCTGATAACGCGCGCCTTCTTTTATAAGGATATCTTTTTCCGCAAGCGCGTCGATCTCCTCGTCGAGATAGGGAAGAGGAATACCCGTTTCAAGGCTGATCTGCTCAGGGGTAAGCAGATCGTTATAACATGCGAGAACGATATTCTGACGAATTTTTTTATTCATAAAATCATAAAAACGGTTTGGCCCCGTACCGCTATACATGGGACTTAAAGTTTTGGGATTGTAGCTGAGTTTTCCGAGTTTGCGTTCCATTGTGAAACCTTCTTTCAATATTTTTCGGGATTTGAAAAGCAGATATTTTACCATGCTTTCGCTGATGGAAAGCAGCGATGCGATCTCTTCACAGGATTTATTTTCGATATAATAAAGTATCGTTGCGTCGCGGTATTTTTTCGAGAGCAGAGAAAGCTCGCGGCGAAGCAGAAAAAGATCGCTTTCTTCTTCAAAAAGGATTGCAAAGTCATTTGCTTCATCGGGAAGTGTTTTTTCCATCACTTCGTCCAGTTCACATTCGTTGCTTTTTGATTTTTTTCGATACCAACTTTTATAAACGTTACCTGCCACCGACCACATAAAACCGTAAAATGCAGCGTCACTACGAATATTTTCGGCACTTTTCATGATCTCTACGAGAATGTCCTGCGCCAAGTCTTCCGCATCTTCGCGCTTTTTTGTGCGTGCCAAGCAAAAAGAAAAAATTGTTTTTGAGATTTCTTTGATTTTTTCGTCGATCTCCTGTCTTTTCAAGATCAGATCCCTCCTTTTTCACAGCTTTTTCAGAAGCTTCTGTCTCTATAGTGTCAAAAGGTGTCACTCGGTTAAACTTTTTATTCCATTTTATCAAATTTTTTCACCAAAGTCTATTGTAAAAGCCTTTTTTTCTCGTTATAATAAAAATATAATGAGAAAAATACGGAAAAACGAAAGGTAAGGTCATAATATGGATAAAAAATATCGTGTAAGTCAAAAGTAGTACGAGCAAAAAGA
>CAYXQF010000010.1:3450-32876 GCA_964466625.1 uncultured Lachnospiraceae bacterium | reverse complement strand
AGGCTGCTGCTGAGCGAATGTCCACTTTTTACCTGTGGGGAAGCCTGCACCGCCGCGGCCGCGAAGACCGGAATCGAGAATGGTGTCGATAACGTCGGTGGGAGTCATGGTGGTGAGGACTTTTGCAAGCGCCTGATAACCGTCCATGGCGATGTATTCATTGATGCATTCAGGGTCGATAACACCGCAGTTGCGGAGCGCGACACGTTTCTGTTTTGCATAGAAGGGAGTCTGGTCGAGAGCGAGGATCTCGTCACCCTTCACGGTTTCCTGATAAAGGAGATGACGAACGGGATTGCCGCCAACGAGATGTTCACTAACGATCTCCTTCATATCTTCGGGGGTTACTTTGCTGTAGAAGGTGCCTTCGGGATAAACGATCATGATCGGGCCGAGAGCGCAAAGGCCAAAGCAACCGGTGGTAACAACTTTGATTTCGTCAGCGATGCCTGCTGCTACGAGTTCTTTTTCGAGCGCGTCGCGAACATTCATGGAGTTGGAGGAGGTACAGCCTGTACCACCGCAGATGAGGACGTTTTTACGGACACCGTCGCCTGCGTCGATGGTATGACCGTGGCCGTGGCGCATAGCAACCGTCGGCGCATATTTATCTCTCAAAATATTGAGTTGTTCTATCGTAATCATAACTGCAATTTTCCTTTCCTTGGTGAATTAAAGGTATTTATTGATGATGCCTTCCACGTCGGCGGGGGTGATTCTGCCGTAAACGTCACCGTTGACGGTCATAACGGGTGCAAGACCGCAAGCACCGATGCAACGTGTTGCGTCATAAGAGAATCTGCCGTCGGGAGAAACGTCACCCGCGACAATACCTGTGATTTCCATGCATTTTTCGTGGATTTTGCCGGAACCTTTAACGTAGCAAGCGGTACCGAGACAGACAGCGATGGAAACTTTGCCTTTCGGGTTGAAAGAGAACTGGGAATAGAAAGACGCAACGCCGTAAATTTCAGAAACGGAAACGTCAAGTCCTTCCGCAATCATTTTCATGACCTCGAGGGGAAGATAGCCGTAGATATCCTGAGCGCCTTGGAGCACAGGCATCATGTTGCCTTCCACATTCTTGTATTTCGCAATCAACGCGTCGAGTTCTTTTTTCTGCTCATTCGTACCGTTAAATGCGATGGTCGTCATTTTCTTTTTCATGGTGAGAAAGACCTCCTTATATGACTTTTATTTTCTGTGTTGACGCAAGAACTGCCGTCAACTAACCCTAACAAAGTTATTATACATGATTTTGTTGGAAATTTCTATACTTTTTCATAAAAAATACATATTTTGTTATAGAAAAAATACAAATTTTTTTGTGAAATTTTTCACGATTCGACTAGAATTGTTCCAACTGGGACAAGTTTTAAAATCCTTGCTTTTTCAGAAAAGAAAAACGATCCGCTTCCGCATCGGGATTCAAAAGGGGTGTGTCCTTTTTGTAGAGCCGCGAGACGGCGTCTCGTGCAGAGTCCCGACAATCAAAAAAGACGGCTTGCGCCGTCTTTTTTCGTTGCTTATTTTTTGATGAGATGGAATGCGAAGCCGCCGATATCTTCTTTCATGTAAACGAACTTGAGGTTGCCCTTTTCGTCATAGGTAGCGGTGGATTCGTCGAATTCCACGCCGAGGCGTTCGAGGTATGCGCGAGCGCGATCGGGGAAGTTGCAGCCGATAGCGATGTGACCGTATTTGCCGCGGAACATGGTGTGCATCACTTCAAATTTGGTGCCTGCGAAGGTCGCCTTGGAACGAACGTCGGGGTTAAGAAGGAAGAGCTTGCAGAGAGTTTCTGCAGTTTTGGTTGCTTCTTCTTTGTTTTCGGAGTTGATGCCAACGTGAACGATCTCAAAGCCGTGCATGAGCGCAACAGCATTTTTGGTGAGCGCTTCGATTTCATCGAATTTACCTTCGTTGATGAGCGCGTCTTTTACCATGAAGCTGCCGCCGCAAGCGAGGATCTTGGGGTTTTCAAGATAGGAAAGAATGTTCTTTTCGTTGATACCGCCGGTGGGCATGAATTTGAGCTTGGAATAAGGAGCAGAAACGGATTTGATCACGTTAAGACCGCCGATGGCTTCCGCAGGGAAGAATTTAACGACGTCAAGACCAAGTTCCATTGCCTGTTCCATTTCGCCGCAGGTAGCGCAGCCGGGGCAAACGGGAATGTTCTTTTCGATGCAGTATTTTACGATCTTGGGATTGAAACCGGGAGAAACGATGAATTTCGCGCCGGCTTCCACAGCGCGGTCAACCTGTTCTGTGGTGAGAACGGTGCCGGCACCGACGAGCATATCGGGAAGTTCTGTGGTGATGTTTTTGATCGCGTCAGCGGCAGCTGCTGTGCGGAAGGTCACCTCAGCGAGGGGAAGACCGCCGTTTGCAAGCGCTTTTGCGAGCGGAACTGCTTTTTCTGCATCTTCGATCTTGATAACGGGTACAATACCGAAGGAGCCAATTTGTTTTAAGATATCGTTCATGGGAATTACCTCCAAATATATCTCACCGAGGAACTCGGTGTAAATTTACAAAATTGTGGAAATTTTTTTCAAAAAAACAAGAAAAATCGCTTTTTTGAAAAAATATCTCTCTATAATTATACAATATTCTGTTGCATTTGTAAAGCGTTTGGTGTATAATTTAGTTTAGATTAGCGGAATTTTTTCGCAAGAATGAAAGGATTTGCAGACTTATGAAAAAATTTATGACCGAAGATTTCCTGCTTGACAGCGAAATTGCCAAAACCCTTTATCATTATTACGCAGCAGAGATGCCAATCATCGACTATCACTGCCATGTAAACCCCAAAGAGATCGCAGAGGATAAAAAATATAAAAATATCACCGAGATCTGGCTCGGCGCTGACCACTACAAATGGCGTGCGATGCGTTCCTGCGGACTTCCCGAAAGAGTCATTACGGGTGACGCTTCCGATTATGAAAAATTCGAAGCTTTCGCAACAGCGCTTCCTTCTCTCATTGGTAACCCTCTTTACCATTGGTCGCACCTTGAACTGAAGCGTTATTTTGATTATGACGGTATCCTCTCTCCCGAAACTTGTGAAGAGGTTTGGAACCTTGCCAATGAAAAGCTTCAAGATATGAGCGTTCGCTCGATCATCAAAGCATCTAACGTAAAGCTCCTTTGCACCACGGACGATCCCATTGACTCTCTTGAATATCACAGAGAGATCAAAGCAGACGATACCTTTGATGTGGAAGTGCTTCCTGCCTTCCGTCCTGACAAGGTAATGAACCTTGATAAGCCCGATTTTTGTGAATATATCGCAAAGCTTGCTGACGTTTGCGGCATGGCGATCACAGACATCGATTCTCTCATGGCAGCGCTTGCAACCAGAACCGCTTTCTTCAATGAAAACGGCTGTCGCACTGCTGACCACGGTTTTGACGATGCAGTTGTTTTTGACGCAAAGAAAACTGCGGAAGAAACAAAAGCTGCGGCAGACGAAGCTTTCAAGAAAGTGCTCGCTGGCGAGGTGGCAACAGATGAGATGACCACCGTTTATAAGAGCGCAATGATTCGCTTCTTTGGTGCGGAATACGTGAAATACGGTTGGATCATGCAGATCCACTTCGGCACGATGCGTTCTCCCAACACCATCATGAAAAATCTTCTCGGTCCCGATACAGGCTATGATACCATCAACGGTACTAACTGCATCGCGTCCTTGGCAAAACTTCTTGATGCGCTCAATAACGACGGCGCTCTCCCCAGAACCATTCTTTATTCCCTCAATCCTACCGATAATGCCGCACTCGGCACACTCATCGGTAGCTTCCAGTACACCAGCGAAGAAGCAGAAGGTCTTTCCTGCTTGCCGCCCATGCAGCACGGCAGTGCTTGGTGGTTCAACGATCACATTCGCGGTATGCGCGAACAGCTCGAAAACCTCGCATCTCTCTCTGCGCTCGGTAAATTTGTCGGTATGTTGACCGACTCCCGTAGCTTCCTTTCCTACACACGCCACGAATACTTCAGAAGAATCCTGTGCAATGTGATCGGCGGCTATGTGGAAAGAGGCGAATATCCGCTTGATATCGACAATCTCGCACAGATGATCTGCGATATCTGCTACAACAACACCAAAGATTTCTTTGGCTTTAAGTTGATTTAAGCACATGATGACTATGAGGGCGGACAGCATATCCGCCCTCATAAAAACTCCTGCCGAAAGGATCGGCAGGGAATACACCTCGTTTCTTTTTGATAGCTTTTTCTTTAACGTAAAGAAAAAGCAAGAACAGCATAAATCTAAGGAGAAAACTTAAAATGGCAGAAGAAAAAGAAATGCAGGGTGCGGAAGCGCCTGCAGAATGCACACATAATTGTTCCACTTGCTCCGCAAACTGCGGTTCCAAGAAAAACTCTCTTTTTGAAGCGATCAACCCCATGAGCATGGTTGGTAAGGTGATCGGTATCGTCAGCGGTAAAGGCGGCGTTGGTAAATCCATGGTTACCGGTCTTTCCGCAGTAGAGCTTCGTCGCCGTGGTCTTAAAGTCGGCATCATGGACGCAGACATCACAGGTCCTTCCATTCCGAAGGCTTTCGGTCTTGAAGGCATCTGCGAAGCAGCACCTCTGGGCGGTATCCTTCCCAAGGAAACTAAGACCGGCATCGAAGTTATGAGCGTAAACCTTCTTCTCGAAGACGTTACCTCCCCCGTTGTTTGGAGAGGCCCCGTGATTGCAGGCACCGTAAAACAGTTCTGGACAGACGTTGTTTGGGGTGACCTTGACTGCATGCTCATCGACTGTCCTCCCGGCACCGGTGACGTTCCGCTGACTGTATTCCAGTCCATTCCGCTCGATGGTATCATCGTTGTTACAAGTCCTCAGGATCTTGTTTCCATGATCGTTGCAAAAGCGGTTAACATGGCAAAACTCATGAACATTCCGATCATCGGTATCGTAGAAAACATGAGCTATGTAAAATGTCCGGATTGCGGCAAAGAAATCAAAGTCTTCGGTGACAGCAAGATCGACGAAGTTGCGGCAGAATTCGGTCTTCCCGTTCTCGCAAAACTTCCCATTGATCCGAAGCTCGCTGCACAGTGCGACGCAGGTTCCATCGAACTTTGTGAAAATGACGTTGCCGCTTCCATTGCGGACGCGATCGAAAATCAGCCTAACCGCGTGATCTGATCGATGGCTGAACGTAAGAAAGTTTTGTTCGTTTGCTCTGCCAATACGTGTCGCAGTGCTGTCGCGGAAGCGATCTTGCGCGAATACGGCTCCGACCGTTATTTTGCTTATTCCGCAGGGATCTATGCCAGAAGCGGGGAACCGATGATGGCAAAATGTGCCGAAGCGCTCGAGGAGCTTTTCGGTCACGGTTTTTCCGCCTATTCGCATTCTGCCACAAGGCTTTACGCCACCCATCTTGCGGATAATGATATCATCGTTGCCGTTTCCGAGGGATATGCGGATATTTTGCGCGCGTATTTTCCGCTGTATAAGGACAAGATCACTGCTTTTCCGAACGGCATCGCAGATATCTCTTGTTTGAATGGCGATTCGCTGACAAGAGCTATTGAACGAATCAAAAACGAAGTATTTGAAATGTTTTCTTTATGAATCAGAAAATTGAAATTTTGCCGATGAACGTATTATCGGCGCATGACGCCGCGGCCCTGGAGAAGCTTTGCTTTTCTGCGCCGTGGAGTGTGGATTCTCTGATGGAAGCTTCGGGAAGGGCGGATTCGTCCTTCCTTACGGCTTTTGTTGATGGGGAATTTGCCGGTTATGCGGGAATGCTTTGTGTTCTGGACGAGGGGCAGATCTGCAACGTAGCGGTGTGTCCCGCGTTTCGCCGTATGGGCGTCGGAGAAGCGCTGATGCAAGCGCAAAAAGATGCCGCCCTTAAAAGAGGACTTTCCGTGATGATGCTGGAGGTTCGCGCTTCCAATCTGGTGGCACAGCGCCTTTATGAAAAAACGGGGTGGGAAAAGGTCGGCATTCGAAAAAATTTTTACGCGTGTCCCCGTGAAGACGCGGTTCTTTACAATTTGTATCTCAATCCATAATTTTTTTGAAAGTAGGTTAAACCATGCGTATTCTTGCTTTTGAAAGCTCCTGCGACGAAACGGCAGCGTCCGTCGTGGAGATGAAGGACGGAAAGCTTACCGTTCTTTCCGATATCGTTGCCTCTCAAGTTGCCATTCATGCCAAATACGGCGGTGTTGTTCCCGAGATCGCCAGCCGTGCGCACAGCGAAGCGATTTCGGGCATTACATATGAGGCGCTGGAAAAAGCCTCTCTTTCGATGGACGATATCGACGCGATTGCCGTGACGAACAACCCGGGACTCATCGGGGCGCTTCTTGTCGGCGTGAACTTTGCCAAATCCTTGGCGCTGGCTTATGATAAGCCACTCATTCCCGTGAACCACATCAAAGGGCATATCGCGGCGAATTATATCTGTCACCCTGAACTGAAGCCGCCGTTTATCGCGCTCGTGGCATCGGGTGGCCATACTTCCATCGTCCGTGTGGACGATTACCGTGAACATACCGTCATCGGCGGCACGCGTGACGACGCGATGGGCGAAAGCTTTGATAAGGTCGCTCGCGTCATGGGTATGCCGTATCCGGGCGGTGCGGCGCTGGATAAGCTTGCTTATGAAGGCAAAAACCCCATCAAATTCCCCTCTGCCGCGATCCACGACGATTCGCTCGATCTTTCTTTTTCGGGCATTAAGACGGCGGTGCTCAATTTCATCAATCAAGAAAAGCAGAAGGGAAATGAACTCCCTCGCGCCGATATTGCCGCAGGCTTTGTGGAAGCGGCGGTTTCGAGCGTTGTGATCAAGCTTGGAAAAGCGTTTGATCGTAACCCTGAGATGAAAACGCTTGTTCTTGCCGGCGGTGTGGCGGCGAACTCTCACTTGCGTGCGGCTTTGGACAAATTCACCAAAAAAAGAGGCATTTCGCTCTATATGCCCCCCCTTTCGCTGTGCGGTGATAACGCGGCAATGATCGGTGCGGCGGCTCATTTTGAGGCGCAAGCCGGTAATTTTGCCGATGAAACGATGAATGCTTACGCATATTCCGTTTGATTTTCTCGTCAAAATAGACGGAAAAATTTTCATATTTTTTTGAATTTTCGTTAAAAATTTTTAGAAAAAAACGGAAAATGCATTGTGGAAAAGTGGGAAAGTTTCCACATAAGTTTTCCACACCCTGTGGAAAAGCAAAAAGCGAGGTTTTCCACAAAAATGCGAAAAAATCCCGTAAAATATGGGTTTTTTCTAAAAAAGGTGTGGAAAACTCTGTTGGAAATGTGGAGAATCTCGGTGTTTTCCACCGAAAAAACACTGTGGAAAACTAAAACTCTCCCCAAAAACGGTGGAAAACCGTTTATGAAAATAACTATTGACAAACAAATTTTTTGGCATATTTTACAATATGTCAATTTCACCAAAGAGGAAAATGTTGTTAAAGGAGGTGTTCGTTTGCGTATCGGATTTTTGTACGGACGTTCGGTTTTGAATTTGCCTGCAGGCGCTGCGGCTTATCTTTCTGCCGCATCGGCAGAGGAGCTTCGTGTGCTGATCGCATCGGCGAAGGCAGATACGGCAGAGGGTGTTGCCAAAGCACTCGGTATTTCCGAGGACGCGGCGATCGCCGCTCTTCGCTTTTGGGAAAAAAACGGTGTCCTTCTTTTGGAAGGCGGTGCTGAGCCTGCGCCTGCCGAAAGAGAAGTCTTTGATACCAGACCTTCCTATACGGGCGCTGACATTGCGCGCATTTGCGAAGACGGTGACGTGAAAGAACTTATTGACGTTTGCTCCGCTATTTTCGGCAAGACGTTTACGCCGACGGAAACGGAGTCGATCATCTATCTCTACGACGGACTCAGCCTTGATTTTGAATATATCGTTCGTCTTTGCAAATATTGCCACGATATCAGCAAGCCGTCGCTCCGTTATATGGAGAAGGTGGGCATCTCGCTTTACGACAGCGGCGCTGTGACCGTGGGAGCGCTGGAGGCATACATCGAAAAGGAAGAGCGCAAAAACGATATGGAATACCGCATTCGCAGCCTTTTCGGTATTGGCGAACGTGCGCTCACGCCGAGCGAGAAAAATTATATTTCCGCTTGGACGGTCGATTGGAATCTGCCTTTTGAGGTCATTGAGATGGCGTATAACGAAATGATGCGCATCAAAGACCGTCCGCTTTTCAGCTATCAGAACGGGATCCTCAAAAAATGGGTAGAAAACGGCTGCAAGACCACGGAAGACGTGGCGGCATATATTGCAGGCAGCAAAAAAGCGTCCGAACCTGTGGCAAAGAAGGAAAAGGACGCAGAGAAAAAGAAAAATATCGGATTCGATCTGGATAAATTTTTCGAAGCGGCTCTGCTTCGCGGTGACGAAACAGAAACGGATTCTTAAAGGAGAGGAGGGGGAAACATGGCATATAATACCGAAAATTACCGCCGCATTGCGGCGCAGTATAAGGACAAAAATCTGCGTGCCAAGCAAACGGCAGAAGCCAGACGTGACGAACTGCATCGTGCGATCCCACAGGTTGCGGATATCGACCGTGAGCTTTCCAAAACGGGGCTTCGCATCATGCGAGAGGCGCTTGGTGGCAGGGACGGACTGGACAAGCGCATCAAAAAGCTGGAAGAGGGCAACGCGATGCTTCTCGAAGCACGAGAGGTCTTGCTTGTGGCGCACGGTTATCCTGCGGACTACAGCGCTGTCAAATACGAATGTGACGAATGCATGGACACGGGCTTTATCGAGGGCAGAATGTGCAAATGTATGCGTCGCGCGCTGAATCTGGCAGGCTATGAAAGCTCAGGCGTTTTGAAGCTTGTGGAAAAGCAAAACTTTGATACCTTTGATCTGAAATATTATGAGGGTGCGGAAAAAGCGAATATGGCGCGTATTCTCGCTCGCGCAAAAACCTTTGCCGAAGGCTTTGACGGCTCGATGCATAATCTTCTCTTCATGGGAACGACAGGACTTGGCAAGACACATCTTTCTTCCGCGATTGCCAAGGCGGTGGTGGAAAACGGCTATGACGTTGTCTATGAGAGCGCACAAAAAATCTTTTCCGACTTTGAAGCGGAAAAATTCGGTCGTGTGGCACAAGGGGAAGATCGCACAGGCAGATATCTTTCCTGCGATCTTTTGATCATGGACGACCTTGGCACGGAAATGCAAAGCCAGTTTACGGTTTCCTGTCTTTATAATTTGATCAACGCTCGTTTGATCTCAGAAAAAAGCATGATCATTTCCACGAACTACGGCAAAGAAGATCTTTTGACCAAATACACTGATCGCATCACCTCTCGTCTTTTCGGTGAATTTGAGATCTGTCTTTTCAAGGGCGAGGACGTTCGCAGTCAAAAACGTTTCCGCAGATAACTTACTTTTTTCTTTGGGAAAAGAAAAAAGTAAGCAAAAAAGAAACCATTCGTTGGTTTGTGCGACTGAATTTATTTAGCAAAAACAGATCAAAGAAGAAACCATTCGTTGGTTTGCGCTTCTGAATTTATTTTACCAAAAAACAAAAATATCCCCTCTAGATGGGATTCAAAAGGGACAAGTCCCTTTTGCGAGGTGTGGGGCAGCGCCCCGCAATAACAAAAAAGGCATTGACGAAATTTCGTCAATGCCTTTTTCTATTCAGCGCGGTGCGCCGTAATCTTTAAGATATTCTTTGATGCGTTCCACGTGGCGTGGATCCACTTTTTCGGGGTGTTGCTCTAAATATGCGATGATGTCATATACGGTCACGATGGCGTGGATCGGGAAACCAAGTTTTTCGGAGATCTCTTCTGTGGCGGAGCATTCGCCGCTTCCTTTTTCCATGCGATCTACCATGATGATGGCGGCATTTACCTTGACGTGCGAAAGCTCTTGCACGAGCTCATAGCTTTCGCGGATCGTCGTGCCTGCCGTGATCACATCTTCCACAATGACGATGTCTTCTTTTTCTTTGGGGAGATAACCAACGAACATACCGCCTTCGCCGTGATCTTTTTCTTCTTTTCGATTGAAGAAGAAGGGGATATCCAGATCGTGTGCGGAGAGCGCGAAAGAAGTGGAAATCGCGATCGGGATTCCTTTGTAAGCAGGGCCGTAAAGAACGGTCTGGCGTCTGCCGATCTTATCGAGATAGCATTGCGCATAGAATTTGCCAAGCGTTGCGATCTGCATACCTGTCTTGATCTCGCCCGCATTGATGAAATAGGGAATCTTTCTGCCGCTTTTCGCGGTGAAATCCCCGAACTGCAATGCGCCTACGCGAAGGAGAAATTGGATAAACTCTTGCTTATAATTCTTCGAAATCATAGGAAGACACCTTTCTTTGTGAATTATTTACATTTACAGTATAGCATATCCGCCTTTTTTTGTAAACCCTTACGAGAAATATTTCCGATCGAGCGAGCGGAATTGAATCGCTTCCGCGATGTGGGACGCTAAAATGTTTTCGCTTCCTGCGAGATCGGCGATGGTGCGCGCCACACGCAGGATCCTGTCATAGCCGCGTGCGGAAAGACCAAGGCGGTCAAAAGCTTTTTTGAGGATATCTGCGGCGGCTTTGTCTGTTTTGCAATATTTGCGGATCTGCACGGAGGAAAGCGTGGCGTTGCAGTAAAGCCCTTTTTCGTTTTCGTAGCGTTTCAGCGCAAAATTGCGTGCCTTGTTCACTCTTTCGCGGATCACAGCGGAGCTTTCCGCTTCTTCGCTCGTGTTGCCTGCGATCTCGCTGTAGGAAAGCGAGGGCATTTCCACTTGAATATCTATGCGGTCGAGCAAAGGTCCGCTGATGCGGGAAAGATAGCGTCGGATATCATTGGGTGTGCAGGTGCATTTTTTCGTCGGGTGACCGTAATAGCCGCATTTGCAAGGGTTCATGGCACAAATGAGCATGAAGTTCGCAGGGAACGTCACCTTGCCACCGACACGGGTGATGGTCACTTGTCCATCTTCCAAGGGCTGACGAAGAACTTCCATTGCCTGCGTGGAAAATTCGGGAAGCTCGTCAAGGAAAAGCACGCCATTGTGGGAAAGTGAGATCTCGCCGGGGGCAGGGATCTTACCGCCGCCTGCAAGTCCTGCTGATGACATCGTGTGGTGCGGTGCGCGGAACGGTCTTTTTGTGAGAAGAGAAACATCGGCAGGGAGCGTTCCTGCTACGGAATGAATTTTTGTGGCTTCGATTGATTCATTCATCGTCATTTCGGGCAGAATAGTAGAGATGCGTTTGGCAAGCATGCTTTTACCCGTGCCCGGTGGACCAATGAGAAGCACATGATGACCACCGGCTGCCGCGATCTCCAAAGCGCGTTTGGCACGCTGTTGTCCTTTCACGTCGGAGAAATCGAGTTCCGCATATATTTTATTTTTCTCAAATATACTTTTATCAAAAGTTTGCGCCATCAAAAGATGCTTGCCTTTCAGGTGTGCGATCAGCTCTTTGACGTGACGCACCGCATAAACGGTAAGTCCTTCCACGATGGCGGCTTCCGCGGCGTTTTCCGCAGAAATGAAAACTTCTTTTTTGCCTGCCTCCTTTGCGGCGATGCACATGGAAAGCGCACCGCGCACACCGCGCAGCTCTCCGCCGAGGGAAAGCTCACCGATGAAGCATTTGTCATCAAGAAAAAGGTCTGCGGGGATAGCACCCGAACAGCGCATGATGGCGATGAGGATCGCAAGGTCATAAGAAGAACCTTCTTTTTTCTTATCAGCAGGGGCAAGATTTACCGTGATCTCCGCATCGGGAAAGAAAAAGCCGCTATTGGTGATGGCGGCCTTGATGCGTTCTTTGGATTCTTTGATGGCGGCATCGGGAAGACCTACGATATTGAAAGCAGGAAGTCTGTCGCTGGCATTACATTCGACGGTCACGGAATAACCTTCGATGCCGAAAAATCCTGCACCGAATACTTTTGAAAGCATAATGTTTCTCCTAACAGAAAATAATAATCTAACATATTATCATTATATAATGTTTTTCATCAAAACGCAAGTTGTTTGCAGGTAAAAATTGAGAGATACGGAGGGGATCCCCATTGATGCAGAATAAATTCACTGCCGCCGCGAAAATGTCGCTCAGACGAGCGGAAAAAGAAGCGGAACGGCTCGGACATACTTATATCGGAACGGAGCATCTGCTCCTCGCGATGACGTCGGAAAAGGACGGCGTGGCAGGCGGCTTGCTTTCGGCAAGAGGAGTGAGCTATACGTCTGTCAGAGAGCAGGTGGAGGAGATTTCGGGTGTCGGTGCGCAAAGCCGTTTGCAGGCGGAGGACATGACACCTGCACTTTGCCGTGTTTTGGAATCCTCGGCGATGGTCGCCATGAAATACGGACATCGACTCATCGGCACGGAGGATTTACTTCTTGCCGTCATTTCGGAAAGAGAATCCGTGGCGGTGAAGCTTCTTATCGCAGGCGGCGTCAGCATCAGCGAATTGCAGAACGATATCATTGCCTTTTTCGGTGATATGGGGACGGATAATGAACCTGTAAACGTGAAAAACGGGAAAACGAACAGCAATTCCGTGCTTTTGCAATACGGGAAGGATCTCACAGCACTTGCAGTCTGCGGTATGCTCGATCCCATCATCGCAAGAGAAGCGGAAACGGAGCGGGTGATCCAGATCCTTTCCCGACGCACAAAAAACAATCCGTGTCTGATCGGCGAGCCCGGTGTGGGAAAAACAGCGGTGGTGGAAGGCTTTGCTCAGCGCATCGCAAGCGGCACTGTCCCCGATAATCTCATGGAGAAGACGGTCATCGCGCTGGATATCGGTTCCATGATCGCAGGAGCAAAATATCGTGGCGAATTTGAAGACCGACTCAAAAAGGTGATGGAAGAGGTGATGAAAAACAGAAACATTATTCTTTTCATCGATGAGATCCATACCATCGTCGGCGCAGGTGCGGCAGAGGGCGCTGTGGACGCGGCGAATATCCTGAAACCCGTGCTTGCGCGTGGAGAAATCCAAGTCATCGGCGCCACAACGATCGCGGAATATAGGCGCCATATCGAAAAAGACGCGGCGCTGGAGCGGCGTTTTCAATCCGTCGTGGTTTCGGAGCCGACGGAGGAACAAACGCTTGCCATCTTGCGCGGACTGCGCGCCAAATATGAGCATCATCACCGCATCGTGATCACCGATGAAGCCATCAGCGCTGCCGTCCGTCTTTCCTCGCGATATATTCCCGACCGTTTTTTGCCCGATAAAGCCATTGACCTTGTTGATGAAGCGGCTTCCAAAAAGCGGATCACAAGCTATATGGGTTCGCCGAAGATCACAGCCCTTGAGGAAGAGATGCAACGCCTTTCCGTGGAAAAGGAGCTTGCCATTCATGAAAAGAATTTCGACCGAGCCACGGAGCTTCGTGAAAAGCTGATCGAGGCAGAAGCTGCTTTTCGTACAGAAAAAGAAAATCTGCGGCTCGGCAAAGAAAAAAATCCCGACAAGATCGACGCGGATGATATTGCCGATGTGGTGACCGCATGGACGAAGATCCCCGTGAAAAAACTGGTGGACAGCGCCGGTGAGCGTCTTCTTCGGTTGGAGGAGCTTCTCGGCGGTCGCATCATCGGTCAGGAGAAAGCCATTTCTGCGGTGGCGCGTGCCATTCGTCGCGGCAGAGTGGGGCTTGGCAGTCCGGCAAGGCCGATCTGTTCGCTTCTTTTTATGGGGCAGACAGGTGTGGGGAAAACAGAGCTTGCCAAAGCGGTGGCAGAGCTTGTTTTCGGTTCGCCGCGCGAACTGATTCGTTTGGATATGAGCGAATATATGGAAAAGCACAGCGTTTCCAAGATGATCGGTTCACCGCCCGGCTACGTTGGGTATGACGAAGGGGGCGGACTAACGGAGAAAGTGCGCCGAAAGCCGTATGCCGTTGTGCTTTTTGATGAGATCGAAAAAGCACATGCTGATATTTTTCATCTGCTTTTGCAGATTCTTGATGACGGTATTCTCACAGATTCCATGGGACACACGGCAAGCTTCAAAAATACGATCATCATTATGACCACCAATATCGGTTCGGGTGAACGCCACGGCACGCTCGGCTTCGGCGTTGGGGAAGGGAAAACGAAGTTTGCCGAGCATTCTGCCCGTATGCGTGAACTTCGAGAGCATTTCCGTCCGGAACTGATCAACCGTATTGATGAGATCATCGTTTTTGAAAAGCTCAGCAAAGCAGATGTCACCCGTATCGCCGCCATGATGCTCACAGAGGTGGAAGAAAGGATCGCGGCGCTGGGACTCCACGCGACCTTCGATGAAAGCGTTTCTGAAATGATCGCTTCCTGTGAGGACGTGGACACCTATGGGGCAAGACCGCTCAGACGGGAAATCTCCTCCAAGATCGAAGATGCCGTTTCTCTTTGGCTGCTTGACGGGAAGATCAAGGAAGGGGAGCATGTCCGCATTTTTTATGGAGAAGACGGGCTTTCCTTTGCCAAAGAGCAGTGAAAAGATGAAGAGCGCTTGCGATAAACGTGAACCCCCCGACAGATTTCAAATCTGTCGGGGGTATGTTTATACAAATTGGAATTTGCTATCATCATAAGATTTTTTATTTTTTGCAATAAGCAATGCCATCAACTTGGAATTGCAAGCCATCGGTTCCACCTTTATGTGCAAATTCAGTTTGGATAGACTTGCGTACAGGGTATTTTCCATGAAAACGCTTTTTTATAATCTTTTCCATGACGGGGATATTCCATACATCTCTGAACAGGCAATCCATCTGTACCACATGTTCCAGCGTGAGCCCGACGAGTGCCAATCTTCTTTCCATGTCGTCAAATGCACCGTTGATTTGTTCTTCAATAGTACCGCCAACGTTTCCCACACAGTAGCCCAAAAAACAGAAATCACCTGCTTTAATGATACCTGCATGTGCCCAATCTTCGTTAACATCGTATCTTTCAATCATGCTTATATCCTCCTGCAATCTTTGGATAATGTTATTATAGCACAAATGTTCGTGAAAGCAAGCATTTTTACGAATTTAAGTTTTCCTTTGTAAATATTTTTCTGGTGATCGCAGGCCACCGTTTTCGATGCTTCCTCTTGCCGTGTCCTTGTAACACAAAATCGGCAGAGGAATCATTCGCCTGCCGATCTTCATAAAGTTTTATTTATCATAAAAAAGAAAAAGTCCGTTTTCTTTCGAAAACGGACTTTGGCGCGCCTGGGGGGATTCGAACCCTCGACCTACCGGTTCGTAGCCGGGCACTCTATCCACTGAGCTACAAGCGCATCACTCTCATCGAGCGCTTATACATCATATCATAACTTTAGAGGTTTGTCAACACCTTTTTTTGAAAAAAATGAAAAAATTTTGAAAACCTTGAGAATTTTTTGACTGCAATCTATTGTAAAAAATTCGCGGCTTTGATATAATAATATCAAAATAACAATGAATGAAGAAAAGGAGTTTTTTTATGGCAAGCAAAAAACAGAAAAAAGCGGCGAAATCCATCTTTACTGCGATCATCGCCATCATTCTTGCTATCATCACGTATTTCCTTGAACCTTGGCAGTACATAGATGAAGAAAAAGGCGATGTGGGTACGCGCGGCGAGCTTTCCGTGACGGATTTGCAGGTGCATTTCATCGACGTGGGGCAGGCGGATTCCATTTTGATCCGTGTTCCCACAAGCAATGGCACAACGCTCGATATGCTCATTGACGCAGGGACTTCTTCCGGCTATCCTGCTTCTAACGTTACTGACTATCTTGAAGAAAACGGTGTTGACGACTTGGAATATCTCATCATCACACACCCCGATGCCGACCACGTGGCGGCGCTCGACGAAGTCATCTATGCGGTAGACGTGGAAAATATCCTTCTCACCGAATGTGAAAAGAATACGGTGACATGGGAAAAAGTTTTGACAGCGATCGACGAGGAAGACGCAAATGTGGAGTATATTCCCGATGAGCTCGGCAAAACCTATACGATAGGCGAAGCTTCGTTTAAGGTTCTTGGTCCGATCGAGCTTCTGGACGACGCAAACGATTGCAGCATCGTTATCCGATTGGATTACGGTGACACGTCCTTCCTGTTTTCGGGTGACGCGGAAAAAGAAGAGGAAGCGCAGATCCTGCAATATTGGCCTGCTTCCGAATTTTCCTGTGACGTTTTCAAAGCAGGACATCACGGTTCCCGCACCTCCAGCTCGCAGGCACTTCTGGATGCGGCAAATCCGAGCCTTATCGTCATCTCTTGTGGGGAAGGCAATGATTATAAGCATCCGCACACCGAGGTTTTGGAACGCTTTGAAGAAAACGGCATCGACGTTCTTCGTACAGACCTTGAAGGGACGATCATTCTCGTTTCCGATAAAACGAATGTATATCGCTTGACTTCCGAATAAAAGGGGGCGACCTCTCTTCGTGAAGAGGTACAGATTTATTCTTGTTTTACTCATTGTTTGCTTGTTTTTTTCGGTGGAAGGCTCTGCTTTGGCAGATGCGGATCCCATCGGGCAAGCGGTATTTTTTGGAGATTCCACCACGGCACATCTCGCGCTTCGCGGCGGTATTCCGCGTGCGCGTGTGTGGTCGGGAGCGGGCAGTACCGTTCTTTTTGAAACGGTCAATTGCACGAAATGCGTACATCTCACGGCGGAAAACCGTGATCTGACGCTTCCCGATGCGGTGGCACTCAAAAAACCGAATATTTTGATCATTACCGTCGGTGTTTCGGGCGGTGCGGGCTTTTTGCCAAAAGACGCTTTTCTCGAAACTTACCGAACGCTTCTCGAATCGGTGCGGTGCGCGTCCCCCGAAACCGAGATCTTTGTGCAGTCGATCCTTCCGCTTGCGGATGGCTCCGTGAAGTATTATAAACGCCTCACAAAAGAAGCTGTCGTGCAGGCAAACGAATGGATCGAAGCACTTTGCACGCAGATGAATATTCCGTATATCAATACGCATGATAAGCTTCTGGATCCTGCTACGGGGTATCTGAAAAAGGAATATCAGAATGACGATTATATGCACCTGACAGCGGCGGCATATACCGTGGTTCTGGAAAATATCCGTCATGCGGTGCGCACACACCATGGGACGTGATCGCTGTCGATTTTCATGGAATGAAAAAGAAAAGTTGCCGCACGAAATGGCGGCGGAATGGAGATTATCATGAATGAATATTCAGCAAAGCATATCAAACTGATTGCCTTGATTGCCGGCGTGCTCGGCGCTGTTGTTTGCATTTTGATGGCGTTTGTCGGCGCAGAAGGCGCTTTTGCCAAGGTCTTGTGGTGCTTGCTTGCGGCGGTACTGCTCGCCTTGACCTATCCGATCATGCAGATCGGTGATCTTCTCGAAAGAAGCGTGAAGCAGGAGCATGAATTGAAGCGTCTCTCCAGCCGTCAGGCAAAGCTTTCGGGAAACAGCGTAAACCAATATTCACCCTTCAATAAAACCCCCACTTCTTCCCAGCGCACCGCTACGAGCGCGGCGATCTCCATTCCTGCCAAAGAACAAACGACACAGCAGACGAAAATTGCACAGCCTGCGGTGAAAAACGTCAAGGTTCTCAATCCCGAAACCGGTGAATTCGGATTCCAAAAGGCACAGCCTGTGCAGAATGCGCCAAAACGCCGTTCCGTGGGCGATCAGACCGTGGAGATCAACAAAAGTTTCCGCGTGACGACAAGATTCGTTCCGCTCTCCTCCCAGCGCAGTATTTCTGCGGGAGGTTTACATAGCGTGGCAGTACGCCGCAACGGCTGTGCGATCGCCATCGGTGATAATACTTACGGTCAGTGTGATACACAAACGTGGCGCGACATCACGTCCGTTTCCGCCGGTAATCATCATACACTCGGCTTGAAATCGGACGGCACCGTACATGCGTGCGGTTATAACGGCCACGGTCAATGTAACGTGCAGAATTGGACAGGCGTTTGCGCGATCGCGACGGGCGCTTGCCACTCGGTCGGTCTTCTTTCCAATGGCGCTTGTATCGCCATCGGTGATAATACTTACGGTCAGTGTAACGTATACGAATGGCGCGAGGTCGTTTATATCGCCGCCAATGAAAATTACACCGTCGGTATCCGTTCGGACGGTACGATCGTTGCTACGGGCGCGAATGTGGGCAGCAGTTGGGGCGCACATAAATGGGGTAGCATCGTTGATATTGCGGCAGGCGGACTCCACACCGTCGGTCTTCGTTCGGACGGCTCCTGCGTCGCTGTCGGCAACAACGCAAACTATCAGTGTGAGATCTCCCGTTGGAATCACATTACCGCTGTTGCCGCAGGTAACTTTCACACCGTCGGTCTTCTCGATAACGGACAAGTGATCGCGACGGGCCATAACGTTTACGGTCAGTGCAACGTTTACACTTGGAAAAACATCGTGGAAATCTCTGCAGGCAGAACGCACACCATCGCTCTCGATCGCCACGGCAGAGTTTACGCCGTTGGTGATAATACCTACGGTCAGTGCGACGTGCAGTCTTTCTCGGACATCAAAACGACAGAATAAATCTATCGGGGACACCGCCCCGAACCCCCGTCAAAGGGGCTTACTCCTTTGAAATCCCACTTGGGTGAGGAAAAGATACCTTTTCCTTCGGGTTCCAAGGGACAAGTCCCTTGGCAGGTGCAGGACAGCGTCCTGCCGGAATCCTTGTGAAAAAAGCCTCCTGTGCGGAGGCTTTTTTGATGTATAAAAATTTTTTTGAAAATTTAAAACCATTTTGCATATCGCCACACTATATGAGCGAAAGGCAGTTGAGTGAAAAATGAAACATGAGATGATGGAAAATGGATTTCCGAATATGCAGAAAATTATATGGGAAAGGTCTACTATTTCTGCCTCAAAAAGACGGGAGATAGCTATGAGGCAGAGGATCTGGCGTCTGATATCACGCTGAATATCCTTCATGCCCTGAAAAAAGGGACAGTTCCCATGAGTTTTTCGGCATGGGTGTGGCAGATCGCGCGCAATCGCTACAGCGTTTGGGCAGACATCAAGCATAAGAAAAACGATGCCGTTTCCGGGACGGACATCGCGGAGCTTGATCTTCCCGACGAGGGTTTTGAAGATGAACTTGTTCATTTGGAAGAGCTTCATCTGCTTCGCCGCGAGCTTGCTTTCATCTCATCGGAATACCGTGATATCGTCGCGATGTTTTATATCGAAGACAGAAAAACAAAAGATATCGCAAAGATGCTCGGATTGCCTGAGGGGACGGTCAAAACCAAGCTTTTCCGTGCCCGCAACATTTTGAAAGAAGGTATGAATATGGCAAGAGAATTTGGTGTAAAAAGTTATAAACCCGAAAATATTTCCTTTATCGCAAGCGGCAGCAATACCTATAAACCACATGAAGCGACGCAAAGAATGATTCCGAAAAATATCCTTTTGGAAGCGAGCGACACCCCCTCCACGATCGAAGAACTTTCCGTGGAGCTTGGTATCGCGGTGCCTTACATGGAAGAGGAAGTGCGCCTTTTGGAAGAGATAACCCTCCTCAAAAAGCTGGAAAACGGCAAATATGTGACGAATATTTATATCGTAAACGCTGAAACACAGCTCGCGTCTTACTATGCCGTGAGAAAAAATTCCGCGGAACGTACGCGCCTGCTTGACGAGATGGTGAGTGATACGACTCCTGCGATCCGCGCGCTCGGTATCGCGCCCGAAAGCATGACCGATGAGGAGCTGAAATGGTTCCTTTTGATGCAGGCTGTTGAAATCTGCAAATGGTCTGTGCAGTCCGATGCGATTCGTCCCATTCCTCCGCGTGAAAACGGCGATACATGGTCTTTCACGGGCTATGAAGACGCAAATCTTCCCGAAGATTCTTTCGTTGGACATGATGGCAACGGCTATATCAATGGCTTGATTTTTTGGTCTTATAAGATCCGCGATTTCGGTATGTGGGATCGCATTGGTGATATGCCGTACGAAGCGGTTTCGCTTTTTGGCGACCTTGTAAAGAATGGACGCAAGATCGGAACGCTCACCGAAGCGGAAAAGGTGATCTGGAAAGATATTGACGGAAAATATGCTCATGCAGATAAAGACGGAAACGTCATCGCGGATATTCCCGTCATGACCACAAGCCAAAAGAATGCGATGTATGCACTTTGGCGCGATCACGCAAATTATGAAAAGATCTGCGCGAATATGCAAGCCGTGTTTGAAGAAATTCTTACGGTTTACCGCAAGAACAGCAGCCCCATGTGGCAGGATTATGCCGGCGCCAAGGCGAAAGCGCATCTTTATGATATCCGCTGGATCACACTTCGCGATGAAGTGGACGCAGGCAGACTCACCGTTCCTGCTGATGTGAAAAAGAGCCGTGTGGCGATGTATTTTGTGATTAACGATTAAAGATAAAAGATTGAAAAAAGAGCCTCCCCAAAAAAGGGAGGCTTTTGGCTATTATCAGTAATAGAAACTGTGACCACCGATAGTGAACGCATAAGAACGGTTGTAGTGAACCCACAAATTGGTGGCGATGGATTTGTTGATAAAGTACAAGATCTCATCGCTGATCGTAGCGCCTTCCAAGACCATTTTTGCGGCGCGGCGACATTCATCGTTGGCATTGTTATAGATTCTGCCGTTGGCGGTCGGTGTGAATTGCACGCCGTATTTTGTGTCGAAAATAACGCCGTAGATGGTGTTGGGGAAATTTTTGTCTTCCACACGGTTGAGAATGACGTTCCCCACGGCGATCTTGCCGAGAAGCGGTTCACCAACGCTTTCCGCATAAATGATGCGTGAAAGCCACAGCACGGCATCTTTGGCATAATATGTACTGCCGGACTCGCAAACTTTGCCGTGATCGACAAAATCCACGGTGTACGTATTTCCGTTCCAGACGATGTCGGCATCAAATATTTTTGCGATCAGACGCACGGGAACGTAAAGATTACCATCGATCGTGCGGCAGGGAATGGCAGTATAAAAGCATCTGCCGTTGGCTTCCACGTAGTTCGCTCCGTGTTTGGTTTCAATGGTGATGCCGCGAATCTCAATGGTGACAAGTCTTGTCACCGCACTCCATGAAACCGAATCCGCGCCGAGTGCGAGCGTTAAATACTCGAGCGGAGCAAAGGTTGTTTCTTCAATCAGCAAACCGTCCACTGTTTTTTCGCCCACGCGAATGGGTATCGTCTTATGCGAAGCCGCCGATGCGGAAACGGAAAAACAGCAAAATACTGTTAAAACACCTATGAGAAAAATAAAAAGACGGAATTTTTTTATCATAATGACCTACCTTTCGTTTTTTGTGACGTATATATGTGTGATTTTTTCTTTTTCACCCCGCTTTCCGTATCTATAGGATACCATAGAGGAAGGGGGTGGTTCAATACAAGATATTTGGAAGGAAAACCACACCTTGCCAATGAAAAATATTTTTGATTTTTTTGCGAAAAGGTATTGCAATTTTGAAAATATGTGATATAATAATTACTGTTCCGCCGGTGTGATGGAATGGTAGACGTGACGGACTCAAAATCCGTTAGTGGCGACACTGTGTGGGTTCAAGTCCCACCACCGGCACCAAAAAGACCAAGTTTTTCGACTTGGTCTTTTCTTTTTTAGAATGAAAATATGCATTTCATGTCCCGTTTTGCGTTTTTGTTTCGTTTTTAATTAAAGAAACGATCGTTTTGGAGAGTTGTGCGGAAAAGTCTCTTGACAAAAGGGAATTTTTTCTATATAATTTGAATCAGCAGACTTTCCGTTTGTTTCGCAAAACGAAAAAATTATGTGAAAGAAGGAAATTGTTTTGAAAAAAGGTCAACCCACACATTTGGTATATGAATTCGATAGTCTTTATGACGGTGTTGTAAAACAGGCGCAGCGCTACGGCGATAAAGACAGATACATTTACAAAGTGAAGAAAGACGAACGTCACTTTACTTACAACGATATGCTCGCGCACGTAAATTATATCAGCTCTGCTTTGAATAAGCTTGGCGTTGCCGGCAAATTTATCAGCGTGACCGGTGATACACATCCGGACTACGTTGCGACTTATGTCGCGGCAGTTGCTACGGGCGGCGTGATCGTTCCTTTGGATAAAGAGATCTCCACCGAGCAGTTCTCGGGCTTTATCGGTATGTGCGACGTTGAAATGATCGTTTATACCGCTTCCATGCACAAAAAACTTTTGCCTCTTTATGATGCAATGCCTTCTGTAAAATATTATGTCTGCATAGACTTTGAAGGGGAAGCTCCGGAAGACGAACGCTTCATGACGTTTGATGCACTTCTCGCGCTCGGTAAAGCGGCTTATGACGAAGGTGACCGCACCGCGGAAAATACCATCGTTGACAGAGATAAGATGTGCTCGATCATCTTTACCTCCGGTACGACAGGTACGAGCAAGGGCGTTATGCTTTGCCAGAGAAACCTTTGCACCAGTGCATATGACTGCGTTTCCATCATCGCGGCAACACAAGATGACTTCCTTGTTTCCGTTCTTCCGATCCACCACACCTATGAATTTACGATCAGCCATATTGCCGCACCGAACATCGGTATTACGATGTTTATCAACGATTCCATCAAGAAAACGCTCGTAAACTTTGCGAAATATCAGCCCACGGGCTTGATCCTTGTTCCGCTTTACGTGGAAACCATGCACAAGAAGATCTGGGCAGAGATCGAAAAGAAGGGTAAGACAAACCTTGTGAAAAAGATGATGCCCATCGCAAGAAAGCTTCCTTGGAGCATTCGCCGCAAGATCTTCAAAGATGTTATCGGTGCGCTTGGCGGAAAGATCAACTTCATCGTATGCGGCGGCGCACCGCTTCGTCCTGAGCTTGTTATGGATTTTGACGCTTTCGGTATCAAGATTCTCGAAGGCTATGGCATCACCGAATGTTCTCCTCTTATTTCCGCGAACCCGATGCACTGGCGTAAATATCATTCTGCAGGTCTTCGCGTAAATCACATGGAAGTGCGCATTGACAAAGAAGATCCTGCTGACGAAACCGGTGAGATTGTGACACACGGTGACGCCGTTATGCTCGGTTATTATAAGAATCCCGAAGCGACAGCGGACGCTTTCACAGCGGACGGTTGGTTCAGAACCGGTGACATCGGTTATATGGACGAAGATGAATTCATCTTTATCACAGGTAGAAAGAAAAACGTTATCATCGCAAGCAACGGTAAGAACGTATTCCCTGAAGAGATCGAAGAATATCTCGGCGTATCCGAGCTGATCAGCGAATGTGTTGTTATCGGCAGAAAAGGAGAGGCGGAAAATGACGTGATCATCACCGCGCTCATCTATCCCGATTACGATAAATTCGAAGGCAAGACCGCAGAAGAGGTCAAAGCCACGATCGAAGAAGTCGTTGATACGGTAAACAAAAAGCTCCCGAGCTTCAAACATATTCAGCATGTGGAAATTCGCGAAACGGAATTCGAAAAGAATACTTCGAGAAAGATCATGCGTTTTAAACTGAAATAATAAAAAAAGATATATGCGCCGCTACGCGGCACAGGAAGGACAGTATTATGACTATTTTGGAACAGATTCAATCCATTCTCGCAGAAAGCTTTGGTCTTTCTGTTGATGAAATCGCACCCGATGCCAGACTCGAAGCAGATCTCGGTATCAATTCTCTCGAACTCGCAGAACTTGCTCTCCGTTGCGACGAAGAATTCGGCGTGGATATCGAAGATGAAGACATTCATCGTTTGATCACTGTTGGCGACGTAGCTCGCTATATCGAAGAAAAACAGTAAGCGAGATTTTTCCATGACTGATTTGTCGCCGTTTTTGATCTCAACCGAAAATTGAATTGATTCCGACGGCATTCCCCGATTGGATACATAAAAAAGGCGACGTGAAGTAAAATTTTGATTGTGCTTCGCGCCGCCGTGTTTTATTTTGTCAGCAAAAAAATATCAATAAATTTATTATGTAAGGAGGCATTTTTACAATGGCCATTTGCGGAAAAAGAATGTATTCTTTGCTTGAAAAAATGGATTTCGTCCGTCTTTCCACCTTTGAAGGAGAAAAGAAAGGCGCGGAAATCATCGCGAAAGAGGTGGAAGCACTCGGTTTTACCCCTGTGATCGAAACCTTCAAAGCACCCCACTATGAGATTAAAACTGCGAAACTCGAAGTCACAGCGCCCGTGTATCACGAGTATAAAGTTTCCGGCTACGGATTTGCAGGAAACGCTGCTGCGGACGGTATCGAAGCGGATTTCGTTTATCTTGAAGCGCTTGAACCCATCGACCTTGTCGGTGTGAAAGGCAAGATCGCTTTTGTTGCGGCAGGACTTCGTCCCGATGATTTCAAAAAGCTCATTGATGCAGGTGTTGTTGGTGTGATTTCTCCCTCCGGCACGTTCCGTGACAACGAAAATACACTTGATCTTGATGAAAGAATGCTCCGTCCTCAGCATATTGAACACGGCAAGCTTCCCGCTGTCTGCATTCGAATGACAGATGCGATGGAAATGGTGGCTTCCAGACCTGAAAAAGTGAAACTTACACTCTCTCAGGAAGAAGGCGAAGGCGATTCTCAGAACATCATCGCTGAAATTCCCGGAACGGAATTCCCCGATGAAGTCATCGTTTATACCGCACATTATGACTCCGTCGTTCATAGCCACGGCATTTTTGATAATGCCAGCGGTTCCGCAACCATTCTTGAAATGCTCCGTCACTATAAAGAAAATCCTCCGAAGCGTACCGTTCGTTTTATCTGGTGCGGTTCGGAAGAAAGAGGTCTTCTCGGCAGCAAAGCTTACGTTGCTGCACATGAAGAAGAACTTAAAAAGATCGTTCTTTGCATCAATGTGGACATGACAGGTCCGCTTCTCGGCAGAGATATGTGTATGGTTCTTGGCGAAGAAGCGCTTTGCCATGCCGTTACTTATCTTTATAAGGAACTCGGTCACCCGATGACCGTTATGCAGGAGATCTATTCCTCTGACTCGATTCCTTTCGGTGACAAGGGTATCCCCGGTGTAAACTTCCTGCGCCGCGGTGCAAAAGATTCCTTCCAGATCCATTGCCGCTATGACACACTCGCAAGCGTGACTGCGGATTCCATGGAACGCACAGCAAAATTCATCGCCGCTTTCTCCGACCGTATGATCAACGCCGCTTTCTTCCCGATTGAAAGAAAGATGCCTGACAACATGGTGGAAAAGATCGACAAATATTTGCGCAAGAAGAAATAAGCCGCAGGGCTTTGCCCCACACCCCACCAAAGGGATTTATCCCTTTGGAATCCCATTATGAAAGGGAAAAAGTATAAAAAGAGACAAAAATATTCATAAAATATCCCGACAGACTTGGAAAATCTGTCGGGATATTTTTGTTATTCTTTTGCTTTGATAGGGGTGTAGTAATCCATTTGATCATATCCCAAGATTTCTCTTGCAAGCGGAGAGGTGATGATGTTGCCAAGCTCTGCGCGGGAAGGATCACGTTCCAAGTCGTTTTCGGCTAAGAAAGCGTCCATTTCTTTTTTCATCGCGTTGCTATCGGTTTGCTGATCCTTATCCGTTGCGACTGCGTAAAGACCGCCCGAAAAATCAATGATCTCAAATTCCGAAGGCACATACATACCTTCTTCATACATATATAGCCAATGGAACCCTGTTTTGTCCCAGAAGAGAAAGTCTTTAGGGAACATACCGCGTTTTTGCGCAGAAAGCCAAGCGTCGAAAATTTCAAATTTTTCATCGCCGAACATACCGATTCCGGAAGACACCATTTTGCAGGCGGGCATTTCATAGATGCGAATGCTTTGCATGATAAAACTCCTTTTTGTTTAATAATATATCCACCCAATCGGGTTCAAAGGGACGAGTCCCTTTGCGGGTTGCAAGGGCAGAGCCCTTGTCGGAGTTTGAGGCGGAGCCTCACCTCACACGCCGTTTTTCATGCGGCGAAGGCGTTCCTCAGAGGAAAAATCGTATTTTGCGTTGTGACCGGAAAGTGGAATGAGCTTTGTGTGGATCGCATCGAGAATGGAGTCTGCGCTGGGGAAATAATCGCGGCAAAGCTCGTGGGAAGGCACGATATGGTTGCGTGCGCCGACAACGACGGGCGGTGCATCAAGAGAATCGAAAGCGATCTCCGCAATGTTAGACGCCATGTCACGCATGATAGAACCGCGTTCGACAGCATCACCGACGATGACGATCTTACCTGTCTTTTTCAGAGAAGCAAGAACTTTTTCATAGTTGAAGGGAACGATGGAACGTGCGTCGATCACTTCGGCGGAAATGCCGTATTTTTCTGTAAGGATTTTGGAAGCTTCCATCGCGCGGTAAAGTGTTGCACCAATGGTGAGGATCGTGATGTCTTCGCCTTCTTTTTTGACGTCGGGCTCGCCGATCTCGATCTCATAAGCTTCCGTGGGAACGCCACCTTCGTGGAATTCTTCACCGATGTCGTAAATGCGTTGGCTTTCCACACAAATGACGGGATCTGTGCCACTAAGTGCCGCGGTCATAAGACCTTTCGCATCGTAAGGTGTTGCAGGGGCGATCACCTTTAGTCCCGGAATGTGAGCGACGAGTGCGGTGAGATCCTGGCTGTGCTGTGCGCCGTAGCGATAACCTACGGGCATGCGAAGAACGAGAGGCAATTGCAACGTGCCGCCGCTCATCGCTTGCCATTTTGCCATTTGGTTGATGATCTCATCACCGGCTCTGCCGACAAAGTCAGCGAACATGAGATCAATGACTGCGCTGCCGCCGCACATCGCGTAGCCGATGGAAGAAGAAACGATCGCACCTTCCGCTACGGGCGCGTTGAAGAAGCGGTGATAGGGAAGAGAGTCGGTTATCTTTCTGTAAACGCCGAAAGCGCCGCCCCAATCGCGGTGTTCTTCGCCAAAAGCGACAAAGGTGGGATCTTCATAGAATTTATCAAAGATCGGCTCAAAGAGTGCATCTGCCATATTGTAGCGCTTCATCTTGGGGATCGCCTTACCGTTTTCATCGGTAGCGGTGCGGATCTTGCTTGCGATCTCCTTTACTCTTTGACATTCTTCTTTTGCCGTTAAGACTTCAGGGGTGCGCGTTTTGTCCACAGTGCGTTTTTTACCCGAAAACATGAATGCTTCCACCATGGCAGGTTTCATGCGAGGAGAGGTATTTTCGTCCACGATCATTTTGCAGATCTTGACCATGCGGCGTACGATGGTGTCACGGAGCGTTTCGATTTCTAGTTCGGAAGCGATGTTGCCGCGTACGATCTTGTTGCGGAAAAGTTTGAGCGGATCCACACTTTCCCAAGCGTCGATCTCTTCGGGGGTGCGATAGCTTTCCACGTCGGAAGCGGAGTGACTGCAGGTGCGATATGTAAGAAGCTCGAGAAGCACGGGGCCTTCGCCGCGCGCAAGGATATCTTTCTTTCTCGTCATGGCGTCGATGACGGCAAGCGGATCGTTGCCGTTCACTTTTTCTGCGTGCATGCGGTCGGGATTGATGCCTGCGCCGATGCGTGCAGCGGTCTTCCAGCCCATCGTTTCGCCTACGGTCTGTCCGCCCATCGCGTAATGATTGTTGGTGACAACGAACATCAGCGGAAGAGCGCCGTTCTTATCCCAAAGTTCACGGATCTGGTCCATGGAGGACATGTGGAGCGCCTCGTGAACGTTGCCGCTGGCAGTCGCACCGTCACCGAGGTTGGCAATGGCGATGCCTTTTTCGCCGTTTATCTTTTTATAAAGTGCGGCACCGAGCGCAAGACCTGCAGAACCGCCTACGATGGCATTATTAGGATAAATGCCAAACGGCGTGAAGAATGTGTGCATGGAACCGCCAAGACCTTTGTTAAAGCCTGTGCTCTTGCCGAAAATTTCAGCAAGTGTGCCGTAAAGCAGGAAGTTGAGCGCCATTTCACGAACGTTACCCTTGGTATCGCCCGAGGGGTTGATGATCTTCCAGATCTTGCCGCCCATGTAGCTTTTCATGATGCCGATCAGCTCAAATTCGGAGAGCTTTTCGATGGCGGAAAGACCTTTGGCAAGCACGTCACCATGGTTGCGATGCGTGCCGAAAAGAAAGTCTTTTTCATCAAGACACCAAGATTTGCCAACAGCAGAAGCTTCCTCGCCGATGCAAAGATGGAGCGGACCGGGATAGGAATAGCCGACACCGTTGTAGGTACTTTTCGTTTTGATGTCATGGAGCATCTTTTCAAATTCGCGAATGATTGCCATATCGCGATAGATGCGCAAAAATTCTTTTTTGGAATATATTTTCTTTTCGTCTTCAAGGGAATAATCATACTTGCAGACGGGAATGCTCTTTATTTTAACTTTACCCGAATCAAATGCGGTTTTCGGGTCAACAAAGAGATTTTTTGGCATAAAATTCTCACTTTCTCGGCAGAATAGCGTGTAGGACATATCTGCCGCGCGGGGGTATTTTCTTATTTTACAAGAAGGAGTTCAAAATTTTCCAGTGCAAAGACAAGCTCGCGCAGGAATTTTGCGGCAGAGGTGCTGTCAAGTGCACGGGTATCAAAGGTGAGGGAGAGTGAGATCGCAGGATAAAATACTGCTTCCCCATTCACTTCCTTGATGCGTTTTGCGGAAGCGCAAACGCCGAGCACGCCGGTTTGCGGTGCGCTCAGAACAGGGGTAAAGCTTTCGATGCCTACCGAACCGAGATTGCTGACGGTGAAGGTCGCGCCTTCCCATTTTTCTTTTTCAAAGGCATTTTCGCGTGCTTCTTTGATGATGAGCTTGGTTACTTTGGAGAGCGCGGAAAGGGAAAGCTTGTTGGCGTCGAAGACCGTGGGCTTTTTGAGTCCTTCGGGCGTGTCTACGGCGATGCCGAGATGGACGTTGTCGAAATAGCGGATCTTATCTTCAAGGAAATGCGCGTTGAGTGCTTTGAATTTGCGCAGAACCTTTGCGGTCGCAAAGAGGATCATGTCGTTGATCGTGACGTTTTCCGTACCCATGTCTTTTCCGTTTGCTTTGATAGAAGCGCGCAGATTCATGATCGCGGTCGCGTCAAAGGAAACGCCGAGCGTGAGGGTTGTGAGCTCCGGATTGTCGTGTGATGCGCGTGGAATGATAACGTCGGTATAACCATAGTGTGTTTCACGGTATTTTTTCGGTTCTTCAGGCTCTTCTGTTTCTTCCGTTTCTGTCTGTGCAACGCTGATCACGGAAGCCGCAACAATGGCGGTTTCTTCTGTGGGCGCAATTTTTCCTATGGGAGCAGGTTCTTCCGCAGGAGTAGATTCTTCTGCAGGCGCAGGTTCTTCCACGGGAGCAGGTTCTTCCACGGGAGCAGGTTCTTCCGCAGGAGTAGGTTCTTCCGCAGGAGTAGGTTCTTCCACGGGAGCAGGTTCTTCCGCAGGCGCAGGTTCTTCCACGGGAGCAGGTTCTTCCACGGGAGCAGGTTCTTCCACGGGAG
>CAYXQF010000010.1:0-3350 GCA_964466625.1 uncultured Lachnospiraceae bacterium | reverse complement strand
GCAGGTTCTTCCACGGGAGCAGGTTCTTCCACGGGAGCAGGTTCTTCCGCAGGAGCAGGTTCTTCCGCAGGAGCAGGTTCTTCCACGGGAGCAGGTTCTTCCACGGGAGCAGGTTCTTCCACGGGAGCAGGCTCTTCTACGGGAGCAGTTTCTTCTGCAGGCGCAGGTTCTTCCACGGGAGTAGGTTCTCCTACGGGGGCAGGTTCTTCCGCAGGAGCAGGTTCTTCCGCAGGAGCAGGTTCTTCCGCAGGAGCAGGTTCTTCTACAGGAGCAGGTTCTTCCACGGGAGCAGGTTCTTCTACGGGAGCAGATTCCTGTTTGGATGTTGCGGGAACAGCCGGTTCATCTTCTTCGATGATGATGCCGATCGCAGCACGGATATCACGTTCGATGATTCTTCCTTCCGGGCCGGAGGGTTTCACTTGATAAAGGTCAATATTATACTGTAAAGCAAGTGCATAGGCACGAGGAGAGATACGAAGAGGCTGAGGTTTTTCTTCACGAACATTATAATTTTCCATAAAGCAGTTCCTTTCTCGGCGGCAATCGTTGCCGCTCGACAATATTTTTGGTTTTGTATGTGGAATCGCAGAAATCTTCTGCGAAAAGAAAAAATGTACGCATTATTATAATAATTATAGCATTTTCCTTTTCGCTTGTCAATAATTTGAGGTCTGCTCTGCGTTTTATTCGATCTGTCTTTCAAAAAAAGAAAAAGTTTTTTATTTTCCGAAAAAAATAATTTTTTGCTATTTTTTGTAAAAAATATATTCGCCCACTTGACATAAACATCAAAATTGTTATATAATAATGGTATGTTAAACGTGGCTGAAATTGCATGTTTTTGCGATAAAAAACATGGATTTTCGGCAAAACCGATACAAATCTATATTTGTTGTAGGAGGAATTTATATGAATCCCAATGTCAGACCGGATACGATGACTCGTATCACAACTCCCGAACTTGCCGAAAGCTTTATTGCAGAACAGGTTGAAGCTGTTCGTGCGCAGGTTGGCGATAAAAAAGTTTTGCTTGCACTTTCCGGCGGTGTTGACTCTTCTGTTGTTGCGGCACTTTTGATCAAAGCGATCGGCAAACAGCTCGTTTGTGTGCATGTTAACCATGGTCTTATGCGTAAAAATGAATCTGAAAACGTGATTGAAGTTTTCCGGAATCAGCTTGATGCGAATCTTGTTTATGTTGATGCAACAGACAGATTCCTTGATCTTCTCGCAAATGTTGCGGATCCTGAAAGAAAACGTAAGATCATTGGTGGCGAATTTATCAACGTGTTCGTAGAAGAAGCTCGTAAATTGGAAGGTATTTCTTATCTTGCACAGGGTACGATTTATCCCGATATTCTTGAAAGTATCAAGCAGGCAGAAGGTAAAAAAGCAGTAAAATCTCACCATAACGTTGGCGGTCTTCCCGAAGATCTCCAGTTTGAACTTGTAGAACCCTTGAAGCTTCTTTTCAAAGATGAAGTTCGTGTTGTCGGCAGAGCACTGGGTCTTCCTTCCGAAATGGTAGACCGTCAGCCGTTCCCGGGTCCCGGTCTTGGTGTTCGTTGTCTCGGTGCGATCACTCGTGACAGACTCCATGCACTTCGTGAAGCAGATGCGATCCTTCGTGAAGAATTTGATAAATGTGGTCTTGCAAAGACTGTATGGCAGTATTTCGTTGCAATTCCCGATATCAAGAGCGTTGGTGTGAAAGATGATAGCCGCTATGAAGGTTGGCCGGCAATTATCCGCGCTGTCAACACCAAAGACGCAATGACTGCAACAATCGAAGAGATTCCGTATGCTGTTCTCCACACCATTACAAACAGAATTGTTAATGAAGTAGAAGGCATCAACCGTGTTCTCTACGATCTCACACCTAAGCCCACCGGCACGATTGAGTGGGAATAATACCATATGGCTTGCAAGTGCCCGAAAACCCTTGTGTTTTCGGGCACTTTTTGCAAATAGCCAATGATTGATTCCGCAAGTGATACCAAATTGATACCGTTATTATGTATCAAATAATATTTACGTCCATAAACAAGGAGCAACTATGGCACTTGAAAAAACTGTTTTGAACGAAAAGATCGTTTCGGACTTGCTGTCCAGACATTATGGTATATCGCCCATATCTGCGAAGAAATTGAAACTTGGAACCGCCAACTGCTTTCAAGTATATGACGGCTATAAATATTACTTTCTGAAAGAATTTCAAAGTTCTTTTTCGGAAAATGCGGTGGTTCAAGAAGCAAAGCTTTTGGAATATCTTTCTGATGCAGGTGTTCCTACTACACGTTTTTACAAAACCCTTAATAATGAGTTTGTGATTAACTATCGGAACCATATCATATGCTTGGAGGAATACATCGAAGGACAAACGTATGACTATGATGATTTACCACTCGAATTACTTCCTCAAGTTGGAAAAATGCTTGGTAGACTTCATCAAACTCTTAAAGACTATCCATTACCTATTGATATGTCTGATAAATGGCTGACTTCCTTTTCTGCGGAAAATATGATAGCACAATACGATGCTTTGATTAAGATCGCAGAAAGCAAGGTGGATGACAAAAACACGAATCAAATAATTGATGATTTACAGTACAAAAAGCAGTTAGCCATCCGATGTGAAGAATACAAAGAATATTATAACGGCATCACTTATTGTTCGACGCACGGTGATTACCAAGGTTGTCAGCTCATTTTTGAGAAGGAGGAAATCAAAGCGGTTATTGATTTTTCTTCTGCTTCTTGTTTGACTGTTACTTGGGAAATCATGCGCTCTTTCGTTCAATCTTCAAATTATTGCAGAACCAATGCAACAGTAGATATTAAAGCTTTCTGTGAATATGTGAGGGAATATTTGAAGTTTTCCCCTCTCACAAAAATCGATATGATCGCTATGCCGTATGTTTATTTGTTTCAGCTCGCAAGAAGCAAGTATGGCTATCCGCAATATTTGAATACGGATTCTGAGGATAGAGAGGGATTGCTACAATTTGCCTTTTGGCGAACAAAAATGTGTCGTGAAGTAGAAAAAAACGCAGAGATAATTTCTAATGAATTGCTAAAACTGCAGTTGGAATAATTGTAATTTTGTCGAGTTTGTGTTATAATGAATACGCTCCATCAAGGAGCACGACTTTTACATCCACCTTTGTATCCAAACATCAAAGCCAGTTGAACTGTTGGCCGGAGCCAAGTATCACTTGCCGGAAAAGAATAACGAAATTTTTCTCCGCCGATTTTTCAGAAAATTGATATCAGATCCCGATACCCAAACAGCACCAAACGGGCTGAGAACACAGAGAATACAGAGAAAAACGAAGCAAAACGAGAGA
>CAYXQF010000009.1:0-36432 GCA_964466625.1 uncultured Lachnospiraceae bacterium | reverse complement strand
TAGTTTTTGCCGCAAGCGATGTAGTCAAGGAAGAAAAGCGGCTTTGCACCGCAGCAAATGATATCGTTGACGCACATGGCAACGGCATCGATACCGATGGTGTCGTGCTTGTCCATAAGGATCGCGAGTTTTACTTTTGTGCCGCAACCGTCCGTACCCGAAACGAGAACGGGTTCTTCCATTCCCATGGGGAGCGCAAAGCAACCTCCAAAACCGCCCACGTCATCAAGACAACCTGCATTGCGTGTACGAGCGATATGTGCTTTCATCAGTTCAACGGCTTTGTAGCCCGCGGTAATATCTACGCCGGCAGCCGCATAGCTTTCAGATCTGGAATTCTGCATGGTTAGAGTTCCTCCTAAAAATTCGTTATATTCAAAAAATCAGTTTAGGCCAACACGGCGCATCATTTCGTTGTATGCGTCTTCAACACCGCCCATATCACGGCGGAAACGGTCTTTGTCAAGCTTTTCATTGGTTTCAGCGTCCCAAAAACGGCAGGTATCGGGGGAGATCTCATCTGCGAGAACGATGGTGCCGTCTGCGGTCTTACCAAATTCAAGCTTGAAGTCAACGAGCTTTACGCCGAGCGTGAGGAAATATTCTTTCAAAACAGCGTTAACGGTGAACGCCATATTTTTGATCTTTTCGATTTCTGCTTTGGTAGCAAGCTTCAAAGCAAGTGCGTGGTAATCGTTGAGAAGCGGATCGTGGAGATCGTCGTTCTTGTAGGAAAATTCGATGGTAGGTTCGTCAAATACGATGCCTTCTTCTACGCCGTAGCGTTTTGCGAAGGAGCCTGCAGAGATGTTACGAACGATAACTTCAAGAGGAACGATGGAAACCTTCTTCACGAGTGTTTCACGGTCAGAAAGTTCTTCAACGAAGTGGGTGTCAACGCCTTTTTCAGCGAGAAGCTTCATAAGGAAGTTAGACATGCGGTTGTTAACAACGCCTTTGCCGCTGATGGTGCCTTTTTTAAGGCCGTCAAGTGCGGTTGCGTCGTCTTTGTAAGAAACGATAACGAGGTTTTGGTCGTTGGTTGCGAATACTTTTTTTGCTTTGCCTTCATAGAGCTGTTCTCTTTTTTCCATGGGTGATCTCTCCATTTCCGCCTTTCGGCATTTTCATTTTGTTTTGTATTTGAATTTTGATTATTTATTGTATTTCTGTTCGATCGCTTTATTTTTCGCGAGAACTTTCGCAGCGCCTTCTGCTCTCATGACATTCAATTTTGCCGCAAGCTCTTTATCTTCAATTGCGAGCATCTGCACGCCAAGGATCGCTGCGTTTGCCGCGCCATCGATGGCAACGGTGGCAACGGGAATGCCGCTTGGCATCTGCACGGTAGAAAGAAGGGCGTCAAGGCCATCAAGATTTGTGGATTTTACGGGAACGCCGATAACGGGAAGTGTGGTGTTTGCCGCGATCGCACCCGCGAGGTGAGCCGCCATACCGGCAAGGGCAATGATGGCACCAAAGCCGTTTTCGCGTGCATTCACGGCGAAATCTCTGGCTTCAATCGGTGTTCTGTGCGCAGAAAAAACGTGAACTTCGTAAGGCACGCCAAAAGAAGCGAGCATATTCATTGCTTTTTCTGCAACGGGAAGGTCGCTGTCGCTACCCATGATGATTGCGATTTTCTTCATAAAAAATTCTCCTTTTGCCGATTGTCGGCAATGTATTTTGATATGCCAAAAATAAAAAAGGGCAGTCCTACCCAATGCGAATAGGATTGCCCAGACGGTCGGCTCAATATTATCCCCCGTTTCCTTGTGGTGCTCCACTTCCGTCGGTTGCGGGAAATCCGTTTACTCTTTTATTATATCGTTTTTCCGTTTTTTTGTCAAGAGTCACTCCTACAATATTGACGGTTTTTCCTTGATTTTTTTGTCAACATTTAATAAAAATCAATATCATGCAGTGCTTCACATATTTTTTCTGCCGCATGACCGTCACCATAAGGATTTGCGGCACGCGCCATTTTGACGTAACTTGCCGGATTCTCCAGCAGTTCTTCACACGCTGCAAAAATTTCGTCCTCTTTTGTGCCGACGAGTTTTGCTGTTCCTGCCTCAATTCCCTCGGGACGCTCCGTGGTGTCACGCATCACAAGCACAGGCACACCAAAGAAAGGAGCTTCCTCTTGTGCGCCGCCGCTATCTGTGAGAACAAGATACGAACGCGCCATGAAATTGTGAAAATCCACAGCGGAAAGCGGCGGAATAAGGCGCACGTTTTCCAAGCCTGCCAGCATCTCCTGCGCCGCATTTTTCACCAAAGGATTCGGGTGCACGGGATAGATGATGAAAATCTCCGGGTGTTTTTCGGCAAGCGTTTTTACTGCCGCAAAAATATGAGAAAGCCCCTCGCCGAGATTTTCTCTTCTGTGCGCGGTCATGAGGATCACGCGCCGTCCTGCAGCCTCCTGCAAAACGGGGTGCATATAATCATTTTTCACAGTAAATTGCATAGCATCGATCGCGGTATTCCCCGTGACAAAAATGCTTTGTTCATGCTTCCCTTCCGCAAGAAGATTTTCCTTTGCGGTTTGGGTGGGTGCGAAATGGAAGCTGGCAAAAGCGGACACCGAAAAACGATTAAATTCCTCCGGAAATGGGGACATCATATCTCCCGTGCGAAGTCCTGCCTCCACATGACCGACGGGAATCTTCTGATAAAAAGCCGCAAGTCCTGCCGCAAAAGCGGTCGTGGTATCCCCGTGAACGAGAACAAGATCCGGTTTTTCCAATTCCAAAATCCGTTCCATACCAAGAAGCACGGCGCTCGTGATCTGAGAAAGTGTCTGTCCGTCACGCATAATTTCAAGGTCATGATCCGGTACGACGTCAAAAAGCGACAGCACAGAATCCAACATCTCACGATGCTGTCCCGTAACGCAAACCACCGTTTGTACGTTTTCTCTGTGTTTCAACGCCCAAACCAAAGGACACATTTTGATCGCTTCCGGTCTGGTGCCGAAAACAAGCATGATCTTTTTCATTCCACGGGATTCCTCTCTTTCGTTTTTCTTATAGTGTATGCCGCACACTCCTTTTTTTATGTTACCATATTTTTGATGGAAATGCAATCATTGTACTTTTCTTTTTGAAAGAAAAGTACCAAAAGAAGCAAAAACCGTCTTGTCGGTTTATCTCGCTTAAGTGCTGTGGTGCGACTGCGGGCGATAACAAGTTCCGCCCGTCTATCGTCGCTTGTCTTTTTTACATCACCTTTCCAATAGCAAAGCCACACAGAAAACACCCAAAACCAATTGCAAACCGGAAGAGCCGCCGGAAATGCGGCGAAAAAACGCCGCGGCGTTTTTTGCTTCTCTTTTGTGACTTTTCTCTTTCAAAAAGAGAAAAGTATGAGATAAAACAACAAAAAGAACCTCCGAAGAGGTTCTTTTTCGTTTATTCAAGTTCAAACGCACCGGTGTAGAGCTGATAATATTTGCCTTTTTCCGCAATGAGTTTTTCATGGGAACCGCGTTCGATGATGCGACCGTGTTCCAAAACCATAATAACGTCGGAATTGCGAACGGTGGAAAGACGGTGTGCGATAACAAATACCGTTCTGCCAAACATCAGACCGTCCATACCTTGGGAAACAAGTGCTTCCGTTCTCGTGTCGATCGAGGAAGTTGCTTCGTCAAGGATCATAACGGGCGGATCCGCAACTGCCGCACGGGCGATGGAAAGAAGCTGGCGCTGACCTTGCGAGAGGTTTGCACCGTTGCCCGTCAACATGGTGTTGTAGCCATCGGGAAGACGGGTGATGAAGTCATGCGCGTTAGCAAGCTGTGCCGCCGCGTAAACTTCCTCGTCTGTGGCATCAAGTCTGCCGTAACGGATATTTTCCATAACCGTACCTGTGAAAAGGTTGGTATCCTGCAAAACCACGCCAAGAGAACGGCGAAGATCTGCTTTTTTGATTTTGTTGATATTGATGCCGTCGTAACGAACCTTGCCGTCGTCAATATCATAAAAACGGTTAATAAGATTCGTGATGGTTGTCTTACCTGCACCCGTGGAGCCAACGAACGCGACCTTCTGACCGGGTTCGGCGTAAAGCGTCACGTCATGCAAAACGATCTTTTCAGGAACGTAACCAAAGTCAACTTCCGTCAGACGAACGTCACCCTTGAGAAGTGTATAGGTGAGCGTGCCGTCACCGTGGGGGTGTTTCCAAGCCCAGATGTTAGTGCGATCTTCGCTTTCCACAAGGTTGCCATCTTTATCGTATGCCGCATTGACGAGCGTTACGTAACCTTCGTCCACCTCAGGCTTTTCGTCGAGAAGATCGAAGATTCGGGAAGCGCCCGCAAGCGCCATCGCGATGGAGTTCACATGCTGAGAAGCTTGGTTAACGTTCATACAGAACTGACGTGTCATATTAAGGAACGTCGCAACGATGGTGACGTCGAGCACGATGCCCGAAATGGGGTTTACCACGTTGCCCGAAAGAAGCAACGCACCGCCCACGAACACCACGAGAACGTAAAGCAAGTTACCGATGTTGCCGAGAATCGGGCCTAAGATATTGGCAAATTTATTCGCTTCTCTCGCATCGTGGAAAAGCTGTTCGTTGATCTTATCAAAATCTTCTTTGCAGGCATCTTCATGGCAGAAAACCTTAACGACCTTTTGACCGTTCATCATTTCTTCGATGTAACCTTCTTCATGACCGAGCGATTTCTGCTGACGGATAAAGTATCTGGCACTTCTGCCGCCGATGGTTCTCGTCATGAAGACCATAAGGCAAGCACCAACCACAACGACACAGAAAAGCTGCACGCTAAAGCGGAGCATGATCACAATCAAAGACGTAATCACGATCGCGGAGGAAATAAGGCTTGGGATACTCTGCGAGATGAGCTGACGAAGCGTATCAATATCATTCGTATAATAGCTCATGATATCGCCGTGAGGGTGGGTGTCAAAATATTTAATGGGAAGTGTCTGCATTTTAGCAAACATTTCTTTACGCATATTGTCAAGCGTACCCTGTGTGACTTTCGCCATCACACGTGTCCATGTGAAGTTACAGATAAGACCTATCACGTAGATGCACAGAAGCGTGAGAACTGTCTTGATGATCGCGGGATAGATCTCGGCGAGCGCCGCTTCGGCACCCTTTTCAACGTAGATATCCACCCCTTCCGTGATGTAAGTCAGGATCTGCTGGGTAAAGATGGAGGAGATGGAGTTGACGAGTGCACTGATCACAAGACAAATGAGCACAAGGCAAAGGGTAGACTTGTAATATTTGGTAAGGAAGCGAAGCACACGACCAAGCGTGCCTTTTTTTGCCTTCGGGCGACCGCCCTTCATATTCGGCTTTTTATTCATTCGTCATCGCCTCCTTTCACCTGGGATTCATATACTTCACGATAGATCACGTTGGTCTTAAGAAGCTCTGCATGTGTGCCGATGCCATTGATCTTACCGCCGTCCAGAACGATGATGCGATCCGCATCTTCCACAGAGGAGATTCTCTGCGCGATGATGATCTTGGTCGTGTTCGGGATCTCTTCGCGAAACGCACGGCGGATCATCGCGTCCGTCTTGGTGTCGACCGCGGAGGTGGAGTCGTCAAGGATCAGGATCTTCGGTTTTTTGAGAAGCGCACGCGCAATGCAAAGACGTTGCTTCTGACCGCCGGAAACGTTCGTACCGCCGCGCTCGATGTAAGTATCATAGCCGTCCGGAAAAGCGGAAACGAAATCATCTGCGCAAGCAAGCTTACAAATACGAACGAACTCTTCGTCAGAGGCATTCGGATCGCCCCAACGCAGATTTTCCTTGATCGTACCGGAGAAAAGAACGTTTTTCTGAAGCACCATGGAAACTTCATTGCGAAGCGTTTCGATATCGTATTCGCGCACGTCCACGCCGCCGACCTTCACCGCGCCTTCCGTGGCGTCGTAAAGACGGGGGATCATCTGCACGAGAGATGTTTTCGAGCTACCTGTGCCGCCGATGATACCGATGGTTTCACCCGCGCGAATGTGCAGATTGATGTCCGCAAGCGCATTCTTTTCTGCTTTTTCGGAATATTTGAAGCTGACGTTTTCAAAATCAATGTCACCGCTCGCCACTTCCATCACGGGATTTTCGGGATTTTGAATGGTGCTTTCTTCATTCAGCACTTCCACAATACGGCGCGCGGATTCGAGGGACATGATCATCGTCACGAATACCATGGAGAGCATCATGCAGTTGGAAAGGATCTGAATACCGTATGTAAGGAGTGCCGAATAGTTACCGATATCAAATTCCGCGCCGCCTGTGGAAATGATCAGACGGGAAGCAAAAAGACAAACACACACCATGGAGGTGTTGATCGCGATCTGCATCAGCGGATTGTTAAGTGCCAAGATTTTTTCCGCTTTTGTGAAATCGCCTGCAAGATCGCCCGAAGCTTTTTTGAATTTCTTGATTTCAAAGTCTTCACGCACGAAGGATTTCACCACGCGGATACCTTGAATATTTTCCTGAACGGATTCATTGAGCGTATCGTATTTACGGAACGCGCCCTTGAAGATCGGCATAACCTTGCGTGCGATGAGGAAAAGCCCCATACCGAGCACAGGCACAAGCGCCACATAGATGCACGCAAGCGCGCCACCCATGATAAACGCCATCACGAGAGAGAAAATAAGCATAAACGGCGCGCGGATCGCAATGCGAATCAGCATCATGAACGCCTGCTGAACGTTGGTGACGTCTGTTGTCAGTCTTGTCACAAGGCTGGACGTGGAAAATTTGTCGATATTCGCAAACGAATAGTCCTGAACCTTATAATAAAGGTCATGACGGAGATTTTTGGCAAAACCGCAGGAAGCTGTCGCGCAAAAATGTCCCGCAAGAACACCGCAGGTCAGCGACATCAACGCCAAAATCACAAGTGTCACACCGTATTTTGCGATGCTCGACATTTCAAGCACGGAAGCATTTTTCAAATAGTTGACGAGCTTTGCCGTAACAAACGGGATAATACACTCGATGATAACTTCCAACGCGATGAAAAGCGGCGATAAGATCGTCTCTTTTGTGTATCCCTTGATACACTTGGCAAGTCTTTTGATCATAAATGACTTTTACCGCCTCCGAGATCGGAGGTTTTGTTCCTTTCTTTTGTAAATTCAAGATGTCAAATCTTGCTATCACGAAGCGGATTCATTTTCGAGATTTTGGCGGAGCTTTTCCAAAAGCACCGTCAGCGTTTCGACCTCCTCCTCCGAAAGACCGCAGAGCAGCTTTTCTTCGGCAGCGTCGATCGCACCAAGCATCATTTCATGCACGCGCCAGCCTTTTTCCGTCAGCGTCAGCTTTTTGAGTCTGGCGTCATAAGGAACGGCAGTACGCACAAGAAAACCCTTCTCCTCCATGCGAAGAAGAATGCCCGACATCGTAGAGCGCCGCACGGAAAACCACTCCTCCAGATCTCTTTGGAAAACGTCCTCCTCGGTATGAGAAGCAAGGTAGCCAATGACAAAAGCATTCGTGCCCGTTGCCTCGTCCACGTATTTGCCGCTTTCCGAGCCACCCACTTCCCTTCGCAAAAGATTGGAAATGAGGCGGATCTTCCCTCCGACGTCATTTGGCTTCATGCGTTTTCTCTCCTTTCCGCTTTTTGTGATAATTGTTAGCTACCTAACATTATATAATAATTAAAAATAAATGTCAAGCAATTGAGCATAGAATCTTTTTTACTTTTCATTTCACACTTATCAAAAAATAATATAAAAATAAGGCGAGCAAAAACTCGCCTATAGCATTTATTTTTCTGCAAGTGCTCTTGCGATGGCGCGCAGATGCGCAGCGTTCTCCTCGCTAAGCCCCTCAATAGAGATGGTCACGGTATTTGAAAGACCCAAAAGCTCATCTGTCGAAATCGCAAAAAACTCGGCGATCTTAACGAGCATCTCCACCGACGGCAAAATATTATCGTTTTCCCAATTAGAAACACATTGTTTGGTCACGCCAAGTTTTTTTGCAAGCTCCACTTGGCTGATTCCCAAAGCCAGCCGCAATTTTTTGATATTTTCATTCAAACACATTACCGTACACCCCAAAAAGTAAATTTGATTTGTATTTTTGTATATGAAATTTTACCCCAAACATTGACTTTCTAAAAATACTATAGTACAATTATTATGGACTTCGGCCCAATTATATTTATTTTGGAGGTGTCATTATGTTTGACAACATCGGTTCAAAAATCAAAAATTTAACGAAGATTTGCTGCTGGATCCTGATCGTTATCGGTGTCATCGGCGGTCTTGTGCTGCTTATCATGGGCGCTGATTGGGGCGATACGCTGATGATCGTTCTTGGACTTGCCGCCATGATCCTTTTGCCGTTTTTCGCTTGGGTAGGTAGTTTTCTTTTGTATGGCTTTGGCGAATTGATTGAAAATTCGCAAATCATCGCAGGAAACACCCAAGGCACAAACACAAAATCTTCCGTACAAAGAAACGCAGAAACCGCACGAAATTCCAAATTGGAAAATCTTCGCGCACAGGGCTTAATCACAGAAGCAGAGTATCAAAACGCACTCAAAAAAGAGGAGAAGTGATATCGTGAAAATCAATGAAAAAACGAAAAAGATATTAAAACTCATCGGACTGATTTTGTCCATTGCGGCGTTGGCGTATGGAATTTGGGAAGTGGTAGATTACTTGGTACGGATAACAACTGAAGATGAGATTACTATTAAATCAGTATTGTCTGGTCTATTCTCTCGCACAGCATATGTCGTTACACCTATCATACTCATACTTTTTTTCGTAAGAAAAAAGATCTCTCGTCCCGGTATTTGGCTTCTTTGCGCTTTTATTTCACGCTATGCCTTTAGTTATTTGATATATTTGACTGGTCGGATTCATGTGTATTCTTTAGCATTCTTTATGACAGATCTCGCCATGATCTTGTCTTTCTTGATCATCGACCGTCCAAGCCCAAAAGCCGCCAAACTGACCGGTATCATATTCTCTTGCATCGCTTTTAGCAGCGCATTAATAAATGAAATAACAGTCGTAATAAATGAATGGAAATGGGCAAACTCATCGTATTATTTCACATTTGATTGGTCAAAGGTGATTGGATATTTGTTCCCCATGATCGCTGCCATTCTCCTCATAATTCTTTTCGTGAAAAAAAGTGTCCCTGTCCCCGGCATTTGGCTTCTCGCCTCATTCGTACTCCCAATACTGAGTCCGCTCGTTTATTGGGTTCTTGATTGTATTTTTTGGGGTTTTGATTTTATTGCTTTTATTGCTTTTATTGATTGTTTGGAGGGACGTAACATTTTGGGCATATTCGATGCTTTCGCATATGCCGCCACGGCATTATTCTTCTTGACCGCTGATCGCAATACGCTTCGCCTAATTCCGCTGACACCTGAAAAAGAACTTAAAATTTTGACAGACCAACACAAAAACGGAAAAATCACAGACGAAGAATATCAAACCAAGCGCGCAGAAATCATCAGTAAGCTCTAATAACAAACAAAAAAGAACAAGCCACAGAAGTATTTTCACTTCCAAAAGGCTTGTTCTTTTTCATACTTTCATAAAAATTCACCTATTTTCTCTCAAAATATATCAAAAATCGCAAAATTGATGTTGCACTCTTTGAAATTTTGCTGTATAATAATTTATTATTGTATTATCTATAAAACTGTCATAAAGAAACGGAGTCTGAAATCAAATGGACAAGTTGAAACAAAATATAGCACAGAGCATTTCGGCGGCAACCGCTGAGATCTGGGGCGAAAACTTGCGTGTGGCTGCAGAAGATATTTTTGCCGCCCTCGAATATCCGCCCGACAGCAGCATGGGCGACCTTGCGTTCCCTTGCTTCAAGCTCAGCCGCACACTTCGCGCGGGTCCTCCCGTCATCGCGGCAAAGCTTCACGAAAAGCTCGCAGGTGCGCTCCCTGCAGGCGTCGGCGAAATCCGCATCGTCGGCGGTTACCTCAATCTTATCTTTGACGGCGCATACCTTGCAAACACCGTTGTTCGTGAGATCTCTGAAAAAGGCGCGGATTTCGGCGCGCATGATTTTGGCAAGGGCAAGACCGTCGTTCTCGACTATTCTTCCCCCAACGTTGCAAAGCCTTTCCACATCGGTCACCTCGGCACCACCGTTATCGGTCATTCCCTGAAGCTCCTGCACGAATATGCAGGCTACGATTGCATCGGTATCAATCACCTTGGCGACTGGGGTACACAGTTTGGTAAGCTCATCGTGGCATACCGCAAATGGGGCAACAAAGAAGCCATCGAAAAAGGCGGCGTTGATGAGCTCGTAAACCTTTACGTCCGCATTAACAATGAAATCAAAGCGGAAGAAGAACAGGGACTCACAACGCTCGCTGATGCTTCCCGTGCAGAATTCAAAAAGCTGGAACTTCACGATGAAGAAAATCTCGCACTTTGGCGTTGGTTCATCGACATCAGCCTTGCGGAATACGAAAAAACATACAAACAGCTCGGCATCACCTTCGACAGCTACAACGGCGAAGCTTTCTACACCGACAAGATGCCTGAGCAGGTACAGCTTCTCAAGGATAAAAACCTCATGAAGATCGACGCAGGTGCTTCCATCGTTGACCTTTCCGACTACAATATGCCCCCCTGCCTCATTCTCAAATCGGACGGTTCCACACTGTATCCCACCCGTGACATCGCGGCGGCTGTTTACAGAAAACGCACTTACGATTTTGATAAATGTATCTACGTCACCTCCGCAGGTCAGTCCCTGCACTTCGCACAGTGGTTCAAGGTTGTGGAACTCATGGGCTACGATTTTGCGGACAAGCTTTATCACGTTCCTTACGGCACCGTCAGCATCGGCGGTGAAAAGCTTGCGACAAGAACGGGCAACGTCATTCTTCTTCGTGATCTCTTCGCAACCGCGATCGACAAATGCCGCGCCATCATCGAAGAAAAGAATCCGGGCATTGAAAACAAAGAAGAAACCGCAGAAGCTGTCGGCGTTGGCGCCGTTATCTTCTATTACCTCTACGGCAACCGCGTAAGAGATATCAACTTTATGATGGAAGACGCGCTCGACTTCAACGGCAACACCGGTCCCTACGCGCAGTACACCTACGCAAGAACCAACAGCATTCTCGGTAAAGCAGGCGATTTCACACCCTGCACAGATGTTACTGAGCTTACTGCAACGGAAAAAGAACTCATCAAAACACTTTCTCTTTTCCCGAACAAAACCAAAGACGCGATCGACGAAATGGAACCTTCCATCATCACAAGATACGCCATCGACGTATGCAACGCATTCAACCGCTTCTATCAGGAATGTAAGATCGTTACCTGTGAGGACGAAAAAACACGCGCGTTCCGCCTGACACTCACCAAAGGCGTACACGATATCCTCGGAAAAGCACTTGAGCTCGTTTGCATCAAACACCCCGATAAAATTTAATGTATAGATCAATATAAAAGGAGTTTTTCATCATGTCCGGACATAGCAAATGGAAAAATATCATGCACAAAAAAGAAAAGACTGACGCACAGAAAGCGAAAGTCTTCACAAAGATCGGTAAAGAGATCGCTATCGCTGTAAAAGAAGGCGGCGCTGATCCCAACTCCAACGCAAAACTTCGTGACCTCATTCAAAAAGCAAAATCCAACAACGTTCCCAACGACAATATCGAACGTATCATCAAAAAAGCTTCCGGTGCCGATGCCGTTGCTTATGAAGAGATCACTTACGAAGGCTATGGTCCTTCCGGTGTTGCCGTAATCGTAGAAGCTGCTACCGATAACCGCAACCGTACCGCAGGTGATGTTCGTCACTATTTCGATAAATTCGGCGGCAATCTCGGTCAAGTTGGTTGCGTAGGTTTCCTTTTCGAGAAAAAAGGTGTGATCGCCGTTTCCGCTCTCGACGAATGGGGCGACCGTGTTGTTGACGGCGATAAGCTCATGGAAGAAGCACTTGAAGCAGGTGCTGCTGACTTCGTGGAAGAAGAAGATGTTTTCGAAATCTACACCGAACCGGACGATCTTTCCGCTGTTGCAGACGAGCTTACCGCAAAGGGCTATACTTTCCTTTCTTCCGAAATCGAAAAAGTTCCCTCCACTTACGTCACCCTCGAAAATGAGGACGATATCAAGCACATGAACCTCCTCCTCGAAAACCTCGAAGAAAACGAAGACATCGTAAACGTTTGGCACAACTGGGACGAAGCTTAAGTTCCGGGCATATAACAAGTAGCGAGTCTATCATATAGATAATTTTATTTTCAGAAAGGTACAAAACCATTATGATTCATAATCCCAAGTACTCTCTCGGCTTTTGCAGCATGTTTCGTGAATATGATATTCGTGGCGAAGTTTCCGAGGATCAGCTCAACCCCAAAAGCGTGCATAAGATCGTAAAAGCTTACGCACAGTATCTCCAGAGAAGAAACATCACGCGTGCCGTTGTCGGTTATGACAGCCGTGAATGTTCTCCCTCTTTTGCGGAAGCAGCGATCAAAGCACTCCGTGAAGAAGGCGTCGACGTATTCTTTATCGGTCTTGCGCTCTCTCCTCTTACCTACTTCGCGCAGTATCACCTCGAATGTGAAGGCGCCGTTATGATCACCGCGAGCCACAACCCCAATGGTTGGTCCGGCTTCAAATTTGCAAACGGCTATTCCAAAACACTCGAACCCAACGACATCATCGAAGTGGCAGCACTTCTCGATATCGAATCCGGCAACAAAAAAATGGGTGCTTACAAGGAAGTGGACGTTCGTGATGCTTACATCGAAGCGATCGTTTCCCGCATCAAAATGGGCCCGAAGAAGATCCGTGTTGCACTCGACGCAGCAAACGGCGGTGCAGGTCTTTTCATTTATGAAGTATTCCAGCGCCTCGGCTGCATGACCTTCCATCTCAACTGCGATCCTGATACTTCTTTCCCCCACTACTTCCCCAACCCCTCCGAGCTCACCGGCAGACAGCGTCTGCGTGAGATGATCTGCCACCCCTATATCCATGCAGACATCGGTCTTTCCTTTGACGGCGACGGCGACCGCATCGGTGTTATCGACGAAAAAGGCAAGGACGTTTGGAGTGATATCGTTCTTGCACTTCTCGCAAAACAGCTCCTCGAAAAGAAACCCGGTTCCACCGTTATCTACGACGTAAAATGCTCCAAAGCACTTGAAGACGTTATCGTTGCTAACGAAGGTAACCCCGTTATGTGGAAGACCGGTCACTCCTACATCAAATCCAAGCTCCATGAGCTCAACGCAGAACTCGCAGGTGAACGCAGTGGTCACATCTTTGTTTCCGGCGATGACTGGTATGGCTTTGACGATGCTGTTTTCGTAGCGGCAAAACTCGTGGAATACCTTTCCAACCGCGAAGAAACCGTTTCTGAAATCATCGAAACCTTCCCGCACTATGTTTGCTCCCCTGAAATCAAAGCACATTGCGGCGACACCGTAAAATACGGTATCGTTGATGAGATCACAACCAAAATGAAAAAAGCTTACCCCGGCAAGGTTTGTGATATCAACGGCGCACGTGTTCAGTTTGAACACGGTTGGGGTCTTGTTCGTGCTTCCTCCAACATGCCCGAACTCGTTCTCATTTTCGAAGCTGACACCATGGAACACCTCCTTGAGATCCGTGAGATCTTCAAGACCTACACCCGTCAGTACAGCGAAATCGACGATAACTGGAAAAACGACGTTAAGATCTAATAAAAAAGCCTCCGACACCGTCGGAGGTTTTTTCATGATAAGGTTGAGGCTCTGCCTCAAACTCCGGCAGGACTCTGCCCTGCACTCGTCCAAGGGGCTTGCCCCTTGGATATCCCGTTGTGAGGGGATTATTTGTTTCGTTTCTTCATATACGCTTTCAGCATTTTGCCGATGTCGTCTTCGTCCATATATGGCAAAAATTTTTCCATGGGCTGTCCCATTTCCATAGCTTTCATCGCAAGATTTGCGACGTCGTCCTCGTCCATGTAGGAAAGATAGATCAGCGTCCTTGCCAAGCTGCAAGGCTTGCTCCGCGAGCTTTGCTATGTCGTCATCACACATATAGGAGAGGAAAACCTCCATGGAATGTCCGTGCTTCACTGCCTCCACGGCAAGTGCGCCAACGTCGTCCTCACACATATAAGAAAGAAAAACTTCCACAGGGTGTCCGTGCTTCACCGCCTCCATCGCAAGTGCGCCAACGTCGTCCTCGTCCATATACGAAAGAAAATCCTGCGTGAATTTATCTGATTTCAGCGCCTCATTTGCCAGCGCTGCTACATCGTCTTCGTCCATGTATGGCAAAAATTTTTCTACGCCTTTTCCGGCTTTCAGCGCTTCCATGGCAATCTCTGCCACGTCATCTTCACTCATATAAGGAAGAAATTCTTCCACATCTTTGCCCGTTTTTGCCACTTCCATCGCAACCTCTGCCACGTCATCTTCACTCATGTAGGGCAAAAATTCGCTGAACTTATCAAAATCCGCAGCCTCTGTCTTTTCCATAACGGTTTCCACTTGATCAGGTGTCAAAATAGGCATCGCTTCGGAGATCTCGTCAGTGGAAACTTCTTCGGAATCAAGATATTCTTCCATTTTTCCGTCCGCCACAGATTCCACAAATTTCGATTTCACACCGAGAAGTTCATCAATGGAGATCTCAAAAATTTCCGCAAGCTCGGGAAGCTTGGAGATATCGGGCATCGACTGTCCTCTCTCCCAATTGGAAACGGCTTGAAAGCTCACGTTCAATCTGTCCGCAAGCTCCGTTTGCGTCATATTCTTTTCACGGCGTAGAGAAACGATCTTCTTACCGATCTTCTGCATATCAAACATCATCAAAATATCCTTTCATGTCAAATTCGGAAAAGCTTTTCTGCCCATATTGTAACACAAAATCATGAAAATCGTCAATAAATCCGCTCTTGAATCGGCAAAAAACAAGGACTCAAGCGATGCTTGAGTACCTTTTTTATAAATTTTTTAAGCATGATGATTTACACAAATGAGTCCACCGTAATCAAAAAGCTCTCCCTCACCAAGGCTGACCACGCAAATTCCCCATTCTTCCAAAAACGAGCGAATCTCTTTTCCTGCAGGAAATGTATCAAGATTTCCAAAAAAGCCGAGCGTCTTTTCCGCGATCACCCCCGATGCGCCGCCGACAAATCCCGTATCATAAACCTCTATGCCGATGTGATGAGGCGGAATGAGGAGTGCTTCCAAGCCATTTGCTTTTGCGGCGTGACAGATTCCTTTATCCGCTGTCACGACCACGTCCCCTACCACAACGGAAGAACATTTTGCATACCCTTGCTTCACGTCCAAAAGCGAAAATCCGCGCTTTTGCGCGTAGTTTTTTACGGCGAGGGAAACGGACGAAAGTTTTGCAAAAAGGGCGTTTTTCGCCGCAAAACAATTGAGCGCCACATCATCGGGATAAGATGCACCCACGGCTTGTTCAGAAATCTGGAAAGGTATATGAAGTTCCTTCAAAAGATCCTGCCCTGCGGCATATTCCCGATGAATAAAGAGCGTCCCATCGATATTTGCCATCAACATGTCAGGGTGTGTATTCACGGGGAAAGGCAACTTATCAAATGGCGGCAAGGAAATACATTTCCCGTATGCAGAAAGATGATTCCGCATTGTTTCGGGTAGATTTTGACTCACAAAAAAATATTTCATGAAAACTCCTATATAAAAAGGGCGGATATCAAATCCGCCCTATGGATAAAACGATCGTGTTTATCCCATGATGGGATTCCAAAGGGACAAGTCCCTTTGGCAGGGTTCGGGACGGCGTCCCGATAGGGTTTGGGGCAAAGCCCCAACCTCACGCGCGAATGTCTGCAAGGTCGATCGTGCGTTTTTCTTTGCGGCTCATTTCTGCGGCATAAACGCAAAGATGACCTTCCACAGAATCGTTGATAGAAGTGAGCGAAAGTGTACCTTCGCCTGTGCGCAGATAGTTCACGAGATGACGCATAATTTCATTGTCACCACCGCCGTGTTTGCCAAGCTCACTACCCTCTACGGTGTTGATCACTTCCGTATCGTAACCATAGCGTCTGCCTTCACGGGTGAATACGCGAAGCTGAAATTCATTGTTTTCGAAAACGCCTTCGATCTCGCCGTTCGAGCCGACGATGTGGAGATATCTTTCCGCCTTCGCACAAGCACCAACAAGATTCAAAGTACCCATCGCGCCGTTTTCAAAAGAAACGATCACGTTTTGGTTGTCCACGATATCGCCGCCGCTGTTATATGCACATTTGCCGTAAGCAGAGTGCTTCATATATTCGATTTTTTCTTCTCTGGTGATGGTGTCGATCGGTTTGCCAATACCTGCCCAAGTCTGGAAAGGCATCGTGTCACGATCAAGATGAATTTTTACTGCAGAATAGTTGCAGGTCTTTTCATGAGGACAATCGAAGCAAAGCTCGGTTGCGCCCGCGGGAGCTTTATCCATCGTGAAGTTTTCACGGAAGCCAAGGCTTGTAACATATTTCGGACGAGATTCATCAGCAAGCCAGCACATAAGGTCAAGGTCATGGCAGCATTTTGCAAGAAGAAGACCGGAGCCGCATTCTTCTTCGTTATTCCATTTGCCGCGAACGAAAGAGTCAATAAAGTGCGCCATGCCGACGTGTTCGGTCATTTCAAGGCTACGAACTCTACCGATCTTACCTTCTGCCAAAACTTTTTTCACAGCGGAATAGAAGGGCGTATAGCGAAGCACGTGGCAAACGATGACTTTACAGCCATTTTCATGTGCCGCGCGCTGAATGTCGAGAAGTTCTTCCTTGTTGGGACAAACAGGCTTTTCGAGAAGCACGTTATATTTTGCGGCAAGAAGTGCCATAGCAGTCGGATAATGTGCCTTATCCATCGTCGCGTCGATAACGATATCACATTCGATACCTGCAGCGATAAACGCTTCCACGCTGTCAAAAGCACGATCTTCAGGAAGATTGTAACGCACACGCGCTTCTTCTTTTTTGAGTGCGCTGAGATCCGTCACGGCAACGACTTCCATATCATCGGGATTGCGGAGAGAATAGTCCGCATAGATACAACCACGGTCACCGCAACCGAGAAGAGCAACTTTGATCTTTTTCATATATGTAGGTTCCTTTCTGTAATGAGGATTTATATTTCTTTTTTATTATATCACATATTTTCCTTAAATTCAACAAAAAAACAGTAACTGCCGCAGCGAGAGCCAAAATCGTCGCCAGCACAAACAATATTCTGCAGCGCAAAGAGATTTTGTCATTTACAGCAACGATTATAATGCTGCACGCCTTCACCATCTCCTCATGGAACGAAAAAACCCTTTCCGCTTTTGCGAAAAGGGTTTTATTTGCTTTGGTCGAAACTGAAATTAAGCTCTTTCAACCTTGCCTGCACGCAGACAACGAGAGCATACCGTAACAGTCTTGTGTGTTCCGTTTACAACGGCGCTGACTTTTCTGATATTGGGCTTCCAGGTTCTGCTGGTTTTACGGTTGGAGTGAGAAACATTGTTACCGAATGTTACACCTTTGCCGCAGCACATACATTTTGCCATATCCTGCACCTCCCTCGATTTTTTGAACTATTCTGAATAAGCGGTTTTGATTCCCCTTATGAGTTCATCTTAATACAACGCAGTTTATTATAGCATAAGCAGATTTAAAAATCAAGAGTTTTTTGATTTTTTATTTTAAAATTTATAAGTTTTTCACTTTTTTTCAGGCAAAAATGCTTCCAAGCGATTGATTTTAAAGCCTTTCGCGGAAAAATTCGCTTCATATTCGGTCACGATGTTGTTTTCTGCCCATTCACTGTTATGCAGATCGAAGGTCACGTTCGCAAGCTCATAGCCTGCTTCGGGAAATTCAAGCAGCGAAAAATCAAAAAGATCACGGTTGTCCGTCTTAAATTCAATGCGGCCTGTCGGCGTGAGAAGGTTTGAAAAATGCTTCAGCGTTTCATGATAGGTAAGACGGCGTTTCGCGTGTCTTGCTTTGGGCCACGGATCGCTGAAATTGAGATAAATGCGTTCAAAGAAATGCGCAGGAAAAAGTGCTTCCAGATATTTTGCGTCGCAGTTGAGGAAGCGCACATTTTCAAGGCCATCGTTTTTGATCTTTTCCGCCGCAACAACGATCACGTCCGCAACGAGCTCCACAGCGAAAAAGCCCACGTCGGGTTCTCTTTCCGCCATGCCGCGGATAAAGGAACCTTTTCCGCAACCGATCTCCAGACGAAACGATTTTTTATCGGGGAAAAGCGCCTTCACGTCGATCGGCGCGATATTTTCTTTATCAAAAGGCAAAAGCAGATCGCCAAGTGCTTCACGTCTGGCATCGCCGTTTTTTCTTTTTCGAACTCTCATGTTTACCACCCAAATTCCATTTTCTTTGCAAATTTTTTATCAGTATACCACACTCACACAAAAAATTCAACAGCTTTTCGCATAAAAACGTCGAAGAAGGCAACACTATCTACTGTCGAAAGATATCTTTTAAGAAAAAATCTATCCATCAGGAGGTTTGATTTTATGCTCGACAGAATCGCGCTTATTCTCACGATCATCGGCGGCCTCAACTGGGGCAGTATCGGACTTTTCAAGTTTGATATCGTCGCATGGCTTTTCGGCAGTCAAGAGGCGCTCCTCAGCCGTATCGTATATACCGTTATCGCGCTTGCCGGCGTTTGGTGCATCTCGCTTCTTTTCCGTGAAAGGGAAACTGAACAGATCACAGGTGACATGGGCCGCTGATCACGCGCAAAAATATCCCAACCGCAGTCTTATCAAAAGACAAAACGGTTGGGATTTTTTCATCATCAAAAGCAAAAACCGCGACGGCGTGAATTGCATTTCCGCTTGCCGCTAATTGTGCGCGCCGCTTATCATCTCTTTTTCGAAAATACGCAAAAAACGCCCGATCTCCTCCACCGTATTAAAAGCAGAAAAGCTGATGCGCAGTGCGTCGCCGCCCGTGCCAAGCGCCGTGTGTGCCAAAGGTGCGCAGTGCATACCTGCTCTGACACAAACACCGGCTTCTGCAAGCGCGCTCGCCACCTCCGTCGGAGAACGATCCTCAAAGCCGAGAAGTAAAAGTGAACCTTTTTTGACGTCGGGAAGAAAAAGTCTGACGCCCTTCATCTGCAAAAGCGCTTCGCGCATACGGCGGTAAAGGATCGTTTCCTGCCGCTCGATCGACTCGCGCCCCACCGAGCGAATATAGGTGATTCCCTCGCCAAGCCCTACGATGGCAGGCGTGGAAACCGTTCCCACTTCAAAGGATTCGGGCGGCTCATGCCCCATGGTAAGCTCCGCAGAATTTTTCCCGTTGCCGCCAAAGCGCGCAGGAGAAAATTTCGAGAAATCAAAGTCATCGGCAAAAAGCGCAAATCCACTTCCCTGTGGGCCGTAAAGCCCTTTATGCCCCGGTGCGCAGAGGATATCAATGCCGTCACGAGGAAGCGAGATATCATAAATGCCCGCACTTTGCGCCGCGTCCACCACGAAAAGGATTCCCTTTTTGCGGCAAAGGGCGCCGATCCTCCCGATTGGCAAAATCCGCGGACAGATATTCGAGGCGTGCGTCGTGATGACGGCACGTGTTCTTGGTGTGATGCGCTTTTCCAGCTCCCGAAGAAGCGTATCGTCATCACAAAGCGCAGGAAAAACGTCATACGCCATACCCTTGCTTTTGCAAAAGCCGGCAACCGTGCGAACGACACTGTTATGCTCAAGCTCCGAGATCAGAAAACGGTCTCCCGTACGGGAGATGCCGTCCACGGCAAGATTTATGGCATCGGTTGTGTTTTGCGTGAAGATCACGTTTTCAGGCTTTGTCACGCCGAAAAAATCCGCCACGGCACAGCGCACGTCATAAATCGCCTCGGCGGCGGCAAGAGAGAGCGCGTGTCCGCTTCGCCCGGGATTGCCGCAATATTCACGCATACACCTCGTCATCTCACGCAAAACGGACGGCGGTTTGGGAAAGGTGGTCGCCGCATTATCGAAATAGATCATAAAGTCGCTCCGAACAAATCAATTTTGCAAGATCTCGCCAAAAGAAATGCCTTCTCTTTCCAAAAGCATCACCGCAAGATTCACCGCATATACGTCCATGCGAAGCCCCCAAGAACAGCCGTTTTTCGTCCGTTTCGGACTGATGCGGATCATTCTCGCAGGGATCCCGTTTCGCTGAAGCAGTCTTTGCGCTTTGATGGCGTTTGTTTGGGAAGTCATTGTTATCACACGCATCTCCATAAAACCAAACTCCTTTTTGTTCACGCATCGCTTATGCGGGACGGAGTATCCTCCGTCAATCTTATCTTATGCGAAAATGACCAATTGGTGAGATCTTGGCATCAAAAAAGACCCCTTCAAAAAGAAAGGATCTTTCAAAATTCATTTACAACCGCCGCAAGCAGCACAACCGGGACGAATATTCTTCACGCTGGGCGCGGAAGCCAAACCGCCGAGTGCCGTTTCACGAAGCTGATACGGAATATTTCTGCCGACGTTATACATAACGGCAACGACCTCATCAAAGGGAACGAGCGTTTTGCCGTCTGTGGCAAGCGCGATCTCCGCCGCGATAAACGCATTGGAAACACCCATCGCGTTTCGCTTCTGACAAGGAGATTCCACAAGTCCGCCGATCGGGTCGCAGACAAGACCGAGGATATTACCGATCGCATCTCCTGCCGCCGCAAGGCAGACCTCCGGCGAGCCTCCGAGAAGCTCGCAAATTGCAGATGCCGCCATTGCAGATGCCGCACCGACTTCTGCCTGACAACCGCCCTCAGCACCGGCAAGCGTTGCATTTCTGCTGATGATATAGCCGACAGCGCCGGCATTGAAAAGCGCGTAGATCAAGCTTTCATCGTCAAATTCATAAAATTCGTCCATTGCCACGAGCACACCGGGAAGCACACCCGAGGAACCTGCCGTGGGTGCTGCTACGATACGTCCCATAGAAGCATTCAGCTCCAGAACGCCCATCGCATAGGCAGAAGCACGAGAAACCAGACCGCCGAGTGAGCCTTTTTCATTGATGCGCTTGAGCAGCGCACGGCTTTCGCCGCCGATATATCCGCCGAGCAGCTTCAGCTCGTCCGTTTGTGAGCGCGCCACACTTTCTCGCATAACCTCAAGCGTTCTGCGCATACGGTCCATAACTTCTTCGTGCGTCGCGTCAAATTTGCTGACTTCTCTGGAAAACATGACTTCGGAGATCGTCATCTCTTCCCTTTGGCAAATTTCCAAAAGCTCTTTGCCGTTTGCAAAATCCATAATCGGTTTCATGACTTTTCGACCATTCCTTTCTTTTCGAATCGGTTATTTCACGCGGATATACATTGCGGAAAGAATATTGGGACAAGCACGGATCTCGTCCACCGCTTCCTCGCTGATGACGCCGTCGATTTCCACCACGGAAAACGCCGTTCTGCCCTTATCCTCGCAGATAACGTTCATCGAAGAAATATTCACCTGTTCTTTTTCGAAGACCTTCGCAATGGAAGCCACCACGCCGGGTTTGTCCTTCTGGTGAACGATAACGGCATTATTTTTGCCGGAAAATTTGATCTCACAGCCATTGATCTCACCGATCTCAATCTCACCGCCACCGACAGAGGAGCCGCGAAGTGTGCTCACACGTCCGTCTTCTTCCGTAATCTTGATCTGCACCGTATTGGGGTGATAATCGGTTTCTTCATCAACTTCTTCAAAGGAAAATTCCATGCCTGCCGCCTCTGCCATCAAAAAGGAATCGCGGATACGGTAGTCGTCCGTTTCATAACCAAGCATACCGCCCACGAGCGCACGGTCCGTGCCGTGACCGCGATAGGTCTTGGCAAAGGAACCGAAAAGCTTGAAATGCACGTGAACGATCTTTGTTTTGGTCATAAGCCAAGCAACGTGCGCGATCTTGAGCGCACCTGCCGTGTGGGAACTGGAAGGACCGATCATAATCGGGCCGATGATATCAAATACGCTGATCTCTCTCATGGAAAAATCCTTTCTGAAACCGAAGCTTCGGTATGTATTTTTCGGCAGAATGCCATACTTGTGATTTTATTCTTACGGAAAAGGGCAGATCTCTGCCCTTTTCTTCTTAATTTTCATTGTTAACCCTTGTGGATATTCGCGCCGACGTGGCGAAGCTTGGATACGATATCATCATAACCGCGCTCGATCTTTTCCACACCCGTGATCTCCGTTCTGCCGTTTGCCGCAAGTGCCGCAAGCACCACAGCCGCGCCTGCACGCAGATCGACCGCATTTACATAGGAAGGTGTAAACGTCACCGCACCATCAACCACAGCTGTGCGATCATCCAGATAGATGCGCGCGCCCATGCGCTGAAGCTCGTTAACATAGCGGAAACGGTCATTCCAGATCGTTTCTCTCATGCGGCTCGTACCCTGTGCAAGACAGAGCAAAACCGTCATCTGCGGATTCATATCCGTCGGGAAACCGGGATAGGGGTTTGTCTTGACCGAGATCGCCTTGAGCGGTCCCGTTCTCGAAACGAGCACCGCCTCGTCAAATTCCTCGACGGTGACACCCATTTCACGCATTTTTGCCGTGATCGCTTCCAAATGCTTGGGGATCACGTTATTGATGTAAAGCTTTCCCCCTGTGACAGCCGCCGCAACCATGAAGGTGCCGGCCTCGATCATGTCGGGGATAATCGTATATTCACAGCCGTGGAGTTCTTCCACGCCGCGGATTTTAATTACGTTGGTGCCTGCGCCGCGGATATCCGCACCGCAAGCATTAAGGAAGTTGGCAAGGTCAACGATATGCGGTTCTCTTGCCGCATTTTCCAGCACCGTGACGCCTTCTGCCTGCACAGCGGCAATGATGGCGTTGATGGTGGCACCCACAGAACAACAGTCGAAATAAACGTTGCTTCCGCAAAGGCCGCTTTCCGCTTTCGCGTCGATGCAACCGCCGCCCACTTCCACGGTGGCGCCAAGTTTTTCAAAGGCTTTGATATGCAAGTCGATGGGACGGACGCCGAAATCGCAGCCGCCGGGGAGTCCCACCCTCGCATGGCCGAATCTTCCGAGCATCGCACCAACAAGATAATATGACGCGCGGATTTTTCGCACCAGATCCAAAGGTGCTTCCATATCCAAAATGTGAGAAGTATCGATACGCGCAGAGGTCTTGGAAAGCATCTCCACCTTCGCGCCGATACTCTCAAGGATCGCAAGACAATCCTCCACGTCGCTGATGCCCGGCAAATTATGAATGGTACAAACGTCGCGAGCAACGATGGTGGCAAAAACGACTGCCACCGCCGCATTTTTCATGCCGCTGATCTCAATTGTGCCGGAAAGCGGATATCCGCCGTCCACTATGATTTTCTCCATTGTAAGCTCCAATCCTTTAGAGAGCGAACTCGCCCTTTTAAGATAATTTCACGGTGGCAATGACGCAGGACATCGCCGAAAACACTTGGTTCATTTTCATTAGTATATCACATTCTTTGTAAAATTCCAATAACTTTACCGTATTTTTTCACATTTTCTATTCAAAAAATGAGCTTTCTGCGTAAAATTCGCCCGAAACGAAATTGTATGTACGGCAAACACCATCCGTATAAGCGATACGGCACATGGGAACAAAATAAAAACTGCCGTCGGCATCAAAATACGGTGCATAAGTATAAGAAATATCCTCCACCGTCTTCGGAGAGCCAAGCGCCGAGATCATTTCTTTTTCAGAAAAAAGGATCTCCAAAAGTCCCACCGTTTGCGCACTGCCGACACCCTCGGGCAACACCATGGCAAAGCGGCCCTCCGCGGCACAAACGCGTCCTTCGCGGATCAAAAGCGCGATCCCGTCTTCCAGCACAGCGCCATTTACCGTTTGCCGCACGATGATCACCGTGCCGCCCTCCACGTAATATACCCCGTCCTCCACGAAGCCGTAAGCATATTTTTCCGAATCCCACAGATTCGGAATGTCAAATAAGAAAGCTTTCGCCACGGAAAACGGTCCCACCGTGAAACGGGGCTCCGTGACGCGGACACTGTCGCCGTATGCCAAAATCGCTTGCGGACGCTCCATGTTTTCGCCGTAAAAATAAGAAAATGAAAAATCGTTGCCGATGATAAATTCTTCATCGGAATCACGAAAGCAAAAACCGTTTGCCGTTTCCGTCACCGTATAGCCTTGCGAGGAAAAAGCAAGGGAAAGTCTGTTGAGCGCTTGCTGATCGAAGGTTCCCAAAAACGCCGAGGGCGTTTGGATCTTCTCACGAAGATAAGCTTCGTCGATCTCAAGTCCGCTTTCCGCAAAAAGCGTCATGGAATTTTTCACAAGCGCGTCATCATAATAAGAGATCGAACGCCGCCGCTCCAGAATCGTGCCAAGAAGCACGAGATTCATCACAATCAGGGCAACGATGGCAAAAATTTTTAACGTTCTCCAGTTCATGGCACGCCTCCTTTTTTGTTATTTTCCAGTTCTTCCGATCGGTTTGATTTCCGTTTTTCCGTCGGAAACGACATAAGCATATACAAACTGATGCTTATCCCGGATCTCCGGCAATGCGGCACGGACCGACCACAAAAAGTCGGGAAGCTCTGTTTTTGCTTCCGTCATGGTGACGTGATGCAAAAGCGAGCGCACCGCACGAATATTGCCGCGATAAAATTCAAACGACAAAATATTTGCCGAACCGCCGATATAGAGCGGCAGACCGTGCAAACGGTAACCAAGCGAGAGGGTCAAAACCTCGCCGTCATAAGAAAAACGCGAGATAAACAGCGTATATTCCGTATCCTGCGCTTTGATCGCGTCAAGCTTATTTGCCAGAACGATAGCCGCACCCACGCAATCGAAAATATCGGGGTCGCCATCGCCTGCCTGCGCACCGAAAAGATCCTGCAAAGAGATCCCTGCGCCGTCAGGCGCGGTATACGTCAGAAGACCGTTTGTATTGATCTCCACGTTGCGGCCCTCGTCAAAATAAAAACGCGTGCCGTTTTCATCGGTATAGTCCGAAGCCTTTTCAGGATTGATATATAGTGTTTCCAGATAAGAAAGGCGCATCGCTTCATGATCCGCAAGCAAAACCTCATAGCTTTGCACGGCGATCGGAGCGTCCGATTGAAAGATTACCGTCGTATCGGTCGTCTTTTCGGAAAAACCGTTGTTCAAAAGGAATCTGTCCTGCTCATAACGAGCAGCAAACTCATAAACGGAAGCGCCTTCTAATGTAGAGTATGCGAAATAAAAATTTTGGTTAAAGCTGATATCCTCTGCCGCCTTGGGAATATAATCCGTTGTGTAGCGATAATAGTTTCCCGAAGAATCTCTGGCGATCGCATAAAACGTATACCGCTCCGAAACGGAAGTCAGCCCCAAAGGACCCTCGATGGTCGTCATTCCGAGCTGCTCGTCCGGCACGATGAAGATCTCTTTGATGGATTCTCCCGAGATCCCGTCCGTATCCATGCCTGCCATCATGCAGATCACGGATTTCGGCAGATCACAGAAATACGATGCGTAAAGATAATCCCCCGTCATCGCCTCGGCAAAAAGTGAAGCACCAAGCTCAGCGGAAAGCTTTTCCATCTTTCCCTCTTTGGTGAAAAGCTTTTCATAAAAAAGAAAAAACGATTCGCTGGCCGTCTGAAGCCCTTTTTCCGTGCAAAAGCCGAATCTTCCCCACTGGCCGGCGCAAACGCCGATAAATTCCGGCAAACAATAGGAAGGCTCCAGATAACGGACGTACTGATATTTCACGGTTTCCCCACTGATGGCGTCCATCTGTTCACGGGTGAAATCGTAGGAGCTCTGCCCCTGATAGGAAAGCATATAGATCGCGCAAAGACAAACGAGCGACACAAGAAGTACGCCGACCAAGATATCCTTGAGCGTTTCCACAGTTCTGTCTCTTCTTTTCACGGGGCAATCTCCTTTCTCATAGTTTCTAAAAAAACATATCAATCATTTTTCAATATGGTCTGATACGGCAACAAAACGAAGACCTTCGTTCCCTTTCCGTATTCGCTTTCCACGCGGATCTCACCGCCATGGGCATCAAGAATCTCTTTCGCAATGGCAAGACCAAGTCCCGTGCCGCCGGCATCGGAGGTTCTCGCCTTTTCCACGCGGTAAAAACGCTCGAAAAGACGGGGCATGTCCGATTCGGGGATACCCATACCGGTATCCGAAACGAGAATCTCCACACCGCGCGTCAGCGGTCTTGCCGAAAGGGCGATCTCACCGCCGTCCGCGGTGTATTTCATCGCGTTGGAAAGAATATTGATCATGACCTGCTGCAGCTTTTCTTTATCGCCCGTCAGCTCATGCATCGCCGCGGGATAATCTTTCTTAAATGTATGCGAACGGCTCTTCGCTTCCACACTCATCACGTCATACAGATGATCAAGGAAAGCATTGGGCGAAAACGCTTCGATCTTCCACGCCGTTTTCTGGTTATCAAGACGGGAAAGTACCAGCAAATCGGAAACGATTCGCGTCATACGGTCACATTCCTCCACCGCCATATTAAGGAAATTATCACGGATCTCCGTATCCAGCGTAGGATATTCAAGAACTGTTTCCACAGCACCCTTGATGCTGGTCAGCGGCGTGCGGAGCTCATGAGAAACATCAGCGACGAATTCTCTTCTGGATTTATCCAGCTCATAGCGGTTGGTGATATCATGGATCACGCACATGATGCCGCTTACTTCTTCATTTTTTTCGATATAACGAAATTCCGCAAACGTGATATCCAGCGCTTTGCCGTCATAAATCACGTCGCGAACCACATGATTGCGCTTTTCCTGATATTTGCTTGAAACTTCCTTGTAGTCAATGCGAAGTGCTTTGACCATTTTGGAAAAGCTGAGTCTGTTCTGCCCCATGTAAATCCCTTCTCCATCGGTGTGGAAAAGATTTTTGGCAGTATTATTGATATGGATCAGCTTACCGCTGCTGTCAAACGCCAGAACAGCATCATTGAGAAACATGAAAAGCGTTTCAAATTTCTGTCTTTCACCCGTGATGTCATCAAGCGTGGTCTTGAGTACGTCCTTCATATGGTTGAATGCCACGGTGAGTGTGCCGATCTCGTCCGCCGAGGTGGCAACGATCTCGTTTTCAAATTCCCCTTTGGCAACCTTTTGCACACCTTCCGTCAGATTCTGCACAGGCGAGGTGATCGCCTTGGAAAGGAAAAACGAGAGCAAGATCGCCACGGCAAGACCGATGAAAAGCGCCTGAATGATGATCTGAAAAACGACGAACGCAAAGGAACGCGCTTCATCTTGCGAGTCCTTGACGTAAACGATATCGGAAGCGCCGTTTTCCCCTTCGATATACACCGCATAGTCGATGTAATCTGTCCAGAATTTCTTTTCCGTGCCGTTTTCACCCGTCATGGCGGAAATGATATTCGCGGTCTTTTCCAATTCCGCACCAAGCCAAGCGTCCGAGCCGTCCAAAAATTTACCGTTCATATCAAGGATATAATAGTTGCGGTATTTGCTGATACCGAGCTGGCTCGAATAAGAACGCAGGATCTCCTTTTGCTTTTCCGCAAAATGCTCGTCCTGCATCGCCTCTGTCAGCTCGCCGTAAAGCGTGCCGTCGGGATCAAAAGCCGTATTCATACCGTCCAAAAAGCTATCGTTATAAAAATTATACGCGTTGCTGATCAAGATCGCGCCGATGGCGGACATCAGCGTGATCGTAAAAATAACGAAGATCAGAATGATCTTATAATGCAGATTTTTATACATTGCTGATCCCCACCCGTCATCTCGGTATGTAGTAGCCTTTGGAGCGTTTGGTGATGATGTATTCGGGTTCCGCAGGCGTTTCTTCGATCTTGGCACGCAGACGGGACATCGTCACGTCTACGGTGCGGATCCCACCGTAATAGCTCTCGTAACCCCAAACCTTGAGAAGCAGCTCCTCTCTTTCAAAGACTTCATCTACGTGAGAAGCAAGGAAATAAAGAAGCTCGTATTCCTTGTTGGAAAGTTCAATTTCTCTGCCGTTTTTGGTCACTTTATAGTTTTTATTATCAATGACAAGTTCACGAATGACGATCTTATCATCCGCTTCTGCCGCAGGCTGCACACGCTCCACGACCTCGCCCGAATAGCGGCGGATATTCGCCTTGATGCGCGCAAGAAGCACTTTGATGGAAAAAGGCTTTGTCACGTAGTCATCGGCACCGATCTCAAGACCCATGATCTTATCTTCCGCTTCTTCCTTTGCCGTCACCATGATGATGGGCGTAGCAAGTGTTTTACGAACTTCACGGCAAACGGAAAAACCGTCCCTTTTCGGAAGCATGATATCCAGCAAAATAAGGTCATAGTTTCCCGTGAGCGCCTTTTGCAGACCTTCTTCCCCGTCTGCGGCAACGTCACAAAGATAACCTGCCATCATAAGATTGACCTGCACGACCTGCGAGATCTTTTTTTCGTCCTCCACGATCAATATTTTTTTCTTAGTTTCCGCCATAACGATGTCCTTTCCTTTCGTCGAAAATCAAAATCCATTCATTATTTTGCGTCGCGGTAATATGCCACAACCAGATCCACTACAAGCCCATAGCTTTTCACACCGGCAGGCTGATTATGTGTGGAGATATACGCATTGTTCACAGCCGACGAAACCTCGGCGGCAACGTTTTCACGGTATTTATCAAAAAATCCGGAATATGCCGCGTTTTCCCATCGCACCTCATCGGGAATACGCGCGTTTGCTTCCTGCCAAAGATCCTTATTGGCAGAATAGAGATCACTCATGATCTCGTTGAGGATATCCAGCGTTCCCGCATAGCGAACATAAGGATCGTCGCTCATCGAGCAAACAAGATATGCCACGAAATTCGCTTCGTCTTCTTTCGTAATGCCGCGCTGATGTGCCATTTCATGCGCCGCGGAGCTGACCACGATAAAATCGGGATAGTTCACGTTCACGTTTGCTTCGCCCGTGAAGAAAGAATAAACACCTGCGATGTGCGTATACGTCCACGGCTCGCTGAGAAGCACAGGCTTTGTTTCCGTGTGCATACGCTGAAACTCAGGATAGGTGTCGCAAAGCTTTTCATAAGCCGCATTGAGCTTATCGTTCATCTCAAAATAAGAAAACGTCATGACGGAGTACGTTTCTTTCGGATAGCAAACCTCGGGGATATCCTTTTCAAGCTGGTCGATGAGGATCATCGCCGTATCGTAAAGCTCCTCGCCCGAAACATCACGTCTTTCAAGTCCCACGCGCTCGTCAACACCTTTGCCGTAATAGCCCGTTCCGTAGCCAAAAATAAACGTGGAATATACGAGAGAAGCGATCGCAAGGAAGCAGACCGTGCGGCGCACGCCGAGCGTAATGGATTTTCTCGTCTGACGGAACACACTGCGCCCGATAAGAAAGAGCAGCACCGGTGACGTAATAAGCAAATATTCTGCCACGGAAAACGGCAAGGGAGAGGTCACCGTGGCAAGAAGCGCACGAATGACCATGCCGGAGGTGCCGTGGATCGCATCGGCAAAAGCCGCGTTCTTTTTTGCCACAGCTTCCGCGATCACAGCAAGCACAAATATACCGAAAAGAATCGCGCACCAAAGAGGCACACATTCTTTGATCTTTTTCCATACTTTATTCATTTGAAAGTACCACCTTTCAAGATTCATCTAATTATTATCATATCATATTACGTGCTTTTTTTCAATAGTTTTATCCGACTCCGAAAAACAGATTCTCCCAAAATTCAAAAAAATCTTGTTTTCATTTTCCATATATGGTAAGATAATATCAACGATGAAAAGAAAGGAAAAATCATCATGCACGAAAATCATCGCGACCGTGTGAAAAACCGCTTTCTTTTAGAAGGACTTGACCACTTTGACGCACACAATGTCTTGGAACTGCTTCTTTTTTATTCTATACCGCAAAAAGATACCAACGAGATCGCCCATCATCTCATCAATCGCTTTGGCTCGCTCGCGGGTGTTTTTGACGCGCCTTTTGAAGATCTCATCGAGATGCCCGGCATCAAGGAGCACTCCGCCACCCTCTTAAAGCTGATTCCTTCTCTTTCGCGCCGCTATGCTTTGGAGAAAAATCGCGGCATGCAAAGCCTCACTTCTCTCGAACAGATCGGCAATTTTCTGATCGACCGCTATGTCGGCATCACGGACGAAACCGTTTTTCTGCTCTTGCTCGACAACAAATTCAAGCCCATCGAATGTGTAAAGATTCACGAGGGCTCCGTGAATTCCTCCGCGATCACACTGCGAAAGCTCGTGGAAACCGCACTTTTCAAGCGTGCTTCCATGGTAGTTTTGGCACACAATCACCCCGGCGGTGTACCGATTCCTTCGGGCGATGATCTTTTCACCACGCGCGAGGTGGCGAAAGCCTTCAATCTTCTGGAGATCAAATTTCTCGCGCACATTCTTGTGGCAGGCGATAAATTCGTCAACATCTACGAGGGATAATTTACTTTTTCTTTCGAAAGAAAAAGCAAATCAAAAAGAAAAGTTTGGATCAAAAGAAACGAATTGCAAATACTATCTTTTCCCCCCTTAAATCGGGATTCAAAAGGGATTCGTCCCTTTTGCAGGTGCAGGACAGCGTCCTGCGAAAAAAAGAACCAAAAACGGCACGGATTTTTCCGTGCCGTTTTTGGTTCTTTATATTTTTTTGGAAAATCCTATTGATAGGAGATTAGTCTTCGTTATTTTTTGCGTCTTCGATGATCTTCTGCGCGCTCATCATCGGAACTTCTTCATAGCCGAAGAAGCTGAGAGTATAAGAACCTCTGCCCTGTGTCATTGCGCGGAGCTGGATTGCGAAGTCAACCATTTCAGCCATCGGAGCTTCTGCTTCGACAACCTGTTCGCCGCTCTTTGCAGTGGGTTCCATACCGAGCACTCTGCCGCGTCGCTTGTTGATCGCACCCATGATATCACCGAGCATGGTACTGGGAGCATAAACAAAGAGTTTGCCCATCGGTTCAAGAAGAACGGGGTTCGCCTTCGGGATACCGTCTTTATATGCCAAGCTTGCAGCAAGCTTGAACGCCATTTCAGAGGAGTCAACGGTGTGGTAAGAACCGTCGGAGAGGTCTGCGCGGAGATTTACCATCGGGTAACCTGCGAGAACACCTTTCTGCATGGAATCAAGAAGGCCCTTTTCAACAGCGGGATAGTAGTTCTTCGGAACGGAGCCGCCGACAACGGACTGTGTGAATTCAAGTCCTTCGGAGAAGCCGGGCGCGAAAGTGATCTTAACGTGACCGTACTGACCGTGACCGCCGGACTGTTTCTTATGCTTGCCTTCAACGGTAACTTTACCCTTGATGGTTTCGCGGTAAGCGATCTTGGGAGCGGAAAGTACAACGGATACGCCGAAACGAGCTTTGAGCTTCGCCATCGTTACGTCGAGGTGAATATCGCCCTGACCGGAAACGAGAAGCTGCTTGGTTTCTGCGTTGTTTTCAAATTTCAAGGTGAGATCTTCTTCAAGAAGCTTATTGATACCCATGGAGATCTTATCTTCATCACCCTTGGACTTCGGAGCAACAGCCATCTGATAGAAGGATTCGGGATATTTGATCTTTTTGTAAGGAAGCGGTTTTTCAACCTGGGACAGTGTGTCGTTGGTATTTGTATTATTAAGTTTTGCGGTCATACCGATATCGCCCATGGAGAGCATCTTCACTTCGGTCTGCTTCTTGCCGCAAACGGTGTAGATACGGGAAAGACGTTCATCTTCGCCCGTGGTGAGGTTCTTGAGTGTGGAATCTGCATAAAGTTCGCCGCCGATAACCTTGAAGAAAGACATCTTACCAACGAAGGGATCTGCAACCGTCTTGAATACGAAGAGGGACGCAGGACCATGTTCGCGAACGGGACGTTCAATTTCTTCGTCCCCGTCAACAACGATCTCTGCCTTGTGGTATACAGGACTGGGAAGTGTGTCAACGATCACATCGAGGAGAAGACGCACGCCGCAGAGGTTGGTCGCAGAACCGCAGACTACGGGCGCGATATCGCCGCGGAGGATACCGTCATGGAGTGCCTGCACGATCTCTTCCTTGGAGATCGCTTCGCCTTCGAAGAATTTTTCCATGAGTTCTTCGGAAGTGGAAGCAACAGCTTCGTGGAGCATTGCACGGCAGGTATTGATTCTTTCTTCGTTACCTGCGGGAATTTCGATGGGCTGACCGTCTTTACCGTGTGCGAAAGCAACAGCTCTGTTGTCGATAAGGTCGAGAAGACCGACGATATCGTCGCCTACCATAAGCGGAATAACAACAGGGCAAACGGAGCTGCCGAATGTATCGTGCATCTGTTCAAACACACGTCTGAAACGTGCTTCGGGATCGTCACATTTATTGATAAAGAATGCGCGAGGCATCTTATCTTCACAAACCATATCCCAAGCGAGCTCTGTGCCGACTTCGACGCCTGCTTTACCGTCAACGACGATGAGTGCGCTGCCTGCAACGCGGAGTGCCTGTTTTGCTTCGCCGACAAAGTCGAGATAGCCGGGAGTATCCATGATGTTGATCTTTGTGTCCTTGTGAGTTACGGGCGCGATCGTTGTGGAAAGGGTAAATCCACGCTTGATCTCTTCGGGATCATAGTCGCAAACGGTGTTGCCGTCAGAAGGCTTGCCGAGTCTGTCCGTTTCTCCTTTTACATAAAGCATCGCTTCCGCAAGGGAAGTCTTCCCGCTCGAACCGTGACCGAGCAAACATACATTGCGAATATCGCGAGAGTGAATTTTTTCCATGATAATCATTCCTTTCCGATTTACCGAAGAATCAACGAGGGGACTTTGCCGCCTCTGTGTTTCGCTTTTATTTTTACGAGATCCAAGTGTATTTCGTTATTGATATGACCGAATCGGTCCGATGTTACTTGATACGAAAAAAGTGCGTATGTCGAGAGCGGTTTGAAGCACATCGGCATTCGCACGGCGGTTTTGATTCTGCTGTGGGTTCTTTTTAGGAAACCCATGCTTCTATTATATCGATTTGAATCCGATTATGCAAGCAATTTTTTTGTTTTCTATGTCACAAAGGCATAGAATTTTCCATTTTGTTTTTGTGCATTTTAAACAGAATCTGTGGATAAAGGAGAAAAAATCCGCCCCCTTGAAAAATGTTCACACAAAAGATATTGACACAAATCTTCGAATATGATAAAATAAAATGGTGGGTATGGAAAACCCACCAAAAACGAAAACAGTTGCCGTCCCCGACGGCGGGAGGATTCTATGGAAATCACAAAAAACACCATCATCGGCGATGTTCTTGACGCTGATTTTGAAACCGCAAAATATTTTCTCGAAATCGGTATGCACTGCCTCGGCTGCCCTGCTTCCAGAGGTGAAAGCATCGAAATGGCTTGCGCTGTTCACGGCACAGACGCTGACGAACTCGTAAAGAAGCTCAATGAGCATTTTGCAAACAAATAAGAACCTCGTCTGTCCCTTTGCCCCCAAAGCAAAGGGACAATCTGTATACAGCAAATAAAATTTCAACATTAGATTATTATAAGGAGGTACGCTTATGAAGCGAAAACTCGATGACCGTCTTCTTGCGGTCGCGGGCTGTGTCAGCGAAGGTGCTTATCTTGCCGATATCGGCACAGACCACGCATATCTGCCCATCTATCTCATGGAAGAAGGGAAAATCATAGGCGCTGTTGCTTCCGATATTCATAAAGGCCCCTTGGAACGCGCCGACATCAACATACGCGAAGCTTCCCTTTCGGACAAGATCGCGACAAAACTCACAGACGGACTTCGCGGCATTGAAGATTATCCCGTCACGGACGTTGCCATTGCCGGCATGGGCGGTCTTATGATCGCAGGGATCCTCGAAGCGGCGCCGTTTGTCAAGGAACGCGGCACGAAGCTCATTCTTCAGCCGATGCAGCACATTCCCGAGCTGCGCGAATATCTCGCAAAAAACGGCTACTCCGTGACAAAAGAAACAGGTGCGATCGCTGACGGCAAGATCTATCAGATCATCTGCGTCGTCTACACGGGAAAAACGGAAAGCTACACGGAAACAGAGCTTCTCCTCGGCAAATACAACATCGCGCACAAAGCCGAAAACGCAGACTTTTTCCGCGCGCTCTGCAATCGCCACCTCGATATGCTTGCGGACAAGATCCGCGGCATGGAAAAAGGAGGCTGTGACGCATCACACGAGAAAGCCCTTTGGGACGCGATCAAAAAGGAAAGTGAATTTTAACCCACTTTCTCCTTTATGAAAAATTCAAAACAAGAAAATCCAATTTTATAAAAAAGGAGGTTCCCTCATGGCAACCGTTATCGAAATCTACGAAACACTCGATGAGCTTCTTCCCCGTTCGCTCTCTCTTTCCTGGGATAACGACGGACTGATGGTTTGTCCCGACCAAGACAGAGAAGTTAACACCATTCTTTTTGCGCTCGACATCACCGATTCCGTTGTGGAATATGCAAAAGAAATCGGCGCGGAGCTCATCATTTCTCATCACCCCCTCATTTTTTACGGCATCAAGCACATGGACGGCAAAGACGCAACCTCCCGCAAGGTCATTGAACTCATCAAAAACGGCATTGCCGCAATGAGCTTCCACACCCGTCTTGACGCGGCAGAAGGCGGCATCAACGATCAGCTTGCCGAAATTTTCGAGCTTTCCAACGTGGAAGCCTTCGGCGTGGAAGGTGATACGACAGCAAGAGTCGGTGATCTTCCCGAAGAGCTTTCCTTTGAAGATTTTTGTGAGCTTGTCAAAGAACTTCTTGACGCCCCCGTCATCACAGCGGCAAAAGCTTCGGACACCGTTTCCCGTCTGGCACTTCTCGGCGGCGGGGGCAAAGATTATATCTATGCCGCAAAAGAGGTGGGCGCTGACGCTTACCTCACAGGGGAAGCCAACTACAACGCGATCCTCGACGGTGGTGAAAACGGCATTTCCGTCATTGCCGCAGGTCATTATCATACCGAATGGTGCTTCCGTGAATATTTCAAAAAAGTCCTCGGTGATGAATTTGAATACGTCGATTTTCCGCTCGGATACGAACTTTATCACGCCTAAAATAAACTTCTCACCGTATTATTCTTGACAAAATCTGCACTTTGGTGCATAATTATTATGTAGAAGTACGGATTTCACAAACAAAGGAATGTTTCCCATGATTTTACAACCTAAAGATACAACGCTTGCTTACCGTTGCCCTGAATGCGGCAGTACCGTTTTCAGCGTGGTCGGCGCGCTTGCCCTTTCGGGCGATATCATCAAACTCAAATGCAGCTGCGGCGGCTCGGAGCTGATCCTCGAAAACATCGAGGACGACAAGATCCGTCTCACCGTTCCCTGCGTATTCTGCCCCACCCCTCATCGCTACGTCGTTTCCCGTAAAGTCCTCACAGAACGTGAGCTTTTCACGTTCCCCTGCGCGTATTCGGGCGTAGATATTCTTTTCGTCGGCTCCAAAGGCTCTGTGATGAAAGCCGTGGAGATCTCCGATAAAGAGATCGCGGAGCTTATCGACGAAACGGAGCTTTCGGGCGTAAGAAACGCCAATGCAGGCGATAATCTTTACGGCGATGAGCATATCCGCGATATGATCCTTTTCGTATTGGGTGATCTTGCTGAAGAAAAAGCAATTTATTGCGATTGCGAAGACGGCGGCGATTTCCTTGTGGAGCAAACACGCGACAGCGTCATGATCTCCTGCAAAAAATGCGGCTGTAAAAAAGAATTTTCCTGCGCAGGTACAAGCATCGAAGCGCAAGCGCTTTTCGATGCCGCAAAGCTTTATCTCAGAAAACCGTCAGACGAAACGTCTGATTAAAAAAATTAAAAATAATTTATTTTGGAGGATATTACCAATGAGCAAAATTGTATGTTTTGGCGAACTGATGCTCCGACTCAATCCCGCAGGTTATTTGCGCTTTGAGCAGGCAAACCATTTTGAAGCAAGCTTCGGCGGCGGCGAAGCAAACGTAGCCGTTTCCCTTGCACACTTCGGCATGGACGCTGCATTCGTTTCCAAATTCCCCAAGCATTCCATCGGTGACATGGCGATCCGTTCTCTCCGTGTAGAAGACGTTAAAACCGATAAGATCGTTCGCGGCGGCGAAAGAATGGGTATTTACTACCTCGAAAAAGGCGCTTCTCAGCGTCCTTCCAAGGTTATTTATGACCGCGCATATTCTTCCATCGCTATGGCAGAACGCGCTGATTTCGATTGGAACTCCATTCTCGACGGTGCTGAATGGTTCCACTTCACAGGCATCACTCCCGCTCTGAGCGATGCTGTTGCTGAAATCACTCTCGATGCACTCAAAGTCTGCAAAGAAAAAGGCATCAAGGTAAGCTGCGACCTCAACTTCCGCAAGAAACTCTGGT
>CAYXQF010000008.1:0-37051 GCA_964466625.1 uncultured Lachnospiraceae bacterium | reverse complement strand
CATATTACTGTTTTACGACCACCGAGCATTTGCCGAGAGATTTTGGCTGCTCACGCAGAAAAGCTAAAAGCAGAAAAAGCGCGCGGTGACGCGCAGATCGCGGCAATGCTTTCCGACTCCGCGATTCCGACACCTCGCACCGAGGAATACTATAAAAAACGCCCCTGCGCCGAGGTCTGCGCCACAGCCGCAAGGCTCCTCGAAGAATATCTGCATGAACTCGAATCATAAGAAAAAGCACTTGCGAAAAAGCTCCTTCTCATAAGGAAGTTAACCCCCGACAGATTTCAAGGTCTGTCGGGGGTTTTGCTATTCGGAAAGTTGGAAATTACTTTTTCAAAATTACACAAGTAATACACAAAATAACGAAAACAAGAAATATAATTGCATTTCTAATTGCAAGCTTTCTGTATAGTCTATTGCGATCACTTATAAGTTCTTTGTATCCAACATCATTTTTTATATCAATCTTTTGTGTATCTATTTCTACTGTTAAATATGTTTTTCGTCGATTTTTATCTAGTTTTGAATGATTGCTTTTTACGCCATAAGTTTTATCGAGAAACGGATATCTCAGTGGAATACTGTATTTGCTAGCATCATTCCGAATTCCACCTGCCTCATATGTAAAATAGATTTTATTTTCTGGATTGCCTTGCTCAAACAAAAAGGAAACCGGATTGCTATCCACTAAATGCCATCCTGAAAGGCTCATTTGGTTTAACCATTTATCGAGTTTATTGTATAAAAAAGAAGGATAAAAACGAAATTTCCTAACATATATTTTTGAAGGATCTCTAAAAAACTTTGAGGTTTTTCCATTTTTCATCTAATCTATATACCCCCGTTCTAAAAATTCTTATTTATAGTTCCGTTTTATCGCCAGCTTGCCTTTATATAACAAAGGCACAAGGAAATCCCATACCTTTAAAGATGCACGAGCGCATCTGTAGGCTCTCCTTTTGGGAGAGCTCCCGCGATAGCGGGTGAGAGGGCTATTTCGCGCATTGTCCCTCTCCGTCGGCCGCGCCGCCACCTCTCCCTTTGGAAGAGGCTTTTTGTTAGCCTCATTATAACACAAATAGGCAGAGAAAACAATCTCTCTGCCGAAATTTGTAAACATTCTTATGAAAACCTGCCTAACGCAAGTGCTTTTTTGATCAAATCCCTCACATTGGGATTCCAAAGGGGCAAGCCCCTTTGGCGGGTGCAGGGCAGCGCCTGCCGGTGTTTGAGGCGGGGCCTCAATTACCACTTGTGGTTTCCTTCGGAAAAATCGTGACCGAGATGCATCTGAGGATAATAACTGCGGAAGACGTGGCGAGGTTTCTCTGCAAATTCCATCTTAATGACGGTGGCACCGAGGATCTTGTCGGGGACTTCTTGAGGCAGATTTTTGAGGAAGATGCGGTGACCGTCATGTGTGAAGTCTATTTCTTCGCCGGTCGCAAGGAAGGAAACTTTTGTCGGCGCGTCCATATAGCCGCCAAACATCAATTCGCCGTTTTTGGGCCATACCCAGTTCCAAAGATAGAACGTCTTGCAATCAGGCTCAGCAGATACTGCGGTCAGCGTATTGGCGCTGTAGACGGGACCTGTGCGGAATTTTTTGCCGTAAGTCGCCGCACCGTTGATGGCAAGCCATTTGCCGATGGTGGAGAGTGTTTCATCGGTGTATTTGTCGATGGAGCCGTCGGGCATCGGGCCGACGTTAAGGAGAAGATTGCCGCCTTTGCAAGTACACATATGCAGATCACGAACGATCTCTTTGGGACGCATCATGAAAGGATAAGATTGTTCTGCATCTACATAACCCCAAGCGAGCTTTGTGAGCGTTTTGCAGGATTCCCAATCTCGTTCTTCTGCGTCAATTTTTTCTTCGGGCGTGCCAAAGTCTTCGGGGATCGCAGAGCGAGTGTTGATGATGATGTCAGGTTGGAGTTTGCGCAAGCGATAGTTTCTGTTTACGGAATCCCAGCTTTCTGCATTTTCCATGGGACAGGATACGTCATACCACAAAATGTCGATCTTACCGTAGTTTGAGAGAAGCTCGGTGTTCAGATCTTCAATATATTTGGTGAAACGTGCGCGTGCTTCGGGATCGTTGGCACAGCGCCAAGAATCGGGGTGATGCCAATCCATGAGCGAAGAATAAAGACCGATCTTGAGATCAAATTCGCGGCAAGCGTCTACAAATTCGCGCACAAGGTCACGTCCGCAGTAGTTATAGGAATTGTAAGGATTAACTTTGGAATTCCAAAGAGAAAAGCCTTCGTGATGACGTGTGGTGAAGACGGCGTATTTTGCACCCATTCTTTTGGCAAGAGCGCACCATTCGCGCGCACAGTCTTCTTTGGGAGCAAAGATTTTCGCAAGCTGTTCGTATTCGTCTACCGTGTAGTTCTGATTTGCTTGCGACCATTCACCTGTGCCGATCTGCGAATAAAGGCCGTAATGAATGAACATGCCGAATCTGGCATTTCGGAACCATTCCATACGCTTGTCGCGTGTCGACGCGGTAAATTCTTCGTATTCACGTCTGCTGATGTATTCCATTTGTATTTCTCCTTCGAAAGAAAAGTTTTTTCGCCAACAGTTTAGCACACGAAAGCAAGAAAAGCAAGTGTAATCTTGCATTTTTGGGCAAAATATGATATGATAAAAGAAAAACGAAAAGGAGATTTTTTATGAATTTTCTTGATTTGGCAAAAGAGCGTTTTTCTGTACGTTCTTTTAAGCCGCAGATGATTGAAGAAGAAAAGCTCATTGCTATTCTGGAAGCAGGACGAGTGGCGCCGACTGCTTGCAATAAACAGCCGCAGAAGATCTACGTCGTAAAGAGCGCGGAAAGCCGTGAAAAGCTTGCGTCCGTGTGCCGTTTTACCTTTGATGCGCCCGTGGTGCTTGTCGTTTGCTATGATAAAGAACGCTCTTGGCAAAATGATCTGATGCCCGGCTATGAATCCGGAGAAACCGACGCTTCCATCGTTTGCACACACATGATGCTGGAAGCTTGGGAGCAGGGTATCGGCTCTTGCTGGGTGGCTTGGTTCAACGCCGACGAAGTGAAAGCCGCGCTTTCCCTTCCCGAAAACGTGCGTGTTTGCGCGCTTCTTCCCATCGGTTATGCTGCAGACGGTGTTGCGCCCACAAAGCTCCATGCCAAGATCCGTGACTTTGACGATACAATCTCCTATCTCTAATAAAAAATCCGAAGCTTCACAGCTTCGGATTTTTCATTTATTTTCTTTTTGCAAGGAGCACCTTCACATGTCCCGTGCCGAGATCTTCGATAGGACCCGCCGTGGGGTGACTTCCTCTTTTGTTTCCGAGAAGGTCTGTGTCCACGGTGATGGGCGTGCCGTCGGGGTTTTCATAAGGCGCTTCGGTGATGCGAGGCATATCAAGGCGCTTGGTGTCAACGATTTCAGGCAGAAGGGTAGCAAAGCTTTCATCAAGTGTCATTTCCAGATAAACGTTGCCGTCTTCTTCATAAACGCGAGCGTTTGTTGCGAGTCGGGTCTTTACGGAGGTGCGGTCACGCTCATAAGGAGGCACCCCGTCGCCGTAATAGTTATGCGCGGTGAAAACAGGCTGTTTTTCAAAGGAAAAAGCTTCTGTGTCACATTTGCCGTACTTGGTGAAAACGGTATCAAGATATTCTTCCAAGGTGTCGGGCGCGCCGTTATAAAGCCCAAGACCGACAACGAATTTTTTGTTTTCCGTCTTTTGTGTATTAGCGAAAATATTGTTGTAATAGCGATCGTCACCGCTGTAAACAAGCGTGCAAGCCATCATGTCGGTGGAATGGGGCAGATGATACGGTGTGGAACGGTCGAGAACCTCATATTTGAACATACCGCCAAGGAAAAGATTGTGCGCATATGCACCGCCTTGTGCGGCATTCTGGAAGTTTTGCTCGGATGCGAAAATGTTGTTGTCCACAAGATGCGGTCCGTGAGTAACTTCGATCTTGATGTCGATGCCGTTATTATAATAAATATTTGCGTGAACACGCGCGCCTTGCGCTTGCCAGTCGAGCCACGTTCCCATAAAGCTGTCGTGAATGAGATTGTGGTGGATCTGCACGTCGATGGGCGCATGAAGCTTGATCGCGCCGACCTCAAATCCCGTGAATTCCTTTTTGTTGCCGACATTGTAGATCTCATTATTATAGATTTCAGAAAAAGCACAGCCCATGTGACCGACGATGCCGTTTTGTCCGCAGTTGTAGATTACGTTATTGCGAACGATGTGCGAACCGATCGTTTCACGGCCCCAGCCCATGCGGCGCGCGGAAAGCATCGCTTCATACTGATAATAGTATCCCGCTTTTCTGTGATAACGTGTATAGGTGTTGTGTCCCGTCACACCGTCTTTGCCAAGGCTGAGCGCGGCACATCTGGCATCGTGCAGGATATTGTTTTCGATGATCCAGCCTTTTGCCCAGTGTGGACCGAGCATGCCGACCTGATCGGCAGTCGGAGGCGCCCAGTTTGTAGCGGCATGTGCCATCTCAAAGCCGCGCACGGTGATGTAATTCAACCCCGATTTTTCGGGATAAAAGCAGGATTTTCTCGCGTTGATTTCCACGAGCGCTTCTCTGGGATCGGCTTCACCGAAGTTGGCATAAATCGTTGTCATCTCGTCGGAAACATCGCAAAGCCAAGTCATCTTCTGGTCTTTCAGTTCTTCTTCGGTCACGACCTCGTCAAGTGCATCGCCATTCAGATATACCATGCCTGTGTGGTGCGGTGGCGTGAGAGGCTTGACGAGCCAGTCTCCGTCCACAGCTTCCGCATACGGATTAAAATCGCCGAAAAGCGCGTTTTCGACCGAAACTTTCCAAATGCCATCAACCTTTTCCCAGTCATGGATTTCTTCAGAGCCCTTGATGATGACTTTTTCACCTTCTGCCGCCATATAGGTGATGCGTCCGAATTCATTTCTTGCACCGTGTTCAGGGCTGACACACTCGCGATAAACACCTGCATGAACGATGACGGTGTCACCTTCATCTGCCAGCTTTGCCGCGTGAGAGATCGTCAGAAAAGGTGCGTCCACGGTACCCCGATTTTTATCGTTTCCGTTTTTTGCAACGTGATAGATCATATATTTTTATCCTTTCGCCGATGTTTTTTCTTCAGTTTATCATAATGTGTGGGAAAATACAAGAAAAATCGCATTTTTATAGGGCTTTTTATATAAAAAACGCAGGCTCACGATGGAGTCTGCGTTTTTCTTTTAATCTTTGGCGATGCGAACACATTCGTTTAAGAGACGCCGTTTTTCTTTTTGGTCGGGGACGTGCAATTCCAATTCTGCATAAAAGCGTTTGGAATGATCGGGGTGGAGAAAATGACAAAATTCATGAAAGATCACGTATTCGATGCAAGAAATAGGCGCCTCTGCAAGTGCGGTGTTGAAGGTCAAAACACCTTTTTTCGGCTGACAGCTCCCGAAACGGGAGGTCATACGGCGGAAACGAATTTCGGGAAAAGCGATGCCGTGTGTCGCGAAGGAGGGATATATTTTTTCGCACAGAAAAAGGATCTTTTCACGGTAGATTTCCTCTTGCCATTTTTTCACCGTTTTTTCTTTTAAGGCGAAATCATTGGGATCTTTCACGGTCAGCAGAAGCTGATCTTCCGGAAGCGTCACGATGTTTTTCTCGCCTTTTTGGAGAAGCATCGTTTTTTCCTCACCAAACACGCGAAAAACTTCACCGCTGACGTATTGCTTCGGCTTGGGTACCGTTTCTTTCATCTTCTCGAAATGCGAAAGCGCACGGAGAATAAAATCCGTCTTTTCCGTCAAAAAGCTTTCGATCATGGAAAGTGGCACGGCGCGAGGCGCGGATACTGAGATCTCCCCGTTTGCCTTGATGCGCAGATTGATATTTTTCACCTTTTTGCGCACCAGGTCATAGCGAAGCTTTTTACCGCAGAGCACGATATCTTTTTGCATCAGATGCTATCCTCAGAGGAGAGTACATATTTTCCACCGCCGAGAAGCGTTTGCGTGTGTACTTTCGACCACTTGACGGTGCAGCTTTCCACCGAGGAGGGCAGATCGAGATAAAGCTTATAGCCTGTGCCGTCACGCTCCACACGCGCGGTGATATCGCCATCTTTTGCGGGAACGGTTGCTTCCGCAAAATCCAGCGTGTCGAGATTCGGCTCGATGGTGACGGTGCGGAAAGCATCGTCTTCGGCTTTGATGCCGACAACGTAAGAGGGAAGCTGCCATGCGGGGCTTGACGTCCAACCGTGGCAGAAGCTGCCGATGGCGTCATAATAATGTGTGGCGTTCATTTCGGGGAGATCAAGACGCTCCCAGCAGGTGCGGCTATCGAGATCAAGCATCTTGCCCCAAGCCGAGCGGATATCCGCAAGTGCTTTTTTTGCATTACCTATCATAAAGAGTGATTCGATACGCCACGCCATAGAAAAACCAAGATTCGGCATGATACTGCGCGCCATGCGCTCGATACCGATGGGGTCTTCTTTTCCTGCGAGAACGGCGATCGGTGCGGCATACTGAGAGATATCCACAAATTTTTGCTTTTTGAAATCAAGATATTGACCGTGAATTTTGTCTTTATAATGTTCTTCGATGTGCATATCCAGTCTTTCGGCAAGTGCTTCGCACCAAGCGGAAAGCGCTTTGTTTTCTGCTTTTTTTGCCATACGGGAAAGGGAATGGAGCGACATCAAAAATTCAAGCAGGAACACGCCTTTGGATTCAAATACATTTTTGGGATTCATCGTGCAATCGATGAGAATGTTATAATTGAAGCCGTATTCATCGCGTTTTGCTTTGTAATCGTCGATATACCATTTTCCCGACTCCTCAAGGTCGATGAGTGTGACAAGGAATTTTGCGGCTTTTTCCGCGCTTTCCAAAATTTCCGCAAGAATGGTGGTGTCGCCGGTCAGATGAACGTATTCTTCAATGGCGGTGATGTAATCACACATGTAGTTGAGAATGATCCATTTGTTTTGACCGTCGCCGGGGATACGGGGCATATAGGAGATACCGGATTCGCTGTGATGCTGTTCACCGCCACCGCGTGCTGCACAAGCAGGAATCCCACCACATTCGTATTGGCTGTCGCGCATCATGAGAAGGCTTTTTCTCGCAAGAGATGCGTCACCTGTTACATAATATGCGCTGAGGAAGGATACACGATAGTCGCCAAGCCAGAGGAGTCCATCACGCTTCACACCGTCTTCATAAAAATCCTGCATACAAGCCTTTGCCGTTGCCGCGGAAATATCCCAGATGCGGTTGAGCTTTTCATCACTGCAACGGAAAAAGCCTCTTTCTTCCAAATTCCAGGTGCCACTAATCGCACGAACGAAATGCAAGGTAACGTCTTCACCGCTGATGACGGAAATATTAACAAAACGGAATCCGCGTCTGCCGCGGCTGACAAGCGTATGCTCGCCTGCTTCCAGATCATATTCGTCGGTGACGAGCTGATACCATGTGCAGGCAAGCGGCTCACGGCGAAGAGCGAGCTCGGCATCTTCTTCGTAGTCGATGCGAATATGCGTATGAGCAGGGCAGGTTACCTTCAGTTCCAGACCGCCGACCATTTCGCCGTCGAAGTCAATGAGCACAGAGGATTCCTCAAAGCCGCCGAGCAAAAGTGCATCACCTTTGCCTGCGAGGAGCTTTTCGGGATATTTTGTAAGCTTGCACCCCGTGATGCGATGGGGATACATCGTATCGTATTTTAAATTCGGATTTCTTTCGAACATAAGAGCCTCCATGAGATGTTTTTTGTTTTTATAGTATCATGTTTATTTTTCAAATATAAATAAGGAAGATTTTTTCATGATATAATTTTTCGATCTGTTTTTGAAAGAGCATGCGAAGATCTCCTTTCGATGGGGATAGATTATAGGATCCAACGTTTTAAGATCGGAATGAAAGAGATGGCGTATGTGATCAGAAAACTCACGGCAAAAACGGCAAGCGTCACGACGGGGACGGAAAATACAGCGCAAAACGAGCTGCTGTCAAAGCCAAAGAGATAGTGAAGCGCTTTGAGAACGAAGTCATGGCAAAGATACATGCCAAGGCTGAGGCTTGCTGTTTTTTTCAAAAAGCTTTGCGCTTTTTTCGGGAGCTTTTTCGGAAAGCTTTCTCCTGCGAAAACGAAAATTGCCGCTGACGTGAAAATGATCGCCGGCTGGAAAAAGGAAAAGAACGATTCATTGGGAACACCGCTTTTCAGAGAAATCCATGCGCTGATGGCAACGGTGAACACAAGCGAGAAAATTCCCACTGTGTAAAGCGCGAGCTTTTTTCCTCTTGTGAAGACGGTTTCGGAAAGATATCTTCCCGAAAGGAAAAGCGCGGGATAGCCCGCAACGAACGTGAGCATGATTTTTTCAGACGTCTCGGTGATCCATGCGCTGAAAAACGGAATCTCCAGCGCGGAAATAAGCGTAACGCCGCTTTGAAAAATCAGAGAAAGCAAAATAAAATATCCCGTGAGTTTGCGGTTTTCCGCGATCGGTTTTAAAAAGGGAACGATGAGATAAAGTCCTGCCAGCATGAAAAGATACCACATGTGATAGTGTCCGCCGAAAAGCGCTTTTAGGAAAAAGCGTATGCTATCCAAGCAGAACGCTTCATAAGCGAAAACGGTTCTTGCGGCGGCATACAGCATAGACCAGAAAAGAAAAGCTGTCATAAGACGCAGAACTTTTTTGAAAAGCACTCGCGGTGTATATTCTTTTTCGGGCGCAAGCAGAAATTTGCCTGAGATCATGACGAAAACGGGAACACAGAAACGAGAAATGCCGTTGTAGACGTGCAGTGCGAGCCAGTCGCCTGTGTTTGGCGTGCTGCTCCACTTGGCGCCGGCAACGTGCAAAAGCATCATGGAAAAAAGCGCGAGAAGACGCAAAAGATCATAAGAAGTTTCACGAGTTTTTGTGGGTTCGAGTGTCGCGGTCTGCATGGTCTTAGTCCATTCTTTGCGCGGTGATGACACCGTCCTTCACATGGAGCTTGCAGATGCGCGCAGTGCGCTCCTCCACGTAGCCGTCCTTTTCGTTATCAGTATCCTTGCGGTCGCGTGCATGATAGAAGGCGTAATACTGACCGTCAACCTTGATGACGCTGTGGTGTCCCACGCCTTCTTCCGCCTCATTGCGGAACATGACGGGGCTGAATTTGCCGTTATTTGTGATCTTTATGTAGTCGACCTTGGTAAGGTCGCTTTCATCTGTTTTTGCCGCCGCATAGCCGATGTGATAGGTATCGTCGGTGAAGGCGCCGCCGCTATACATGACGTATTGCCAGCCGTCTTCGCTAAACCAAAAAGGACCTTCCACCGTATGCCAAGCGCCGTTTTCTCTCATGCCAGTGATCTCCTCGTCATAGGTGGGAACGATTACCTCTTTGCAGATGTTGGCAGGTGTGAAGGGATCGAGAAGCTTATCCACAAAGACGCGCGTGCCGATGCGCTCGCAGTTTTCATTGTTTTCCGCATACCAAAGGAAAAGTCCTGCATCGGTTTTTACAACGTGGGAGTCAATGGTGAAACGCTTATAAAGCCGGGTGACGTTTTCAAAGGGACCGAGCGGCTTGTCTGAGACCGCAACGTGCATATGCTCAAACATGCCCGGAACGTGATAGGAAAAATAAAGATAATATTTCCCGTCGAGCTTAATCATGCTGGGCGCCCAGTATTCATCACCGCGCGGCATCGTCAGGATAATGCCTTCATAATGATATTCACCCGTCAGACTGTCGGAGGAATAGGCATGAATGCCGTCGATTCCCGTATTATAAATATAAAATTTTCCATCGTCATCGCGAAAAATAAACGGATCGGGCTGGGTTTTGTTTTGAACGTCAAATTTCAGTTTCATAGCAAACTCCTTTATTATTTTATAGGATTTTCTTATCATCATTGTAACATATTTTTGCAGAGGGTGTCAAGGGAGAGGGGAACATGAAAGAATGCTTTCCGTTTTCTTGACAAACCATATCCATTTCGGTATAATAAAGAAAAAATGAAAAGATTAGGGAGGTTTTTCCATGATCGTAAAAGAATATATCAAGGATTTTGAAAAGCTTGGCTTCGGTATGTTTGTGCATTTCGGTCCGTATAGCGTGATCGGCCGTGGCGAATGGGCGAAAAAGGTACATAACATTCCATGGGACGAGTATATGCAGGCGGTAAAGGCATTTGCACCGAAGCCCACATGGGCAAAGGAGCTTGCGGCGGCGGCGAAGGGCGCGGGTGCGCGATATATCACACTCACCACACGCCACCATGATGGATTTTCTCTTTTTGACACGCAAGGTCTTAACGATTACGATGCACCGCACATTTGCGGCAGAGATCTTGTGCGCGAATTTGTTGATGCTTGCCGTGCAGAGGATATCATTCCGTTTTTCTATCACACGCTTCTTGATTGGCATGAGGAAACCTATCAATCGGATTTTCCCAAATATCTTTCCTATCTTCGCGAAAGTGTTGCGCTTCTTTGCAAAAATTACGGAAAGATCGGCGGCTTTTGGTTTGACGGTATGTGGGATAAAAAAGATGCAGACTGGGAAGAAGATGCGCTTTATTCGATGATCCGTTCGTATCAGCCCGAAACGATGCTGATCAATAATACGGGACTTTCCGAGCTTGGTGCGCTTGGCCATATCGAGCTTGACAGCGTGACCTTTGAGCGTGGAAGACCACAGCCGATCAACCTCGAAACCTCACCGAAATATATTGCAAGTGAGATGTGTCAGGTTTTTGCCGATCATTGGGGTTATGCGAAAGATGACCTTAATTTCCGTGCGCCGGCGGAATCTATTCGTGATCTCGTGATCTGCCGCCGCTGCGGTTCCAATCTTCTCATGAATGTCGGCCCAATGGCGGACGGTTCGATTCGTGCCATTGACAAAGCGACAATGGAGCTGATGGGACAATGGAATGCGATCAACGGCGAAATTCTTCCGGCAAGACCTTCGGGCATCAAGGTCGAAAATGCGGAGGACGATTTTATCTTGGAAAAAGAGGGCGTTTATTATTTTGTTTGTGATCATATTCCGATGGTATCCGATCCGAATGTGGCGCTCCGTAGACGTGGTGCGGATTATCGCCGCACATTCCGCATGGAAAAGAAGATTCGTGAAATGATCTGGCTTGACGACGGCATGCCTGTTGATTTTACGCAAAGCGACGACGGTATGGTGACGGCTGTGGCAAGACCTTTTGAATATGGACGCAGCTTGGTCGTCAGAGTCGCAAAAATTTTTACAGAATAATAAAGAAAAGAGCAGATTTTCCATCTGCTCTTTTTTGTTATTAAGCTTCGGTTTTGGGTGCCAGGTGACTCATTGTGTGTTCAGCCGCTTTGTCGAGATCGAGAATACCGACACCGAAAATGCTGGTGTCGAGCTTGCCGTTCACGGGTTTTGTCCAAACCTCGTCGATGCCGCCAAAGCCGTTTCTCATGCCGAGGATCGAGCCGACGGTCGCACCGTTGCAGTCGGTGTCGTAGCCGACCTGAACGGAAAGGCAGATGGACTTGCCGTAGTCACCCTTGCCATGCAGAAGCGCCAAAACGACGATCGCCGCATTGGAGATGGTGTGTGTCCAACCGTGGGAATTGTGCGGATCGTAAACCTCTTTGATCTTCGCGATCGCATCGTCAAAAGAAACGCCTGCGTGGTAATCAGCGATCACGTTTTCAATGGTTTCGTAAAGACGGGAAGTGGTAGGCACTTTGGAAAGACCTGCGCGGATAATATCTTCAATATCATCGGTGACAGCGGCAGCGGCGATCATGGCAGCGGCAAACATTTCGCCGTAAATACCGTTTTTGGTGTGAGAGATGCAGGCATCACGCCATGCCATGGCTGCGGCAGTTTCGGGATCGCCGGGATTGATATAGCCAAAATAGTCACCGCGGATCTGCGCGCCGATCCATTCACGATAGCTGTTTTTGTGGATCGCGGAGAAGGGAGGCTTGAAGCCCTTGATAAAGTTGCAGAAGGCGATTCTTTCCGCTGTGCAATATGCTTGTTTGCCTTGACGTGTCTGCCAGATCACAGCGACATCATTCGGGGTGAAATCTCTGCCGTATTTATTGATGAGAACTTGCGCCAAAGCCACGTAGTTTGTATCATCGTCCACGGGCGCAAACGAAATCGTATCCGCATAGCATTTGCCGCGGAGCGCGAATTTGTAGCGGCTGTAAATATCTTCATTCATGTCGCTCGCGAGGATGTATCTTGTCATTGGGTAGTTGCCGGTTTCTCTCAGCAAGGCTTCCAACTCCTCACAGGAGATGCCTTCCACGGGTTTGCCGAGCAAGCAACCGCAGATTCTGCCATACCATGCGCCGAGGATCTTATCCTTGAGGATCTCGTCTGTATAAGGCTTGGTTTCGTAGGAATATTCTTTGCAAAGACGGCGGATTCCTTCGAGGTCGGAAGGCTCTTCGTAAGGGTAACCGTCGACAGTTTTCGCGTTTTGAACGATGTCAAAAAGAACGTCTGCCATTTTTTCTTTGTGCTCGCCGGCAGGCATTTTGCGAATCGCGTTGAAAAGATCTTCATATTCACTGATGTCAAGACCTTCTTCGATGCACTGCATATATTCAAAGTGGAGCGATTTGGAATAGAGCTCCCACTCGGGTTGAGCGGCGGTGTCAGGCTGGATATTTTTGCCGCGCTTCATGTCGGCATCACCGAGGAGAAGCGCATCGACGGAAACGCGGAAGTGCTTTGCCATGGCGCAAAGGGTGTCGAGCGAGGGGTTTTCCGTGCCGCTTTCCCAAGCGATGACGGTTTCTTCTGTTGTGCCGAAAAGATCAGCGAATTCCTTTTCGGAGAGCTTTGCTCTTCTTCTTAATCTGTAAATTGCTGTAGAAAGTGCCATTTTGATTTCTTCCTTTCTGTTGATGGAGATATATTGTTTACAAAATCTGTTCCATTGTGATTTTTAGTGGGGAAAGTCCGCATTTTTCGTAAAAACGCATCGCGCCTTCGTTCAGACACCATACGTTGAGCGTGACGTGATAGCAACTGTTTTCTTTTGCGACCTTCAAAACATGTTCGTAAAGGATCGTGCCGATATGATGTCCGCGCATCGCTTCGTCCACGCAAAGATCGTCGATGTAAAGCGATTTTCTGTCCGCAAGGGAAGTATCATTTTTAATCTCCTCATAAATGCAAAAAGCATAACCTTGCACTGTGTCGGTTTCATCAGCAGCGACGAAAATGGGTGTCATGTCATCAGCGATGATGGCGAGAAGCTCATCATCGGTGTATTTTTTATTGCCGCGGCGGAAGATGTCCGGTCTTCCGTCGGAATGGACTTTATGTACTTGATACAGCAGAGCATTCAAGCGAGAAAGGTCGCGCACCTCGGCTCTGCGCAATGAGAAATTCATATTGTTTTTTCCTCCTCGGGAATACTGCGGTCAGCTTCCATGCGCACCCAAACGGTGCCGTCCTTGATGGCAGTGCCGCGCATCGTATATTTTTTGAGCACGCTTTCGTGGAAGAGCGGCTGGCTTTCTTTTCCTGCGATGAGAGGAACGTAAACCAAACTTAGTTCATCAACGATATCCGCATTCAGAAAAGCGCCGTTGATCACGCTTCCGCCTTCGAGCAGAAGCTTTTGGATCCCGAAAAGCGAAGTGAGCTTTTCCATGGCAAGGTGGAGATCCATTTCATCTTTGCCTGCAAAAATATAGGAAACACCAATATGACGCAAATAAGCGAGATAGCGTTTGTCTGCATTTTCCAAGAGAACTTCAATGATGTGTGCGTCCCTATATCCGGGATCATCGTCCACGATCTTCGGCGTTTTCCAGCCGAGTGTGCCGTGGCGGTCAAAGGCAACGGCGAAAAATTTCGCTTTCGTATCGGCAATATAGTCGCCATCGGGGACTTCTTGGTTTGCATAAGGTGTGAGATCCGGCTTGAAGTCGTGAGTAAAACTGCCCTCCATCGTGATTCTGCCGCAGGCGTAAGCATCTGCTGAGAAATTGCGATTCACCTCGTAATAGATCTCCGTACCTTTTTCACATTCGGGTGTATAGAGAAAATCACCCGTCACTTTTCCATCGAGAGAAACAACCATGTGGCAAATAATATACGGTCTATTCATAACATTCAGCTCCTTTTTATTTGAGAGAATTTGGTGCGCCTTTTTTGTCCGGCGCAAATGGGAGCCAACCCACTTTTATTATAGTACAATTTTTTCCAAAAATCAATAGATAAGGCGTTGACCTTTCCCAAAAAACGAGTATAATAAAACTATATTATGCAAAAAGGAGCGATGTGTGATGATTTTCAGAATGCCTTTCTATTGCAAGGATTTTTCTTGTATTGCGGGAAAATGCCGTGATAGCTGTTGCATTGGCTGGGAGATTGATGTTGATGGAAAAACGGCGGCGTATTATGACAGCGTAAAAGGCGATTTCGGTAAGCGTTTGCAGGAAAATATCACGCGCGGTGAAGTGCGCTCTTTTTGTTTGCAAAATGAACGGTGTCCTTTTTTGAATGAGAAAAATCTTTGTGATATCATTCTGACACTCGGAGAAGATAAGCTTTGTCAGATCTGTGCGGATCACCCACGGTATTTTGTGTGGTTTCAAGGCTTGAAAGAGGGCGGCGTCGGACTTTGCTGTGAAGAAGCGGCAAGGCTTGTGCTTGCTGATGAGCATCTTCTTTCCTTTTGGGAAAGAGAGATCACTGATGAAGAAGCAGAGGAATATGACGGCGCATTTTTTGAGATTTTATACCGTGCGCGAGAAGAGATCTTTTCGATCCTTTCCGATAAAGATCTGCCGTTTGGTCATCGCATGATCGCCGTTTTGGATCTGGCAAAAGATCTGCAAGCGCAGATCGGCACGGAAAATGAAGCGGAAAATCACGCGGCGCTTTCGGAGATTTTGACTTCGTTTTTGGATATCGAGGAGATGGATCCTTCGTGGAAACCTTCGCTTTTGGCGCTATGTGAGATGCTTCCTTTTTCCGCTTCGCAAAAAGAAGCGTTTCTTGGCGCTGTTACTTTATGGGAGCAGTACGCAGAAAATCTTGCCGTGTATTTTATTTACCGTCATTTTCTGCTTGCTGTTTTTGATGGGGAAGTTTTGCCGCGGGTAAAGCTTGCGGCGGTTTCGCTTCTTGTGATCTTTGCGCTTTGGCTGAAAGACTTTTTGGAAAAGGGAAGTCTTTCGGAAACAGACGCCGCGTGGATCGCGAAAAATTATTCCAAGGAGATCGAATACAACGAAGAAAATTTGGAGAAGCTTTTTTACTTGTTTTATGAAAACGGTGCCGTTGGCACAGAAAATCTGAAGCGGTTTTTTAGGTGAAAAAATAGAAATTTTCTTGTTTGTTTTTTGTTATTCTTGATTTTTTCAATTTTATGATAAACCATTGCTTCAAAAAATGAAGCATAAATTTAATTTCATTGGTAAAATACTTGGTGTGAAATTTTCAAAAAGATGTGTATAATTAAGGTACAAAAGCGCTTTTGAATTATCACAAAGGAGAAAAATTATGTCTATTGGAGCAACAATTAAAAAACTTCGCCGCGATAGAAATATCACACAAGAACAGCTTGCCGAATTTTTGGGTGTTTCTACCAATGCTGTTTCTCAGTGGGAATGCGATAAGACTGCCCCGGATATTTCCCATCTTCCGGTTCTTGCAAATATTTTTGAGGTCAGCGCCGATGTCCTGCTCGAAATTGATATTGCAAAAAATAAAAAGCAAGCCGAGATCAAAGAATTTATAACCAAGTATACCGAGCTTCACGGTCAAGGAAAAACCGCAGAAAGATTGAAACTGTGCCGTACGATGCAGAAAAAATATCCGAATGACGAAACCGTTCGACATTACTTAATGAGAGTTTTGCAAAACGGATATATCGACGAAAACTTTGACGAAATCGTTATGCTCGGAGAACAGCTTTTAGAGTCCACAAATATGGAATATAGAATGGGAGCTATTCGTGGATTATGTTTTTCATATTTGCATAGGGGAGATCGTAATAAAGCCTTGCATTATGCCGATATGATGCTACCTGCGGAAGACCTGCATATGCACGTTCTCGAAGGCGGTGCGCTTGTAGAGCACTGTCAGAATTACTTTTGGAAAGTTTGTGGCCAGATGTATCTTTACATGAGCGCTCTGCTTGCTTGCAAAGATGCCGATTATACTCATGAAGAAAAGCATTCGATGTGGAATACTTTGTACGAAATTTTCCATATGGCCTTTCCCGATAAAGATTTTGGATTTTGGCATGATCGTTTGGCAAGGATCAGCTTCTTTATGGCAATTGAAAGCGCAAGCTCCAAATAATATGAAAGAGCATTCTGCGAGCTTGAACAGATGATTGCTCACATGGAAAGCTACAATCGTTTTACAAAAATCTCACATTCGTCGTTGCTTGTAAACAAGATAGAGATTGATCAAAACAACATTCCCAAGCATAGTGAAGAAACACTCGGTCACACCTATTTGAGATACCTCAATAATCATGCGTATGTATTTTCAGAAGCAAAGAAAGACGACAAGTTGGGGATCATAAAAGAACGACTTGCCTCTTTGTGATTTTTTGCCCCGCCCCGTGCGGGGCTTTGTTTTTGTGTTCACTTACGAGAGTTTTTTGCTACTTTCCGTGATATCGGTCATGGGTTGCTAAGTCCGCTTTGACGTTTCTCCATGCGTTTCCAGTTGAAAAAGCCGTAAATATCGTTAAAAAAGAACATGACAAAGCAAAAGATCATGGGAAGCGCAGAGATATCCTGAATGGCAGCAAGAATCCAAAGCACGATCAAAACGATATCGTTTGCCGCGTAAGCAAGTGCGTAATAAGGACTTCGCATAAATGTGAGATAAGACGCGAGAAAGCTTGTCGTTACGGAAAGCGTGCTGATGAGAAGCCGCGCCGTTCCAAGTGCGCCGAGGATAAAATAAAACATCGCCGTTGTTAAGAACGCAAAAACACACATAAGAAGCACACCTTTTTTGCTCATGCGTCCCACCGCCACCTCTTTGGATTTTTGGAAAGGGTGACGGAGCCAAGCAATCACGCTCATGATAGCGATGGGCGCTGTCATGCCAAGATATGTGATCATTTCGCCGTAATACTTGCAATAAAAAGAAATGATACCGTAAAAGACCGCGAAAACCACGGTAAGCACTTGTCCCAAAACGTAACCTTTGGCAACGAAGATGAGCGCGGTCACGCCGATGAGAGAAGCGAGAAGTGTCAGATAATCTTTGGCGGTACCCAAAAGATAGGATGCGGAAACGACAATGACGCTCAATGCCCAAAGTCCGATCTCAAAGCGCGACAACGTGCGAAAAGGATTTTTGATCTTTCTCATAAAACCTCCGAAAAATAAAATAAGCACCCGAAGCATATCTTCTAATGACCTAGCGATATGCGACGAATGCCAAACTGCATTGGGATCACCCGGTGGCGATCCGAGTATTTTTTTGTTTATGATACCATAAGAAAAACAAAAAGTCAACGGTTTTTGCTTTGCAAAATATTGATTTTTTCTTTTGTCTTTGCTATAATAAAAACGAAGTTACATAAAAGGAGGAACCAAACGTGGAGTATTTTTACATCATCTATGCGGTAGCGATCGTTATCATGTCCGTTATCGCGTTCGCGCTGTATTTTGCCGATAAGGTAAAAGCGAAAAAAGGTGCTTGGCGCATCAAAGAAGCGGTGCTTCTTGGTTGCGGCTTCTGTTTCGGTGCTGTCGGTGCACTTCTCGGTATGCAGGTTTTCCGTCATAAGACCAAACATTGGTATTTCTGGGCAGTTAACCTTTTGGGTCTTGCTTGGCAGATCGCATTGCCTATTGTGATTGCGGTCGTTCTTTAAGCTTTGCCGCTTCGATCGGAACGGTTCTTGTACCGTTCCGTTTTCCTTTGCTTATTTCTGAAAAATCGGAGATAAATATATAATTCGAGGTGATCTCTCTTATGAAAAACAAAACGAAAAGCATGATTTTTTCAGCGCTTTTTGCGGCTCTTGTCTGTGTGGCAACGTTGATGCTGCAGATTCCTTTGCCGATCGGTGGCTTTGTGCATCTTGGTGATGGCGTCACGCTCCTTTGCGGTTGGTTGCTTGGACCTCTATGGGGCGGACTTGCGGCGGCTGTCGGCGGAATGCTTGCAGATCTTTTCAGCGGTTTTGCCATTTATGCGCCTGCGACTTTTTTAATCAAAGGCGGTATGGCGGTGCTTGTGTACTTTTTGTATCGCGCTTTCAGAAAGCTTCATTTTGCGGCATTGATCGTGGGAAGTATTTTGGCTGAAATTTTGATGATTCTCGGCTATTTTGTTTATGAAGCCACCGTTTGCGGCTATGGGCTCGGCGCTTTGGCAAATCTTTTCGGAAATGGTTTGCAGGGCGTATTTGGTGTGGTGTCAGGTGTGATCTTGCTTGAGGTTTTGCACCGCACGAAGCTTACACAAAAAATCGGTATCAAGAAAGGAATTTTTGAAAATGATAGAAATGATTAAACAACAAGCGGCAACTGTCGCAAAAGAAATTTGCGAAGTGGCAAAGCTTGAAAAGGGGGATATCGTTGTCATCGGCTGTTCTTCCAGCGAAGTTTGCGGCGGTAAGATCGGCAGTGATTCCAGCCCTGAAGTGGCAAATGCGATTTATGCAGGTCTTTCTTCTGTTTTTGATGAAAAAGGTATCTACATTGCGGCACAGTGCTGTGAACATCTCAACCGCGCGATCATCATTGAAAAGGAAGCTGTTCCTTTTGCGGAGATCGTGAACGTGGTTCCTCAGCCGAAGGCGGGTGGTTCTTTTGCAACCGCAGCGTATAAGAATTTCAAGCACCCTGTTGCTGTGGAGGATATCAAAGCAGACGCAGGTCTTGACATCGGCGGTACACTCATTGGTATGCACCTCAAAAAGGTTGCGGTGCCTGTTCGTCTTTCGCTGAATCACATCGGCGAAGCAATCCTTCTTGCCGCACGCACCCGTCCGAAATGCATCGGCGGTATCCGTGCGCATTATGATGACAATTTGATGTGACCTATAAACCATACGAAAAAAGACGAGATCGTTTTGATCTCGTCTTTTATTTTTATACGGTGGGTTCGTCTGCGCCGAAAAGTGTTTTTTCCACAGCCGCACAGAGGTAGTGATAAACAGGCAAGTGATATTCCTGAACCTTAAAGGTTTCGGTTTCGGGAACACGAATGGTACAATCCGCGATGGCAGAAAGCTTGCTTTCTCTCGCTCCCGTAAGACCAAGCGTTTTGATGCCGAGCGCTTTTGCCGCTTTCATAGCGTTGACTACGTTTTTAGAGTTGCCCGAGGTGGAGATACCGATGAGCATATCGTTTTCTTTTGCGTAACCGAAAACGAGCTGTGCATAAACGTAATCTGCATCTACGTCATTCGCATAAGCGGTGAGGAGTGCATTTGCCGCGTCAAGCGCGATGGCAGGAACACCTCTTTGCAATTTTTTTGCAAAATCTTCTGCTTCTTCACCAAGTGCGTGTTCGAATTTTGCGCGGATCTCCGCGGTCATGGGGCGCTTCAAAAGAAAGCCTTTCATGAGCTCTCCGACGATGTGGTTGGCATCAGATGCAGAGCCGCCGTTGCCGCAAGCAAGGATCTTACCCCCTGCATAGTAAGTGTCGAGCATCATTTTTTCCGCTGTCAAAATATCGTTTTCAAGGGTAGCCAGCGCGGGGTAGCGTTCAAAAAGTTCTGTAAGTTTTGCGTTCATGGGAATGATTCCTTTCGATTTTTTGTGAATATATGTGTTTTTTATTTCAAAGTGTATCTTGTGCGCATTCCTTCGCTTGCCACGGAGAGCGCGGCATAGTCACCGATGTCGTCCGCAAGCTTTGCAGGGACGATCTCGCAGGTTTTGGCGGAAAAAGAAAGTGCTTCACGGTACAAAGTTTTTTCCATGTGCGGACGAAGCAGGTGCTCCGCACGCTGAAAAATACTGCCGATGACGATCCTTTCGGGATTTAAGATATCTACGAGAACGGCAAGTCCCGCGCCGAGCTTTTCGCCGCAGATGCGATAGGTTTCCAAAGCGATGGGCTCGCCCTTTTCTGCATATTCCGCCAGGAGCTTTGCTGTGATATTTGCAAGATCGTTTTCGTTTTTACAATAGGGAAGGGTTTCGCCCATCTGTAATTTTTCGAGGATCAGATTTCTGCCGAGCTTGGCGATGCCGCCGCCACTGCAAAAGCCTTCAAAAGAGCCTGCTTTTCCGTAACCGACGGGGCCGTATTCGCTCATGCGCATGTGTCCCACTTCTCCTGCCATGCCGGAAGTGCCGCTATATAATTTGCCATTTAAGATAAGTCCTGCACCCATGCCCGTGCCAAAGGTGAGAAAGATCATGTTTTCCGTTCCTTTGCCGGCACCGTATTTCCATTCCGCGAGTGCGCATGCATCGGCATCGTTGCAAAGAAATGCAGGAACACCGAAGCGTTTTTCCATCATTTCCGTGATGTGGATCTCGTCCCAACCGGGAAGATTGGGCGGTGAGAGAATCACACCTGTTTTGCTGTTGAGCGGGCCGCCGCAGGAGATGCCGATCGCATCACCATCTCCGATTTCTTCGATGGCGTTTATGATGTTTTCAATGGTTTCTTCATAAGTGGTGGTGGCGAAACGGATCTTTTTTTGTACGCCGTTTTCGTCGCCGAGGACGACAGCGCATTTGGTTCCGCCGATGTCAATGCCGATATTCATGGGAGATACCTCTTTTTCGATGGATTTCAGAATAGACTTGTGATGATGTCCACGCATTTTTCGATGCCAAGTTCACTGCTACTCAGACAAAGCGTATAGTTTTGGCTGGCGCCCCAGGTGTTGCCGGTGAAATATTTATAATTGATACTGCGTTTTTTATCCATATCGCGGATCATTTTTTCCGCATTCGCATCGTCGACCTGATAGATCTCTTTGATGCGCGCGATCTTGTGGGGCATATCGCCATGGATAAAAACGTTAAGGCAGGAAACCGATTCGCGCAAGATATAATCGGCGGAGCGTCCGACGATGACGCAAGGACCTTGCGAGGCGATGTTCAAAATGATCTGACGCTGAACGTTGTGGATATAATCCTCCATGGATTCACCTGCGCTGTTTCTGCCGACGAAAGAATAGGCAAAAATGCTTTTTGATGGTGCGTATTCCGCAAGCTTTTCTACATATTCTTTGACAAAGCCGGTTTGTTCGGCTACTTTTTCCAAGATTTCTTTGTCATAAAAAGGAATATTCAGCTTCTTGGCAACTTCTTTGCCGATAAATCTGCCGCCGCTGCCGAATTCACGGCTTATGGTGATGACTTTACTCATAATTTTGCCTGCCTTTCGTAATATTTTGATTTCTCTTTCCATTTTATCACATGAGTGAGAAAATGTCAAATCAAACGTAAAAAATCACCAAAACAGAAGTTTTGGTGATTTTCAAAATCTTAGTTTTCTCTCTTATCGCCCCAGAAGAAGAGCGCAACAGTGCCGGGACCTGTGTGGCTACCGATGGTAGTGCCAATGTTGTTGATGATCACTTTGCCATCAAGATTCGGGAAGCATTCGCGAACCTTTTCTGCTACGAGCTGTGCATCGTTGAAACGACCGGAGTGAGAAATGAAGCATTTGCCGGAATATTCAGCGCCGCCTTCCGCATTTTCCACCATTTTCTGAACGATCGCGTCGATAACTTTCGTTTTGGTGCGGATCTTTTCACGGGGAATGAGCTTACCTTCGTGGCTTACGTTGAGAAGAGGACAGATCTGGAATACGGTGCCAAACCAGCCTGCTGCCTTGGAAACTCTGCCGCCCTTCACGAAGAAGGTTAGGTCGGTGGTGAAGAACCAATGGTGCATTTTCAGTTTGTTTTCTTCTACCCATTCATAAAGCTCGTCGATGGTCTTGCCTTCGTCACGAAGATCTGCGAGCTTATCGAGCAAAAGACCAAGACCGGAGGACGCCGCAAGAGAGTCTACGATATAGATCTTTCTGTCGGGATACTGCTCTGCAAGGGTATCTCTTGCCACACTTGCTGCATTGAGTGTGCCGGAGATGCCGGAAGAAAGGCAAAGGTGGATAATGTCAAGCCCTTGTTCGAGGAAAGGTGTGAAATGCTCAACAAATTCGGAAGCGGCAACCTGAGAGGTTTTGGTTTCTGCGCCGTTCTGCATTGCTTCATAGAACTGGTCAAGCGGCATGGATCTGCCGAGGTCGTCCATATATTCAACACCGTCGAGAGAATAGTGGAAGAATACGCACTTGATGTCGCGTTTTGTAAAGTGTTTTTCGGAGAGGTCTGCGGTGGAGCAACCGCTGATTACATAATTAGCCATGGGATATACCTCCTATTTTTTTAATTTTTACAGTTTTATTATAGCATGTTTTTCTGCTTGTTGTCAATACAACCGCGATTTTTTTAGAGATTTACGCAGTTGATCGGGGTTCCCTTGGAAAAAGAGCGCAAATTTTCTGCCACAAGGTCGATCAGCCTAGTTCTTGCTTCGATAGACGCCCATGCAACGTGGGGGGTGATATAGCAGTTTTTCGCTGTGAGATACGGGTGATTTTTGCGCATCGGTTCGGTATCCAAAACGTCAATGCCCGCGCCTCGGAGCTTACCGCTGTTCAATGCTTCTGTCAACGCATCTTCATCAATTACGCCACCGCGTGCGGTGTTGATGATAACGGCGGAAAGTTTCATTTTTGCGATGGTTTCACGGTTTACGGTGTTTTTTGTTTCATCGGTGAGCGGACAATGGAAGGAAAGATAGTCGCTCTCCATAAAAAGCGTATCGCGATCCACGAATGTCACACCTTCATATTCCTGCGGACGGCGCACGGTGGCGATGACCTTCATGCCGAACGCGAGTGCGATCTTCGCGACCGCTTTGCCGATGGTGCCGAAGCCGAAAATGCCGAGTGTTTTACCTGCGAGCTCACTTGTGGGGAAAGCGAGATAGGAGAAGGTTTTCGCATTTGCCCAATCGCCTTTTGCAACGCTTGCGGCATAATCGTCCGCGCGGCTTGCGAAATGCAAAATGAGCGCAAAGGTATGTTGTGCCACGGAGTCGGTGGAGTAGCCGGGAACGTTACAAACGGCGATTCCGCGTTCTTTTGCGGCTTTGGTGTCGATATTATTGTATCCGGTGGCGAAAAGCCCGACGAAACGGAGATTGGGGCAAGCGTCCATGATCTCGGCTGTGATCTTTGCTTTATTGACAACGACGGCATCGCTTTCACCGATGGCGGCAGCGATCTCGTCCGGCGGCAACGTATCAAAATATGTGACATCTCCCACGGTTTCCAGCGGGGCGAGAGAAACGTCGCCTGTGGTGATGGTGCAACGGTCAAGAACGGCAATGTTCATATAAAAAATCCTTTCGTACATTGATATTACTGTTATTTTACCATAAAATTGCAGAAAGTAAAATGCTTTTTTAAGATTTTCTTGCATTATTTATTTTTTTGTGTTAAAATGATGAAAAAGAAAGGGGGCGCGGCTATGCGATCTGTCTACGTTGTTTTTTCGGCAACACCATATAAAATGGGAAGATTTATCCGCACGATGATCGGAAATCCCTATAATCACGTTTCTCTCAGTCTTGATGCGCGCCTTTGCACGATGTATACGTTCGCGCGCTTTCACATCAATATGCCGTTTTACGGTGGCTTTGTGACGGAAAATCTTGCGCGCTACACGCATCGCAACAAGCCCTCTGATATCAAGGTTTGTAGGATCCCGATCTCCGACGAGGATTATTCCAAGCTTTCTGCCTTTCTTCATTCGATGAATGAAGCTCGCGCTAAATATCTTTACAATACGTATTCTGCAATTTTTGCCTTTTTTGGGATTCGGTTGCCGATCCGAGGGGCGTATACTTGCGCGGAATTTGTGGGGGATATTCTCGGCAGACTCGGCATGAATATACGCCGCGGCGCGTATCATTCGCTGGCGGAGATGGAAAAGATGCTTTCTCCTTATGTCATCTACGTTGGCCCCTCCACGGGTTATGCGGCGGTTTGGGGGAATGGAAATGATGCTTTTTTCGAGCGAATGCCTGCGGTTTCCGGTGCTGTTGCCACAGCGGGTTCCCTTGTGAAGCTCACAGCGAGAGGACTTCACGGTGCTTGCTCTTATTTGGTACATAAAGTTGCGAAATAATAAAAAGCGGTTGAGTCTCAACCGCTTTCTGTTTTTTAAAATTTTATTTTGTGTTTTTTTCTCGGCGGTGTGTCTGCGCCGACACCGACAACGCCCGAAAGCATGCTGCAAATGACGATGGCAGGCGCACAGATGGCGAAAAGAGAAATATGTATGCCGAATCCAAACGCGAATGCGAGCAAAACGAGGATCCCGATGAGCAAAATGCCTGAAAGCGCACCGCAGGCAAGTCCGCTTTTGCGGTGGGCGCGCGCCGCAAGATAGCCGCTGACGAGAGCTGTGATGAAAAGTGCCGCGAGAGCGAGCATGGGCGTATATTTATCGGGATCTTTCATTGAAAGCCCCAAAAAACAGGTGGCGACAAGCAAAACAATTCCGATCACAAGTGAGATGACCGTGCCGAGAAAGACGGATACGAAGAAGCTTTTTTCATTTTTTTGCGTTGCTCTCTTTTTGACCGTGGTGGTTTTGTCCATAAATAAATAACCTCCGAACCTTTTTATGCTAACAGCATATGCGGTGCGGAGGGAATTTATGATTATTTGTTTTCTTCTTTTGCTTCTTTTGCTTCGGTTTCTTCTGTGGGAGCGTTTGCTTCGGGAGCGTCGAACTTGCGGTCGATGCGCTTGATTGCGGAACGTTCGAAACGGATCTTGGTTCTTTCTTTGGTGGTTTCGAGAACGAAGGTGTCTTCCTTTACGTTCACAACTCTACCGATGATACCGCCGATGGTGGTGACTTCATCGCCGATGGAAAGGCTGTCTCTCATCGCTTGCGCTTCTTTTTCCTGCTTTTTCTGCGGACGGATCATGAAGAAATACATGACAACCAGAAGAACAGGGAAGACCAAAAGACTAAGCCAACTTCCGCCTGCATTTGTCGTGGTGTTAGTGGCTGCGTCCAAAAACATGATGGGCATTGTGATAATCCTCCGAATTTTTATTTTGGGATAACAAAATCATGTAACAAAATACGCGAATTTCATTTCCTTTTTTCTGCTATCTATGTAAGTATATCCTATTTTCGAAAATATTTCAATAAGATTTTGTAAATTTCTTTTGGAAAAGAGAAATATTTTCTTGCATTTTCTCGCCAATAGGCGTAAAATAAAAGAGTAAACAAGATCTTTAAACCGAAAGGAAGTATATATATGAAAGACGGATTTCTGAAAGTTGCGACTATGACGCCTGATCTTCGCGTGGCAGACACCGTGTATAATGCCGAGCAGATCATTCTTGCTATTGAGGAAGCGGAAAAAAAGGACGTTGCGATCCTTGTTTTCCCTGAGCTTTGCGTGACGGGCTATACCTGCGGCGATCTTTTTTTACACAGACCGCTCATTGATGCGGCGCTTGTGGCTGTGAAAAACATTGCGAAGGCGACAAAAGGCAAAAAAATGCTCACCTTTGTCGGTGCGCCGATTCGTTTTAAAAATAAGCTTTACGATTGTGCAGTTGCTATGTCTGATGGTGAGATTCTTGGTATTATGCCGAAAACCAATCTGGCAAATTACGGCGAATCCTATGAAGCGCGTCATTTTACGGCAGCATCGGAGGATGATGTTATTTTGATTGATGAGCAATATATTCATTTCGGTGAAAAGATGCTTATAAGCGCGAAAAATATTCCCGAACTTATCATTGCTTGCGAGATCGGTGAAGATCTTTGGACAGTAACCCCTCCATCTCTTTTCCATGCGGCAGCAGGCGCAACGGTGATCGTGGGTCTTTCGGCCAATGCGGAGATTGTCGGCAGAGCAGAGAAAAGACGCGCGCTTGTATCTTCTCAATCTGCGAAGATCTGTGGTGCATATATCTATGCAAATGCGGGCAGCTCTGAATCTACCACGGACGGTGTATTTTCGGGACACAGCATCATTGCAGAGAATGGACATATCCTTTCCGAAAGAAAGCCTTTTGACGAGGGAATGCAAACCGCAGTTATCGACATTTATGCATTGGCAGATATGCGTGCAAAAAAGAATACATTCCCCGAAACAGATACGAATGGCTATAATTTTAACGTTTTCTTCGATCTTGATATGAAGGAAACCGAAACCCCCAAGCTCCCGAAGCGTCCCTTCCTTCCCGCTGATGAAAATGATTTTGAACGTGCGGAAAATATCGTTAACATTCAGGCACACGGTCTGAAAAAGAGAATCGCACATTCCTATGCAAAGACAGCCGTTATCGGTATTTCGGGGGGCTTAGACTCGACGCTCGCTCTCCTCATTGCGGCACGCGCGATGGATCTTCTCGGCCGCGACCGCAAGGATATCATTGCCGTTACCATGCCTTGCTTCGGTACGACCGTCCGCACAAAGAGTAATGCCGTGATGCTCTCGGAAGCGCTCGGTGCCACGGTCATGACCGTAGATATCAAACGCGCGGTGGGAGTGCATTTTGAGGACATCGGTCACGATGAAAACGTGCACGACGTTACTTTTGAAAACGCGCAGGCGCGTGAACGCACACAGGTGCTGATGGATATCGCAAACCAAACGGGCGGTCTTGTTGTTGGTACAGGCGACCTTTCCGAGGTTGCACTTGGTTGGGCAACCTATAATGGTGACCATATGTCCATGTACGGCGTAAATGCGGACGTTCCCAAAACACTCGTGCGTTATCTTGTTAACTATTTTGCGAGCAAAATGGACGGCAACGCAAAGAAATCTCTCCTTGATATTTTGGATACACCCGTCAGCCCCGAGCTTCTTCCTGCCAAGGACGGCGAGATCGCACAGATCACGGAGGATATCGTTGGCCCCTATGACTTGCACGACTTTTTCCTCTATCACACGATTCACGATGGCTATTCGCCCAAAAAGCTTTTCCGCTTGACCAAATGTGCGTTTGCGGGTGAATTTGATGGCGAAACGATTCTCAAATGGCAGAAAAAATTCTATTGGCGCTTCTTTACCCAGCAGTTCAAGCGTTCTTGTGTGCCTGATGGTCCCAAGGTCGGTTCTGTGGCACTTTCTCCGCGCGGCGACTGGCGTATGCCCAGCGATGCGATGGCGACTGCTTGGCTTGATGAAGTGAATGATATCAACGCCTAAAGAAGGAGGAATGAACAGTGTCCCATTTTCCTGAGATCAAAAAGAATTTCGGCTTCGGCTGTATGCGCTTGCCCCTTCTCGAAAACGGTGAAGTGAACGAAGCGGAATTCTCTGAAATGATCGATACTTTTATCGATGCAGGTTTTAATTATTTTGATACGGCACACATGTACGTAAAAGGCAAGAGTGAGCCTGCGCTCAAAGCTTGTCTTACTTCCCGTCATGCAAGAGAAGAATATCTTCTTGCAGACAAGCTCTCTTTTAACTATTTTGAAAAAGAGGAGGATATCCGTCCTTTCTTTGAAAGTCAGCTTGCACTTTGCGGCGTGGAATATTTTGATTTTTATCTCATGCACGCACAGAACGCAAGATATTATGAAAAATACAAGGCTTGCCGTGCATATGAAACGGCACTTGACCTCAAAAAAGAGGGCAAGATCCGCCACGTCGGTCTTTCTTTCCACGATAGTGCGGAGGTGCTGGATAAGATCCTCACGGAAAACCCCGAAATGGAATTCGTGCAGATCCAGTTCAACTATCTTGACTACGATGACGTGACCGTGCAGAGCCGCAAATGCTTGGACGTTTGCAATAAGCACGGTAAACCCGTTTGGATCATGGAACCCGTTAAGGGCGGCAGTCTGATCAATCTTCCTGAAGCAGGCACTGCACTTTGGAATACCGTTGGTACGGGAAGCAACGCTTCTTATGCGATCCGTTTTGCTGCAAGTGCTCCCGGCGTGGAAATGGTTCTTTCCGGCATGAGTAACATGGCGCAGATGAATGATAACATCAGCTTCATGAAAGATTTTGTTCCTTTTTCTGAAAAGGAATATGAGATCGCAGACAAGGTTCGTGAAATGATCCGTATGCAGGCGCTTGTGGCTTGCACCGCTTGCCGTTATTGCACAGACGGCTGTCCGAAAAAGATCGCCATTCCCGATCTTTTCGCTTGTCTCAACGCGAAAAAGCAGGGTACTGCTGAAGATCCTGAAAAGGATTACATAGCACTCACCGAAAACGGCGGCAAGGCTTCCGACTGTGTTCGTTGCGGTGCCTGTGAAAAGGCTTGTCCGCAGAAGCTGAAGATTCGCACCCTTCTTGCAGAAGTGGCAAAAGCTTTTGAATAAAATAAAATGCACCCTTTTTAGGGTGCATTTGTTTTTGCCAGCCTTCGCCTCGCGCTCCACGAAGGGGAGCGACGAAGTGTCATGCATGAAAATAAGGAACGCATAAAATATCCTCTTTGGCACCACGAATCGTTTCTTTTGGCTCCACGCTTTTCTTTTGGCAAAGAAAAGGTGGACGTTTCTTCTTTTCACAAAGAAGAAGGTCGGTTATTCGATCGAGATCAGTCTTGCGCCAAAGACACCGTCAATATCGGAAAGCTTTCCGATCAAAGCATCTGCATCGAGGATCAAATGAGAAATATCGAGCGAGATGACAACGTGCGCTTGAGAATTGATGGGTGGATTTTGCGAGATGGTGAGGATATTTGTGCCACATTCGGAAAAGACGCCGAGAACTTCGCTGAGAATGCCTGTTTTGTGGGAAAGTGTGAAGGAAATGACCGCTTTTCGACATTCGAGATCGGGATTCAGCGCGAACACGTAGTCTTTATATTTATAATATGTACTGCGGGAGATCCCGACTTTTTTTACGGCTTCGGAAACGTCCTTGATCTTTCCGCTGGATAAAAGCGCGCGCGCTTCGATCACTTTTTCGTAATAATCGGGTAGAATGCTTTTATCGACAAGAAGAAAATTTTTATACATGAGCTTTCTCCTTTGTTATTTCAAAAAGATGTTCAGATTTCTTTTGCTCCTTCGTTATCAACGGCAAGCGAGGTGGCTTTCCAACCGTTTGGCATTTGAGCAAGCGCTTGATTTAAGTCATCCGCCAGCGGCTTTTCGGAAATGCAAAGGCAGGTGGAGCCTGCACCACTGATGATGAAGGAAAGCGCGCCTATCTCCAATGCGGCTTTTTCCACATCGGTGACATTGCGAAAGAGCTTTTTGCGGTATTGTTCGTGGAGTTTATCCTTAGTGACAAGGGAAATAAGGCGGTTTTCACCCGTGGTGAATGCGTGGGAAAGAAGTGCTGTGCGCGAAAGATTGAAAATGGCATCTTTATAGGGCACGTCTTTGGGAAGTGCGCTTCGCGCGTCATGTGTAGAAACCTCGAAATTCGGGATCACGGCGGTGAAGAAAAGCTTGTCGCTGACAGGATATTTTACGGTGAGCGGTTTTTCGCCGTCAAGCAGGGAAAGGCAAAGACCGCCGTAAAGAGCGGGAGCGACGTTATCGGGGTGTCCTTCGATGCGATTGCAGATTTCAAAGATATCTTCATCGGAAAGTGCATTGCCGTGGAGCTTGTTTGCCGCAAGCGCACCTGCCGCGATCAGCGTTGCCGAGGAGCCGAGCCCACGGGAAACGGGGACGCAGCTTTCGCCATTTGTGATCTTGACATTTGCGGAGGCGCCGATCTTATCGCAGACCGCTTTGTAAGCGGTATATGCAAGATTTTTCTCGTTTGCAAAGCGAGGATCGCAGTTTTCAAAGGAAAGACCGCTTTCCGTTTTTTCAAAGGAAAACGTGTTGTAAAGCGCAAAAGCGATGCCTGCCGCATCAAATCCCGAACCGAGATTGGCGGAGGTGGCAGGTACGCGGATCGTGACTTTTTCCATCTTATTTACCCACTTTCTCACAAACGAACGCCATCATTTCTTCTTTAGCAATGACGTTTTTGTGGACGATCTCTGCGTTTTCAATGTCAGCAAGAGAGGAGGGTATCGGCACTTTTGTCAGCGCGTGGAGCTTCTTTACGGCATCGAAATCGTCGGTGTAACTTTCGTTCATTCCGTCGAGAATACTGGCGGCGAATTTATACGCCGAAGCGGTGGAGAGGATCACGGTCTTGTCGGGATTTCCTGTTTTTTCTGCCCATTTTTTATAGACGTTCCATGCGACGGCGGTGTGGGTATCCATGAGATAGCCGTCAGCGATATAAACTTTCTTGATGGTTTCAAGGGTGTCGGCATCGTTTGTGTAGCCTGCGTCAAAAACTTCATGGATCTTTGCGAGTTCTTCTGCTTTCAGCGTATATTCGCCGTTCTCTTTGAGTTCTTTCATGTATGTGGCACAAGCTTCCGTGCCACAGGTCATCGCAATGAGGCGCTCCAAATTGCTCGAAATAAGGATATCCATGGAGGGGGATTTTGTGATGTGGAAATCACGCTTTTTGTTGTAAACACCCGTTTCAAAAAAATCGGTGAGGACTTTGTTTTCATTGGAAGCACAGATGAGTTTGCCGACGGGAAGTCCCATCTGCATCGCAAAATAACCTGCGAGGATATCACCGAAATTGCCCGTAGGAACGACGAAATTCACCTTATCGCCGCAAACGATCTCGTCTTCATTCAAAAGATCGCGGTATGCTTTGAAATAGTAAGCGACCTGCGGTGCAAGTCTGCCGATGTTGATGGAGTTGGCGCTGGAAAGACGCTTGCCTTCGGGCATTTTCATGGTGGCGAAAATGTTTTTCACGCCGCTTTGTGCATCATCGAAGTTGCCTTCGATGGCGCAAACGCAGGTGTTTTTGCCATCACAGGATACCATCTGACGTTCCTGTACGACGCTGGTGCCGTTTTTCGGATAGAAAACGATGATGCCAACGCCGTCTACGTCGGAAAAACCGTTTAGTGCCGCGCTGCCCGTGTCACCGCTTGTGGCGGTAAGAATGATGATCTCGTCTGTCATACCGGTAGCCTTCTTTGCTTCTGCCATGAGCTGAGGGAGAAGTTGGAGTGCCACGTCCTTGAATGCGCAAGTGGGACCGTGATAAAGCTCCATCACATATGCTTCGTCCACGCGCGCAAGATGTGCGTAATCTTCACGGTCAAATTTTCCGTCATAAGCTCTTGCCACAACGGGCGAGAAGCCTTCGGGTGCGAATTTTTCTTCTCCACCAAAGAGCAGAGAAAGCACTTTCGCAGAGATCTCTTTGGCGCTCATGGTGACGAGCTTATCCATTGGGAACTGTGCAGCTTCAAAATTTTCAGGTAAATAAAGACCGCCGTCGGGAGCGATGCCTTCCAAGATCGCTTCGGAGGGGTTTTTGCGGATTTTAAAGTTTCGGGTGCTGAAATATTGCATTTTTAAAATTACCTCTTGATTTTTTTTTGTTTATATGATACACTATTTTTCACAGAAATACAAGTGTTTTTGAAAGAAAGACACGAAGAAGGGTAAATTTTTTTATGAAAGCAGCGATTTTGGGTTATGGTACAGTCGGTTCCGGTACTTACGAGTGTTTGACTCGTGCAGGTTACGAGGTGAAAAAAGTCCTCGACATTCAAAAACATGAGGAACTTGGTGCCATTTGGACAAATGATTTTAATGAAATATTGAACGATAAAGAGATCGGCGTGGTTGCCGAAACGATCGGCGGCGTTGGTGCCGCTTATGATTTTGTGCTTCGTGCATTGCTTGCGGGTAAGCACGTTGTCAGCGCAAATAAACATCTCATTTGCAAGCATTACGGGGAGCTTCACCGTGCGGCAGCGAAAAATGGCGTGACCATTCGTTATACGGCTTCTGCCGGCGGCGGTATTCCGTGGCTGAATAATCTGCGCCGCGCAACACGCCTTGATGAAGTTACCAAGATCATGGGCATTATGAACGGCACGACGAACTTTATTCTTGATGCGATGACCAATGCCGGCGCACGTTTTGCGGATACACTTGAGGAGGCGCAGGCGCTTGGTTATGCAGAGCAGGATCCTTCTGAAGACATTGACGGCGTGGACGTGGCGAGAAAGACGGCACTTTCTGTTAATATTGCATTCAAAACTGCCGTTGCTGAGGCTGATGTTTTGCTTTTCAGCCTTCGTAATATCCGTTATTTTGATATTGATTATTTGCGCGAAAAACACGGAAAAACGGTGCGCTATCTCGGCTTTGGTATCAAAAACGGTGATCGCGTTGCCACTTTTGCAGAACCGACGGTGCTTCCTGCGAATGCGCTCGAAGCGAACGTGACGAAGAATAACAATCTCATTTCACTTTTTGGAAATTACGTGGGCAGACTCTCTTTTTACGGCCAGGGTGCCGGAAAAGAGCCAACGGGTTATGCTGTGGCACAAGATATCGTAGATATCCTGGAAGGGGATACTGCACTTTATTTTGACGTCAGCAGTAAGCTTGCAGTGGATAATTCTTCCTGTTTGCGCCGCTATTATATCCGTACAAAATCTGCACTTGATTTTGATTTTTACGATGCTGTCGATGTCATTGATGGCAATCGCTACATTTTCACAAAACCGATCTCTGTCGCAAAAATGCACGAGATTTCTGAAAAATTCCTTGCTGATGACAGCGAAAGCTTCTTTGCAGGCTTGGAAGAGTGATATTTGATCTTGGTTTTTGCTTTTTGCAAAATTGGTGACGGTGATTTTCTATTGCTTTTTGAGTAATAATATGGTATAATATTATTGTCTGAAATTTTCTTGAAACGGAGGATTTATTTTATGAAAGAAATGAAATTTTTTGTTTGTGAACATTGCGGCAATATCGTCGGTGTGATCCATGATGCTGGTGTGCCTATGATGTGTTGCGGTCAGAAAATGACGAAAATGGAACCCGGCACGGTTGATGCCAGCCATGAAAAGCATATTCCTGTCGTGTCTGTAGACGGCGATCTTGTTCGCGTAGATATTGGTGCTGTTGCGCACCCCATGGTGGAAGAACATAGTATTCTTTGGGTATATTTGCAGACAGATAAGGGTGGTCATCGCAAAAATCTTGCTGTTGGTGATGAGCCGACGGTAACGTTTGCACTTTATGATGAAAAGCCTGTTGCGGCATATGCATATTGTAATCTTCACGGTTTGTGGAAAGCGGAGATCGTAGAAGAAAAAGTATGTCCTTTGAAGCCCGTTGATACCAAAACCAGAGAAAATTATACGGTTTGTCAGTGCAATAACGTGAGCTATTTTGATATTTTGGATGCGATCCATGCGCATAGCGACGTTGGTGAGCTTTTGAAGGTTTTTGAAGCGGTTAAGGATACTACAAAATGTTCTACGGGCTGCGGCGGTTGCTATGAAAAGGTTTTGACGATCATTTCTGATGCAATGGAAAACGGTAGATAACTAATATAGTCAAATAAAAAATCCGAACGTTTTTAGGCGTTCGGATTTTTTGCATAGTAAATGATTCAATTTTTGTTTCGAAGTGCGTTCAATTCTTCTATGAAAATATCATTTTCGACTACGCTTATCGTTGTTACATCAAAAGAATTATATTTAATATTTACATGTTCAAAGGCATTTTTTAATGACATCATGGAGTCAGAATAAAATTTTCGTTCTTTTTCAATGCCTCGGATCTTGTCATAACGAATTTCTTTTTTTAAGAAAAATCCGTATTTGATAAAAACGGTATCTTCGCGAAGCTCAACGTAACCGAAAAGCGGGGATATGAGAAAATAAGTGATAAAAAGGGTAATGGGGAGCATCAAAAAGAGTGTTTTCCAATGGGAAATGGCAGTAATCAGTGTTATACCAAAGACCAAAATTTCTGTAGGGATCGCAATGGTCCAAAATAGCTTATCAAGCTTCGGTTTAAACTTTTGATATTTCATAATGCCTCCGTAATTAAAAAATACACTCGTTTGAAAATTGTCGCTCTGATGCTACAAAAAGAAAAAAGAACACTTTTTAGTGTTCCTTTACATGGTGACCCGGACGGGAATCGAACCCGTGTTACCGCCGTGAAAGGGCGGTGTCTTAGCCGCTTGACCACCGGGCCATCGCTTGACTGCTTGACTATTATATCATAAGAAAATAAACTTGTCAATAGTTTTTTTGAAAATAAATTTTGTGTTTTTCATGCTTTCTTCCGTATGTCTTGACGTACTTTGAGAATGAGGAAAATTGGAAAAATTTTGAGAGATGAAATGTGAAGCGAAATCGAAAGATAAGGAAAAGGTGCAGGCGTGATATTTGAAATGAAGGTTGCATATTTTTGCTTTAACCATCAAAAACTAAAAAGAAACGGTTGGAGGAAAAAATGGATATTATCAAAGTTATTTTGACGGCGTTGTTATCGGTGACGGCACTATTCATCATCACAAAAATTATGGGACACAAGCAAGTCGCACAGCTTGACTTTTTTGACTATGTCAGCGGAATCACCATCGGCTCGATTGCGGCAGAGCTTGCCACGGAATTGGAGGAACCATATAAGCCTTTGATTGCTCTTGTGATTTATGGTTTGATATCGCTCATTTTGAATATGCTCGCACACAAGCTGCCGCGTACACGAAAATATATCAATGGCACGCCGACGATCTTAATGAACGAAGGCAAGATTTACCGCGAAAATTTGAAACAGTCAAAGCTTGACTTGTCCGAGTTTATGCTTCTGTGCCGCGAGCAGGGCTATTTTGACCTTGATGAGATACAAACAGCGGTCTTTGAGCACAACGGAAAGCTTTCGATTCTGCCCAAGGCGGCAAACCGCCCCGCAACACCTGAGGATTTAAAGATTACGGCGGAGGCGACATACATTGGCGTGGAGGTCATTATGGACGGGCACATGATGGGTGAAAACCTTTCTCGTATGGGACGTGATGAAAAATGGCTGACAAAGCAGGTAAAAGCACAAGGTTACAAAGAGGTAAAGGATATTTTTCTTGGCATTTACCGCAAGGAAGATGACAGTTTAACTCTATATCCAAATGAGTGATTTTTGCATATATTGATATCGAACTCAAAAAGGAGGTACACTTATGCGAAAACACAACTGTGGTGAGCACCCCAAAATTCGCGACTATGGGTGCGAACCATTTATATTCAACATCAACCATGCGACGGGCATGAATGAGAATTTCCGAACAACGCTTTGGACGGGGCAGGGACTTCAACTAACCTTGATGAGCATTCCCGTATGCGGCGACATCGGTGTGGAGATGCACCCTGACGTTGATCAATTTATCCGTGTAGAGAGTGGCAGAGCGAAGGTCTATATGGGCACTTACCGCAACAATCTGCAAGAAAAGGCATGTGTGGACGGAAACTACGCGATGCTCATTCCTGCAGGTACATGGCACAACATCGTCAACGTGGGAAATCGCCCGCTCAAACTCTATTCGATCTATGCGCCGCCTCAACACCCTTTTGACACGGTACATCGGACGAAAGAGGATGCGGAACACGAGGAACATTAAAAATGAACGCTCTCGAATGAACGAGTGTGTGAACTGTTTTGATGGATTTCGCACAAAAGATTGGTTTGTGCGAGAAGAATCGAGATTGCTTTGACTATTTTAATTAAAAAGGTGCAGACGTGATGCCTGCACCTAAACTTTTAATATGGATAAGTAACATAAAAAAGAAATCCGAACACATCGTTTGTTACGAAGTAGCTCGGATTTTTTTCGATTGGTGACCCGTAGGGGAATCGAACCCCTGTCGCCGCCGTGAGAGGGCGGAGTCTTAACCGCTTGACCAACGGGCCGTTAACGAAAAATATTATATCACATTGTTTTTTGTTTTGCAAGAGTTTTTTAAAAATATTTTCTTTTTCCTACAAAAAGATTTTTCAAGGATTCACAAGGAAACTTTTTGCAAAAAGTTTCCTTGTGTGGGGTTCGGGGCAACGCCCTGACATAAAAAGAGGTTGCGTGACGCAACCTCTTTTTTCTTAGCAATTATTTTGCGTAAAGTTCACCAAGTTTAACAAGGCGATCGTATTTAGCTTGAGCCTGTTTTTCAGCTTCAGCGAAGAGAGCTTCTGCTCTGTCGGGGAAGGACTGAACAAGACGGCTGTAACGAGTTTCGCTCTTGATGAAGTCGATATAGCTTGCAGTAGGAGCCTTGCTGTCGATAGTAAGCGGATTTTCACCAGTTTCTTTCTTAGCAGGGTTGTAACGGAAGAGCTGCCAGTAACCAGCTTCAACAGCTTTCTTCATTTCCTGCTGGCAGTTAGCCATACCGCCCTTAACACCGTGCATTTCGCAAGGAGCGTAGCCGATGATGATGGAAGGACCGTTGTAAGCTTCAGCTTCTGCGAGCGCTTTGAGAGTCTGATTCATATCAGCACCCATAGCGATCTGAGCAACGTATACATAACCGTAAGACATAGCGATGTTTGCAAGGTCTTTCTTCTTGATAGCCTTACCAGCTGCTGCGAACTGAGCAACCTGACCGATCTGAGAAGCCTTGGAAGCCTGACCACCGGTGTTGGAGTAAACTTCAGTATCGAATACCATGATGTTTACGTCTTCGCCGGAAGCGATAACGTGATCCAGACCACCGAAACCGATATCATAAGCCCATCCGTCACCACCGAAGATCCATACGGACTTCTTAGCAACGTAGTCTTTGTTCTCAAGAATCTTAGCAGCGATCGGAGCGCACTTCTCGCAGGTGCCAGCTTCCAGCATAGCGATAAGAGCCTTAGCCGGTTCTGCATTAGCAGCACCATCATTTACTGTATTCAGGTAAGCGTCGATAACGGCCTTCTTGTCAGCATCTTCTACGATCTCAGCCAGTTCCTTAACATAACCGATTGTACGGGTTCTGATAGTATCCTGATCGATGAACATACCCAGACCATGCTCAGCGTTATCTTCGAACAGGGAGTTACCCCAAGCCGGACCATGTCCGCTGTCCTTGTTTACAGTATACGGTGTAGCAGGAGCGGAACCACCCCAGATAGAGGAACAACCGGTAGCGTTGGAGATGTACATTCTCTCACCGAACAGCTGAGTGATCAGACGAGCATAAGCGGTCT
>CAYXQF010000007.1:0-37224 GCA_964466625.1 uncultured Lachnospiraceae bacterium | reverse complement strand
CTTTGCGCGAGAGATTATATCAACCGCGAAGTGAACGCCTCTCTTTCCGGCGGTGAGCTGAAGCGTATCGAGATCGCAACGGTTCTTGCCAGAGGCACGAAGCTTTCTCTTTTCGATGAACCGGAAGCCGGCATTGACCTTTGGAGCTTCAACAATCTGATCAACGTTTTTGAAAATATGCACGCAAAGCTGGGCGGTTCGATCCTCATCATCTCCCATCAGGAGCGTATTCTCAATATTGCGGATAAGGTCATCGTTTTGGCGGGCGGTGAGCTTGTGAAGATCGGCACAAAGGACGAGATCCTTCCTGAGCTTCTTCATGCTTCGGCATCGGCTTGCCCGACGCTTTCCGATAAAATCGTGTAAGGAGGCAGAATTATGATTGATGAAATTCAGAAAAATCTGCTTCGTGAAGTGGCGGATCTTCATAAAATTCCCGAAGGCGCTTACAACATTCGTGCCAACGGTGAAAAAGCAGGTCGTGCTACCACGCAGAATATTGACATCGTAACCAAAGAAGATAAACAGGGCATTGACATCATCGTTAAGCCCTTCACAAAAAATGAAAGTATCCATATTCCCGTTATCATCAGCGAAAGCGGACTCAAAGAAGTCGTTTACAACGATTTTCATATCGGTGAGGGCGCGGACGTGCTCATCATTGCGGGTTGCGGTATTCACAACTGCGGCGTTCAGAATTCCGAACACAGCGGTATTCACAGCTTTTACGTCGGCAAAAACGCGAAAGTGCGCTACATTGAAAAGCACTACGGCGAAGGTGACGGCAGAGGCGAAAATATCATGAATCCCACCACGGCTGTCGTTCTGGAGGAAGGCGCTTATATGAAAATGGAAACCACTCAGATCAAGGGTGTGGATTCCACGATCCGTACGTCCACCGCAAAGCTTGGTGCAGGAGCCACACTTGTGATCAAAGAAAAGATCATGACTCACGGCAAGCAGTATGCAAAGACAGATTTCACCGTGGATCTTGACGGTGAGGGCTCCAGCGCGAACGTAGTTTCCCGTTCCGTGGCAAAAGATGAATCGCATCAGGTATTCTATTCCAATATTCGCGGCAACGCAGCTTGCACGGGACACACGGAATGTGACGCGATCATCATGGACAAAGCAACGGTGGCGGCGATCCCTGAAATTACCGCAAACCATATTGATGCAAGTCTGATCCATGAGGCGGCGATCGGTAAGATCGCGGGCGAACAGCTTACAAAGCTTATGACGCTCGGTCTTGACGAACATGAAGCGGAAGAACAGATCATTAACGGATTTTTGAAATGATGAAAAAAGAAGTGAATATGGCGCGCATTGGCTCCATTGCACTTTTTGCGGCGGCATTTATCTGGGGTACATCCTTTGTTTTGATGAAGGACGTGTCGGAAAAATTGCCGCCGAGTCTTTTGCTTGCGCTTCGTTTTACCATTGCTTGTATTTTTCTTTCTTTGGTCTTCGCCAAAAAATGGAGAAAGCTGGATAAAACTTATCTTTTTCCCGGTTTTATCATCGGGCTGATGCTTTTTATCGCCTATCTTGTGCAAACGTATGGACTCATCGGCACGACACCGGGGAAAAATGCATTTTTGACAGCTTCTTATTGCGTGATCACGCCTTTTTTGTTTTGGGCGATCTCTAAAAAACGTCCCGACGTTTTTAATATCACATCGGCGCTTCTTTGCCTTACAGGTATTCTTTTTATTTCTGTTGATTTTGGCGGAGAATCGCTTCTTACCATTGCCACGGGGGACGTGTTGACACTCATTTGCGGCTTTTTCTATGCGGCGCATATCGTTGCCATTGCCAAAACGGCAAGTGACAAAGATCCTGCGCTGATCACGATCCTGCAATTTGGGGTGGCGGCGGTACTTTCTTGGCTTGCTTTCGGTGTGCAATCTGCTTTCGGCGCGGCGCCGATTACCGCGACGGCTGATGATATCGGCAGTCTTGCGGCGCAGGTGATCTATCTTGCCTTGATGTGTACGGCGGCGGCGCTTTTCCTGCAGAATTTCGGTCAGAAATATGCCAATCCCACGGGAGCGGCGGTAATTCTTACGTTTGAAGCCGTGTTTGGTGCGCTTTTTTCTCTTTTGTTTGGCAGAGAAGATGGATTTTCTTTTTGGCGCGGACTTGGTTTTGTTCTCGTTTTTGTGGCGGTGGTCATCTCCGAAACCAAGCTTTCCTTTCTTCGCAAAAAGAAGAAGGATTGACACGCTCATCTCTTTATGATACAATAAACAAAAAAGACTACATAAAATGAGGTGATCAAATGGGAAGAATGCTCGGCGCTTTTGATGACAGCAATCAGATTGATAGACCGGATCTTAATAAATGCCCGGACTGTGGGTGTTTTTTTGCTGATGACGTTTGTCCGCTTTGCGGAAAAGTTTGTCCCGAGGAGATGCGCGCGGGGAATCGTAAGCCGATAAAGCAAAAAAAGGTGCGTTATCGCAGTGATCGCGTGACGTTTGTGGAATGGTATCACAGCTGGTGGTTCATTATCCTGATGCTTTTTGTTTTTCCGATCGTTGGCATTGTGCTTCTTGCCACAAGTCCTCATAAACGTTCTGTGAAGCTGACTATCATCGCTGTGGCGGTAGTATATACGGTCGTTTCTTCGGTTGGTTTTGGCAACATTGTGAGCCGTGTGACGAGTCTTTGGGATAAGCCTGTGGATACCTCGCTTGATCGCGGCGAATATATCGCTGCTTGTGAGGTGGTTGACGCAGAAAGCTATTACCGTGCGGCGGAAGCTTACAAGGATCAATATGTTTGTGTGACGCTTACCGTGGTGGAAAAATTCACCGATTACGACGGTTATTACGCAAAGGAAAAATACAATACTTATTATATTTGCCGTGGCATGGACGGCGGTGAATATGAGATCCTCATTCGCGATTGCATTCAGGATATTTCGCAAAATTTCCTTAGCGGTGACGTGATCACCGTTTACGGTGAGGCGGCAGGAAACGTGACGGTCTATGATATGGATTACGTGACGCATACTGCACCGTGTATCAACGTTGCATACGTGATGAGAGAAAATAATTGATAAAAGGATTCCTATTTTGGAAAATAAATAAAAACGGGAAAGGCGATTGCCTTTCCCGTTTTTGCGTTTAAGAATTGCTGTTGGTGTTATGAACTTTTACTTCCATGATAGAAGAGGGCATTGCAATGCCGCGTTTTTCGAAAATCTTCTTTGTGAACTCGATCATATCGTATTTTACTGTTGTGTAATCAGATGCTTTCACCCAAATACGGAAATCAAACACAAGTGTGTTTTTGGTCTGTTCACTAAGACGCGCGAAAGATGCAGGATCTTTCAAAACGAGTTCGTGTGCGTTTGCGAGGTCGAGAAGAGTTTTCTTCACGAGATCAATGTCAGCATTCTGTGCAACTTCGATCTTCATATCCAAACGGCGAACGTCTTTTTTGCTGTAATCGGTAACGGAAGCATTTGCGAGCTTTCCGTTGGGAACGGTGATGACAGCATTGTCGCAAGTTTCAATCGTGGTGTAGAAGATGCCGATATCTTTGACAGTGCCGCTGTTTGTGCCGTCATCAATATAGTCGCCGATGGAGAAGGGACGGAAGATGAGGAGCATGAAGCTGCCTGCAAAGTTTGCAAGGCTGTTTTTGAGCGCAAGAGCGAGTGCAAGACCGCAAACAAGGATCAAAGCAGAAACGACCATTGCGTTTACGCCGATGATAGCAACGGCGATAGCGATGATGGCTGCATAAAGCACGATCATCAAGATGTTGTTAATGAGTGTCTGTGCGTTGGGGGAAAGCTTCTGGAAGCCTTTGCCGTTACGAACGAGCTTCAGAACCCATTTGGTGAGCACGATGCCAACAACGAGAAGGAGAACTGCTGCGAGGATACGAACGCCTGTGGTTGCGCAGAATTCTCCGAGTTTTGCCAACAGATTTTCAAGAAATCCCATTAGTAAAATACCTCTCTTTATTTAATTTTTTTATTTATTCTTCTTCCGGGGTAAACTGCATAGCAAGATCTGCGAGTGCTTTGGGATCTGCAGGAGCAGGGCAAGCAGACATGAGTTCGGAAGCATTCTGAACTTTCGGGAATGCCACGACGTCACGAAGGCTATCTGCACCGCACATGATCATCGCAAGACGGTCAAGGCCGAGTGCCGCACCGCCGTGAGGGGGCGCACCGTAGCGATATGCATCTACAAGGAAGCCGAATTTCTTTTCAATATCCTCGTCGGTAAGACCAAGACGGCGGAACATCTTCTGCTGGAGTTCAAAATCGGTGATACGAATGGAACCGGAAGAAACTTCAACACCGTTGAGGACAAGGTCATAAGCTTTCGCGCGAACCGCACCGGGATCGCTGTCGATATATTCCAGACATTCATCAAGAGGCATGGTGAAGGGGTGGTGCATAGCAACCCATGTGCCACTTTCTTCGTCCCATTCGAAGAAAGGAAATTCAGTGATCCAAAGGAAATTGAAGCCTTCGGGAATAATGCCGAGCTGTTTTGCCACAACCTGACGAAGTGCGCCGAGAACGGGAAGTGTAATTTTATCTTTGTCAGCTACGATAAGCGCAACGTCGCCTTTTTGGCAACCGATGCGTTCCATGATCGCTTCGAGCTCGCCTTCTGCCATGAATTTCGCAAAGGAGCAGTTCGGTTTGTCTTCCACGTAACGAATGTAAGCAAGACCTTTGGCGCCAATGCCTTTTGCATGCTCGGTGAGCTTATCAATTTCTTTTCTGGTGAGGGTGGAAGCTGCATTTTTTGCAACGATAGCGCGAACGGAGCCGCCGCCTGCCACAGCGCCGGAGAATACAGAGAAACCGCTGTCTTTTGCAAGGTCGGAAAGGTCGGTGATTTCCATGCCGTAACGGGTATCAGGTTTGTCAGAACCATAGCGTTCCATCGCTTCTTTGAAGGTGAGGCGAGGAAGCGGAAGGGGGATTTCCACACCGAGAATTTCTTTGAAAAGTCTTGCGATGTAGCCTTCGTTCATTTCCATGATATCGTCCTGATCCACGAAGGACATTTCAAGGTCGATCTGTGTAAACTCAGGCTGACGGTCAGCACGCAAGTCTTCGTCACGGAAGCAACGCGCAAGCTGGATATAACGGTCGAAGCCGGAAAGCATGAGAAGCTGTTTGTAGATCTGAGGGGATTGGGGAAGTGCATAAACGCTGCCGTGGTGGATACGGGAAGGAACGAGATAGTCACGTGCGCCTTCGGGAGTTGCTTTCATGAGCATGGGCGTTTCAATCTCAAGGAAGCCGTTTTCATAGTAATAATCTCTGGTCACACGCGCGATCTCGTGGCGCATGATCATGTTTCTCTGGAGAGAGGGACGGCGAAGGTCGAGGTAGCGGTATTTGAGTGCCACTTCATCACGAACTTTTACAGCGTCGTTAATTTCAAAAGGTGTGGTTTCTGCTGTGGAAAGAATTTTATATTCTGTAACAGCGATTTCGATCTCACCGGTGGGGATCTGCTTATTGATGGAGCTTCTTTCACGAACGGTGCCTTTTGCCGCAATTACATATTCGGAGCGGGTACGGAATGCTTCATTAAAGATATCACGATCGGTGGTATCGTCAAATGCGAGCTGAACAAGACCGGTTCTGTCGCGAAGGTCGATGAAGATAAGACCGCCAAGGTCGCGCGCTCTCTGTACCCAACCGAGAAGGCTTACGTTTTCGCCAATGTTTTCACGGCGAAGCTCGCCGCAATAATGGGTTCTTTTGTCTGTTTTTTCAAATTTTGCCATGATGTTTTTATCAGTCCTTTCTTATCAATGAAAGAAATTATTTTTTCAAAATTTCGATAGCCTCTTCCGCAGTAACGGTCTGCTGACCGAGCGCGCCGGACATATCCTTGAGTGCCAGAACACCGTTTGTCATTTCATCGGTGCCGACAACAGCCGCGAAAGGAACGCCGATTCTTGCGGCGTATTTCATTTTCTGCTTCATACCTTTTTCGCCGAGGTAAACGTCCGTAGGAATCTCTGCCGCACGGAATTTATTTGCAAGAGCCGCGCAGTAAGGAACAGCAGACTTGTCCATAGGAACGACGAGAACTTTTGCCACGCTTCCTGTTTTGGGGGCGATGATGCCGTGGTCGAGAAGCTGGGAGAAAAGTCTGGTAAGACCGATGGAGATACCGATGCCGGGGAGTTTTTTATCGGTATAGTAGCCTGTGAGGTTATCGTAACGGCCGCCTGAGCAAACACTGCCGAATTCGGGGTGACCGTTGATGGCCGTTTCATAAACGGTACCGGTGTAGTAGTCCAAACCACGAGCGATGGAAAGATCGATGCGGAAGTTTTCTTCAGGCATACCGAAGACCACCATCGTGTCGGTAACGGTTTCGAGCTCGTTTACACCGAGCGTGAAGGTTTCGTTTTCAACACCGAGTGCGCGAAGCTTTTCGATCATTTCCTTGCGGTCGCCTGTGATAGAAATAAATTCGATGATGCGTGCGATTGCCGCCGCGTCGGCACCAAGCTTTTCAAGCTCTGCTACCACTTTTTCTTGTCCGATCTTTTCGATCTTGTCGATGATGCGAAGGATATCTTCGATCTTATCGGAAAGACCGAGGGAGCTAAAGAAGCCGCCGAGGACTTTGCGGTTGTTGATGCGAATGGTGAAATCGCCGATGCCGAGTTTTTTGAATACGTTGTAAATTACAACGGGCATTTCCGCATCATAAGCGAGGTCGATCTCATCGCTGCCGATGATGTCGATATCACACTGATAAAATTCGCGGAAGCGGCCTTTCTGGGGGCGTTCGCCGCGGTAAACCTTGCTCATGTGATAACGCTTGAAGGGGAAGGCAAGGTCATTGTAGTGCGCGGCAACGTATCTTGCCAGCGGCACGGTCAGGTCAAAACGAAGAGAAAGATCGTTGTCGCCTTTGTTGAAACGGTAGATCTGTTTTTCGGTTTCGCCGCCCGCTTTTGCGAGGAGCACCTCGGAAAGCTCGATGGCAGGTGTGTCGAGCGGCAAGAAGCCGAAGCTTTCATAAACACTGCGGATCTTATCGTACATATCGTTGAAGAGGATCTGCTCGGGGGGAAGAAGTTCCATAAAGCCGGGCAGGATTCTCGGAGCTATTTTCTCCATATCAATTCTCCTTGAAAGATGATAAATAAAATATAATACAATACATTGTAGCACACTTTTTTTCATTTTTCAATACTAATATTGACGGAATTTTACGAAAGTGGTATAATCAAATGAAACGACACAATGGTAAAGGAGGGATTTCAATGAGAAAAAATTCGCTTTCCGTCGGTGCGGATACGCCGATCGAGCGTTTTTACGGAATTGGAGAAAAACGCGCGGCGGCTTTTCATAAGCTGGGGCTTTTCACGGCGGAGGACTTCGTGCATCATTATCCCCGTGCATACGAGCCGCGCGGCAACGTGCAAACAACGGAAACGGCGGAGGACGGTGAGGTTTGCTCGATCATTATGACCGTCGGTACAGAACCGAAGAACGCGATGATCCGCCGCGGTATGACGCTGACAAAGTTTTCCGCCGTGGACGAATACGATACTTGCAACATCACGTTTTTCAATCAGCCGTATATCAAGGATACGGTGCATAAGGGCGACGTTTTTCGCTTTTTCGGTAAGGTGAAAAGAGAAGGTTTTCATCTTTCCATGCAGTCACCCGTCATGGAGCCATATAACGGTTTTACAAAACTGCGCTCTTTGGTGCCGATCTATCCGCTTTCATCAGGGATCTCTCAAAAACTGATGGGGGCAACGGTGAAGGAGGCGCTTTCCGCCGTGCTTTCGGACGACTTTGCGGATCATTTGCCGCAAGAGCTGCTGATGCGCCACCGCTTGCCCGATCTCAAAACGGCGCTTCTTGGAATTCACTGTCCCGAAAGGGTTGAGGAAACTACGGAAGCGGTGCGCAGACTTGCGTTTGATTCGCTGTATTTCTTCGCACTTTCGATGTCGCTATTTGGAAAAAAAGAGGCGCGTCCCGTGGCGGTGCCTTATCAAAAGGCGGAACGAAAAGCCTTTCTTTCGCTTTTTCCCTATGAACTGACGGGCGCGCAGAAAAAAACTTTTGATGCGATCGAACGTGATATGACGAGCGGAGAACTGATGGATCGGCTCATCGTCGGTGACGTTGGCTCGGGCAAAACGGTCTGCGCGGCATATGCGGCGTTTCTCGCCGTGCAAAACGGCAAGCAGGCGGCGCTGATGGCACCGACGGAGATCCTTGCGCGTCAGCACTACGGGGCGCTTTCCGAGATGTTTTCGCATTTTGGTTATCGAACGGCACTTCTTGTGGGAAGCATGACGGCGGCACAAAAGAGAAAAACGCTCGATCTTCTCGCTGTCGGCTCGGTCGATCTTGTGATCGGCACGCACGCCTTGATTGAAGACACTGTGACGTTTCGCGATCTCGGTATCGCGATCGTTGACGAACAGCACCGCTTCGGTGCGGCGCAAAGAACAGCGCTTTCAAGCAAAGGCAAAGAAACGCATATGCTCACCATGAGCGCAACGCCAATTCCTCGAACGCTCGCGATGGTGCTTTATTTTGGTACGGACGTTTCCGTGATCGACGAAATGCCCCCCGGCAGACAAAAGGTGGACACGTTCCTCGTTGGTGAAGTCTACCGCGAAAGATTGAACGCCTTTATCCGCAAGAACGTGGACGCAGGTGGACAGGTCTACGTTGTTTGTCCTGCCGTGGAGGAAGAAGAAACGCTGGAAAGTGAAAGTGGGGAAAAGATCTCAGGCGCGGATCTTATCCGCCTTGGCTTTTTTGACGAGGAGAAGACGAAACGCAAAGCTGCTGTGGATTTTGCAAAAAAGCTCGCTGAGGAAGATTTCCCCGACTACGAGGTGGCTTTCATTCACGGTAAAATGAACGGCAAGACAAAAGACGCTGTCATGAAGCGGTTTGCCGAAGGGGAGATTCAGATCTTGGTTTCCACAACGGTGATCGAGGTTGGTGTAAACGTGCCGCGCGCCACACTGATGATCGTGGAAAACGCAGAGGTTTTCGGGCTTTCTGCGCTTCACCAGCTTCGCGGACGCGTGGGACGCGGGCAGGATAAATCTTATTGCGTTCTCGTTTCCGATAGCAAGAGTGAAAAATCCCGTGAGCGCTTAAAAATGCTTTGCGCGACGAACAACGGCTTTGAAATTTCGGAAAAGGATCTTGAGATGCGAGGTCCCGGCGATTTTCTCGAGCAGGCATACGGCAAAACGCGCCAGAGCGGAGAATTTGATCTTGGTCTGGCATCTCTGACGGGAGATACGGCGCTTCTTTACACCGCGTTTGAAGAAGCGAAGGCAACGCTTGATGCTGATCCCACGCTCTCTCTGGCGGAGAATGCACCGCTTCGCCGTAAGCTTTATGAAAAATACGGCAGAGAATGTGAAGTTTAACGTTTGTTTAAGAAAACGGGCAGTGCCTTGACGGCATCATTTTCCCGTGATAAAATAATGACAACTTGAAAGGATACCCAAAGTTATGGCAAAGATCATTTTCAACGAAGATCCGAATCATTTCCTTTATGATCGCTATGCGGCAGGCATTCGTCGCTTGGAAAAAGAGCATATTCTCGATTTTCTCGCGCAGTATCAAAACACGGGAATCACAGATTTCCTTGTTTGTGTCAATAGTTCCACGCCTTGGTTTGAAACGAAGACCTGCGATAACGTCATGGATACGTATAAAAAATGGGTGTCGGAAGGAAGAATCGCACCCGAAAGCTCCGAGGTGGGTTTTGGACAGGCGTCGTTGCTCTCTGATTTTTATGAAAGAGAAGGAAAAACGATTATCAGCTTTTTGCTTGAGCATATCCGTGACTATGGTATGCGCCCGTGGGCGAGCATTCGCATGAACGATATCCATGAAGCGAGTGCAGAGGACTCGCTCCTTTTCAGCGACTTTTTCCGCAAAAACAGACATTTGAACCGTGTTTCTCACAGAAAACCGTCGTCTTATTATGACTATGCTTTGGATTATCATAATCCCGAGGTTCGTGATTACTATCTTTCTTTGATCAAAGAGGTTTTGGATACCTTTGATATTGACGGTCTGGAACTGGATTTCATGCGTGAGATCTATTCTTTCGGCATCGGCAGGGAATACGAGGGCATCGCTGTGATGAACGCTTTTATGCGTGATGTCTATGCGCTGGTGAAGAAAGCGGAAAAACGACTTGCGCATGACATTGAAATTTCTGTGCGTGTTCCCAATACGCCCGAAAAAGCGCTTCGTCTTGGTTTTGACGTGTTTGATTGGGTGGAGGCGGGTCTTATCAACAATCTGACAGTCACGCCTCGTTGGTCAAGCATTGACAACGATCTTCCGATCGACCTTTGGAAGCGCATGATGAAGGGTAAGGACATCACCATTGCGGCAGGCTTGGAGATTCTCATCGACGCGTATAACCGCCGTCCGAGAAAGATGACGGGAAATACTTTTGAAACGGCGATCGCTTCTTGTGCAAACTTCCTTTCTCAAGGCGCCGATGCGATCTATCTTTTCAATTATATGGATACGGTTCAGGAAAATCATGAGTCTGCTTTGATCGGTGATCATGAAAAGTATCATAAATTCCTCACGATTGCCGCTGATTACGAAAAATGCGTTGCAGAAGACCGCCGTCACGTCATCACCTATAATGACGTAGATGCCGTTGGCGCGAGCGCACGAAAACATCTTCCTCTTCGTCTTTGGGGAGAAAAGGGAAATCCGCCTCCTTTTTCCGCAGTTCGCGTGGTAACGGGAAAGATTCCTTCGGAATATTCTGTCAAAGTTGTTCTCGGCTTTGAGAAAAACGGCTTTGATCCGAATGATGTGATCGTTTATCTGAATGCGAAGCCTTGCAAATTCGTTGGCGCGCAAGCCGCGCACGATCAGCAGTATCCCGATATGGAATATCTTGTTTTTGAGGCGGAAAACACGGGCGATCTGCCGCCTGTTTCTGTGATCGAGATGGCAAATGCCGACGGCGTTGCTTTTGTTCACTGGGCAGAGATTGAGATTTATAAAAAATAATAAATTTTTTGATTTTGGTGAGAAAACAGCAAGGCTTTTACGACAAAGGTGATGACATCGTCTGAAATCAAAAGAAAGGAACTTTGTTATGACCGATTCTAAGAATCAAATTTCTTTGGTCGGCAGGGTGGCACCGTGGTTTTCAAAAAATCGCTATCCGCTCCTTGCCTTTATTGTAAGCTTTGCTGCTCTTGTTCTTTATGCCGTCGGGCGCGGCCTTGCACCTTTCGGTGATGGCTCTCTGCTTTGCAGGGATCTTTGGGGACAGTATTATCCCATGATCGTCGATTCGATCGAAAATCCCTTTTCGCTTTGGTCTTGGGAGGGTGCGCTCGGATTTAATGCCATTGTGCAGAACGCCTATTATACAAATAGTATCTTTAATTTTCTTCTTTTGCCGTTTTCTTCGTATGCAAGACTTTCCGCGATGGATTTTCTGCTTTTCGGAAAGCTTTCTTTGTCTGCCGCACTTTTTGCCTATTTTTTGGAAAAGAAAGGTGGAAAAGGCTCTTTCTTAACGATGGCGCTTGGCATGGCATACGGTCTTTCGGCATATATGATCGCGTATATCGCACAGCCGATGTGGCTCGATCTTGCGATTTGGGTGCCGCTTGTTATCTTGGGGCTTGAAAGAATGCTTGCAGGAGGAAAACCGTGGCTTTATGTCGTTTTTCTTTCTCTTTCGATCTATTCGAATTTTTATATTGGTTTTGCCGTTTGTATTTTCACGGGACTTTGGTTTGTTGCTGCGATGCTCACGGATGGCGTTCCCAGAAATGCGAAGCGTGTTTTTCGCGATACGGGAAAATTCGCGCTTCTTTCCTTGGCTTCGGCAGCACTTTCCGCATTCGTTTTGCTTCCGCTATATTACGGTATGCAGACATGGATTTCTTCTTCTCTTTCCTTTGAAAAGGAAATTGGATTTTATCATTCGCTTTCCCAAGTGATCGACAATATGACCGTGATGGCGAAATCCTCGTGGGAATACGGCGTGGCGAATATTTATTGCGGTGCGGCGGTGATGTTTTTCTTTCTGCTGTTCCTTTTGAACGATCGCGTTTCTGTCAAAAAACGCATCGTTTTTGGCGTGTTTACCGTTTTCATGCTCTTGTCTTTTGAACTCAATATTCTGGATTTCATCTGGCATGGTTTTCATTTTCCCAATCAGCTTCCCGGAAGACAGAGCTTTCTTTTCGTTTTTCTCGTTTTAACGGCGGCGCACGAAACGCTGACAAAGACGGAGGGGCTTTCACCGCTTAAGATCATTTTTTCTGTGCTGATCGCGGCAGGTTTCTTTTTCGTCGGCATTGGAGAGAGCGCGGATCCGATGCTTCGCCTCGTTTCGGCGATGATCGTTTTGGTGTGTGGCATCATCTTGCTTTTGCCGTTTGCGATGCGCACGGAGAGTATGCGGCGTTTTTCCGCGAGCGCGCTTTCGTTTTTGATCATGGCAGAAGCGCTGACGTCGGGGATCGTTGTACTTGAGAGATACGGTAGAAGCACCGATGCCGTCGCGTATTCGCGCTCGGATTCGGATATGGCGGCGCTGACAGAAAAATATGAAAGTGAAACCGATGATTTTTATCGCACGGAGATGACGCAGAATTTCACGTTTGATCCGGGTATGCTTTACGGTTATCACGGAATCAGCTATTACTCCTCCACGATGAACGGCAGTATTTACGCTATGATGCAAAGACTTGGTAATCGCGTGTATGCTTTGAACGTCAGCACGATCTATCAGCCGACGCCCATTCAGGACATGATGTTTGCCGTGAAATACCATTACGCTACGAATGATAATCAGGTCGGCTATGCCGAAACGATCGAAAAAACGGAAACGGTCACGGTGAAAAAATCACCGTATGCGTTGCCCGTGGCGTACGTTGTGAGCGATCGCATCAAGAGCTACACTTCCGAAGGGAAGCTGCCCATGGAAGCGCAGGGAGATTTTCTCTATCAGGCGACAGGCGGCGCGGTTTCGACAGTTCATGAGGCATTTGGCGGTGTTTTGCGCTATGACAACGCGAGATTTTTTATGTCAGGCGGAAAAGAATACTATACTGCGCTTGATCCGCAAACGAGCACTGTCGTGACTTACACGATGGACGCGACAGCAAGCGGTGCATTTTTCCTCGATTTTGAATATAACGTGGGTACTTATGAGGTCTATATTGATGGCAGAAAGGTCGCTTCGGGCGAATGCGGTCGCGCGCCGCTTTGCTACGTCGGTGAGGTAGAAGAATATATGCCTATCAACGTTATCGTTACGACAAAAGGTTACTCCACGGTGCTTTGCGGTGTGCATGGATATACCGTTTCTGATGAAGCTCTCTCTGCGGCGCACGAAATGCTTTCCGCAGGCGCGCTTGACGTGGAGCGTGCAACCGACACGAAGATCAAAGGCTCACTTCACGCAACGGAAGATGGCGTCCTTTATTCTTCGATTCCTGCAAACGTGGGTTGGGAGATCTATATCGATGGCGAAAAGGCACAAACCTTTGCTGTGGACGGTGCGCTTCTTGCTTGTGAGATCACAGCGGGAGAACATGAGGTGGTTTACCGTTACCGCATGCCGGGACTTATGGGCGGCATTTTGCTTTCGCTTTTGGGCGCTTTTATCTTGACGGGCTATGCGTTTTACAAGAAAAAACAAAAGAAAAAGACGGAGTGAAAACTCCGTCTTTTGTATTTAAGCTCTTCTTTTGTTGCGATTATAATCGCTGTTCGGATTCCAAAATTCTCTCCAGTCAAGGTCGCCGCGGTCGAGCGCGGTGATGACCGCTTCCGCTGTGGCGATGTTGGTTGCTGTGGGAATATTGCTTCTGTCACATTCGCGCATGAGGAGCGCATCTTTGATCAGCTCGTCGGGATTGTCGTTATTTTCACGGAAGTAGAGCAATACGTCGATCTCGTTATAGGAGATGCGCGACGAGATCTGCTGCAGACCGCCTTGATTTTCAGGCAGGAGCTGTTCCACGGGAAGACCGGTTGCTTCCTCGACGAAGCTGCCCGTCATTTTGGTCGAGCAGATGTGATGCTTTGCGAGAACACCGCAGTAAGCAATGCAAAACTGTACCATGAGTTCTCTCTTGGTTTCCGATGCGATGAGTGCGATTTCCATAGGTCTTCTAACCGACATTGCCAGGGGTGGCAAATCCTTTCTTTGAAAAATGTGGAATTATTTCAGTTTGCGGAGTCTGCGGATCCCGGCAAAGAGCCGTCTGCGTTCTCCAAGGGTGCGAGATGCGATGTTGTCGAATGCGCGGGTTACGTTGAAGCTGAGCATTTCATCAACGAGAATGCCGCGGTTGCCCGCTGTGATCAGCTCGGGATCGTAAGGAATGACGCCGACGAGCTTCAGCGACGTATTGTCGATGACGGAAATGATCTCATCTTTTGCTTTTTGTGCGGAAGTGCCTGTCAAGCGATTGATGAGAAGGGCGCGGCTTGCAACGCCACGGCGAAGGAGTGCGTCAGATGTTTTTTCTGCGGCACGGATCGCTGTGCGTGTGAGGTCGGAAACGATGTACGCGGTATCGGAAACGCCTGCAGCAAGCATAAGTGCTTCACCGATGTCGCCGGGGGTATCAATGATGACGAAATCGTAGTTGCCGCTTTCTTTGAGGCTTTTCACCGCGAACTGAAAGGAAAATGCGTTGATTCTGCTGTCATAGCCGTAAGGCGCCGCGACGAAAAAGAGATTTTCCGAACGGTGGTCTTGAATCACGACGCGGTCGCAGGGGATCTTTCCCGAAGCGATGTCTGCGATATCGTAGATCACGTCATCCGAAAGACCTGTGATCAGATCCAGACATCGGTTGCCGAAGTCGCAGTCCATGAGCAATACACGCTTGCCCGCAAGAGCGATCGCCATGGCAAGATTTGCCGCGATGGTGGATTTTCCGACGCCGCCTTTGCAGGAGGTTATCATGATAACGCGAGTTTGATTTTCCATAAAAACCTCCTTTTTAGGGGTATAAAATAATTACTCTCTTTAATTTTACCATTTAATGGCGTTTTTGTCAATATCAAATGACGATTCTTCTGAAATGCTTAATGTCTGCCGACGATGACGGTTTCAAGTGTTGCAAAGGCTTCGTCTTCGAGAGCTTTGAAGTCCACTTTGGCTTCTTCGCGTTCCACCTTGAAAAGCTCGGGACGGGTGCGGGGGTGACGAGGGGTGAAGACGGTGCAGCAGTCTTCATAGGGAAGAATGGAGGTTTCAAAGGTGTCGATCTCACGGGAAATGCGAATGATCTCCTCTTTATCCATGCCGATGAGCGGACGGAAAACGGGCATGTTCACAACGCTATTGGTAACGCCGATGGCTTGCATCGTCTGGCTTGCCACCTGACCGAGGCTTTCGCCCGTGATGAGCGCTTCCAAACCGTATTTTTCTGCGGTACGCTGGGAAAGACGCATCATAAAGCGGCGAAGAAGGAGGGTGAAATAATCCTCTTCACAAGTATCGCGCAGAACTTCCTGAATGTGTGTCAGAGAGATGATGTGAACGTGGATCTCTCCGGTGAAATCGGTGAGCTTTTCTGCAAGAGAAAGCACTTTCATGCGTGCGCGTTCGCTGGTGTAGGGGAAACTTTCAAAGTGCATCGCATCAAGGCGGACACCGCGTTTTGCGATCATGTAACCGGCAACGGGGCTATCGATACCGCCCGAAAGCAGAAGAAGACCTTTGCCGTTGGAGCCGATGGGCATACCGCCGATGGCACGTTCCTGGCCTGCGCAGATATATGCGGCAAGATCACGGATCTCCACACGCACGATGACGTCGGGGTTATGTACATCGACGCGTTTTCTGCCGCCCGAGGCTTCAAGGATTGCACCGCCGACCTCAGCACAGATCTCAGGAGATTGCAACGGGAATTTTTTGTCGGAGCGCTTCGCTTCGACCTTGAAGGTTCTTGCGTTTTCGATATAAGGCATGAACTGTGTTTTCACGGTTTCGATGATGGCGTTCATGTCTTTTTCCGTGGTGATGGCACGGTTGATGGCAGAGATACCGAAGGTGTTTTTTGCTGCGCGGTATGCGCTGTCCACGTCTGCGTATTCATCGAGAGGCTCGATATAAACCGTGCTTTGGAGAGCATAGATCTTGAAATTGCCGAAGGGCGAGGTGCGTCTTTTGAGCATATCGCGGAGAAGCTTTTCAAAATAGGAGCGGTTAGCACCCTTGAGCGAAATTTCGCCGTATTTACAAAGAATGATTTCTTTCATGGTTTTTGAGATTCCTTTCATTTTGGCAAGAGATCTTTCTTTGAAAAGAAAAATCACACGAAAAAAGAGCACAGGTCTTGCACTTGCCGCCGTTTTATATTATAATAAGATGATGACTCTTTTTTTGTGCTTGCTGCAAGTTTTAAATTCTTTCACAATTATTATTATACGCAAAGGCGAGCGCAAATTCAATGCTTTCACCCTATTTTTTTCATGAAAAAGGAGAAAAACAAATGAAAACTTCACATAAACTCAATATCGCAGGCATCGAAATGATGCTGAATTCCGAAAATGACGCGGAGTACGTTCAAAAGCTTGCGGCGGAGTTGACACGCCGTATCAGCACAATCTCTCTTTCGGCGGCAGGCGTTTCCAAAACGCAGGCGGCGATCGTTTGCGCGCTTGATCTTTTGGACGAAAACGTTCGTCTGAAGCTTGAGATCAGCGAGATGAAAAAGAATGAAAAATAAGATCGTAAAACCGGAGTTGCTCGCACCTGCAGGCTCTCCCGAAGCGCTGGAAGCGGCGATCATGGCAGGCGCTGACGCGATCTATTTTGGTGGGCAAAGCTTTAACGCCAGAAAAAACGCGAGCAATTTTACCGATGAAGAGCTGCAAAGTGCGATCCGCAAATGCCGTCTTTACGGCGTGAAGACCAATATCGTGCTGAACACACAGCTTTTTTCCAATGAGCTTTCAGGCGCGCTTTCCTTTGCGGAAAAATTGCTCGGCTTCGGCGCAGACGCTTTCATCGTTGCCGACCTTGGGCTGGCGACGGCGATGGCAAAATATTTCCCCGGCGTGAATCTCCATGCCAGCACGCAGGCGGTGGGGCAGAACGTTCTTTCCGCAGAGGAGCTTTCAGCGCTTGGCTTTTCGCGTATGGTGGCGCCGCGTGAACTCCCTTTGCGCGATCTTCGCACGCTTTGCGAAAATTCTCCCATCGAAACGGAAGCTTTTATTCACGGCGCGCTTTGCGTCAGCCATTCGGGACAATGTCTGATGAGCTCCATCATTGGTGGGCGCAGCGGTAACCGCGGCGAATGCGCGCAACCTTGCCGTCTGCCGTATCAGACGAAAAATCCGTATGCGCTTAGTTTAAAAGATCTTTGTCTTGCTGAGTTTGTTCCTGAACTTATTGACGCAGGCATTGCTTCTTTTAAGATCGAGGGCAGAATGAAAACACCGGATTATGTTTATGGTGTAATTTCTGTTTATCGCAAGCTTATCGACGAGCATCGCGGTGCGACACCTGAAGAAATGCAAAAGCTGGCCGGGCTTTTCTCCCGTTCGGGCTTTACGGACGGCTATTTCAAAGAAAATATTACAAAAAATATGCTCGGTGTGCGCACCGATGAGGATAAACGTACCTCCGCTACGCTGGAAGGCGCTAAAAAAGCGGCGAGAAAAATTCCGATGTCGCTTTCAGCCTCTTTCGTTTTGGGTGCTCCTGCGGCACTTACGGGCGAGGTTTTGCGCGATGGGGAAACTGTGTCGGTGACGGTCACGGGGGATATTCCCGTTGCCGCGGAAAAAACACCCACGAGTCGGGAGCGTATCGCAGAAAACCTTTCAAAGCTTGGTGCGACGGCGTTTGCACCCCAAAAGGTTGATGTCGCGTGCGACGAAGTGAACGTGCCGATCTCTGCGATCAATGCGATGCGTCGTTCTCTTTGCGAGGAGATGGAGCAAAAGCTTATTGGAGAGGTTCCTTCTTGTCCGAAATTTTCCGGCAAACTTCCGCTTTCGCACGGCTTTGTGAGATCGGAAGAAAAACAAGCGCATTTTCTTTATTTTGACACGGTGACGGAAAAGGCAAAAAGCTATTTTGATCGTATTTTCCTGCCGCTTACGGAATATCTTGCGCACGCGGACAAAATCTGCGGTGATGAAAAGATCGGCATCGTTTTGTCGCCCGTGGCATTCGATCACGAACTCAAAGAAATCGAAGAAATGGCAAAACAAGCGGTGGCGCACGGTTGCAAAAAAGCACTCGTTTCGGGACTTTGGCAAGCGCATCTTGCTGACCGACTCGGCTTGGAAAAGCACGGCGATTTCCGCCTCAATATCTTCAATTCCGAAAGTGCGGCGGTCTATGCAAAGCTTGGATTTGCATCAGTCGTTCTTTCTCCCGAGATCGGCGTGACTGTCAGCGCGGCGCTGGCCTCTCAGATCCCGAAAGGCTACGTTGCCTACGGACGTTTGCCGCTGATGACGATGGAAAAATGCGTGATCCGTGATAACTGCACGCAGATCAAAACGTCTGCTGTTTGCCGTTATTGCGAAACCCATCGCTTTTCCCCTTTGAAAGACCGTACGGGTGCGGAATTTCTTCTCGGCAGAGAATATAAGCACCGCAACGTGCTTTATAACAGCGTGCCTTTTTACATGGTGGATAAACCCATCGCGGGACTTTTCCCGCATATGATTTTTACCGACGAAACACCTCGCATGGTGGATACCATCATTTTGCAGGCAGAAAAACGTTTGCCCGCAAAAACCAAATTCAAGAGATTATAATCATATCAATATATAAGGAACAAAAAATGAAAAAACTCGATATCGTATTGGCATCGTCCTCGCCGCGAAGAAAAGAAATTTTGGAACTGCTCGGCGCTCATTTCCGCGTGGTGGTTTCTGACGCGGACGAAAATGTGGACGGCTGTGCCACAGCGAACGAATACGTGATCAGGACGGCAGAGAAAAAATGTGAAGCGGTTCTCGCTCTTTTGAAAGACAAGGGTGAGCTTTATGAAAACACTTTGGTGATCGCCGCAGATACGGTAGTTGTCTTTCGCGATCTGATCATTGGCAAACCGCTCGATGAGGCACATGCCATTCTGACGCTCGGTATGCTTTCCGATTCCTGGCATTCCGTGCTTTCGGGACTGGCTATATATTATAAAGGAAGAATTGCTACGCAGTGCGCGCGCACGGACGTGAAATTCCGTGAGCTTTCTGAAGAAGAAATTATGGCGTACGTGGAATCGGGCGAGCCGATGGGGAAAGCAGGCTCTTACGCGATCCAGATGAAGGGCGCTTCCTTTGCGGAAACCATAAACGGCGAATTTTATAACGTGGTGGGGCTTCCTGCGGCAACGCTGACAAAACTTTTGAAAGAAGAATTTGCTCTCTCCCCAATGGATTGGCTGCAATTTTGATTTTATGGAGAAAGGAGAATGTCCTATGCTAAATGAAAACGAAAAAAGAGAACGGGCGGCGATCGTTGTTGCCGCGCTGGAAGAAAGATATCCCGAAGCGCTTTGCGCGCTTCATTATGAAGGCGATCCGTGGCGACTGCTGGTGATGGCTCGACTTTCTGCGCAATGCAAGGACGAGCGGGTGAACATCGTTTGCGAAGATCTTTTTGCGCACTATCCGACCGCTCGCGCGATGGCGGACGCTCCCCTTTCTCACATCGAAGCATTGATCCGTCCTTGCGGACTTCACGTCAGCAAGGCGAAAAGCATCAAGGCATTCTCCGCCATTATTTGTGAAGCGTATGACGGCAGAGTTCCCGATACGATGGAGGAGCTTTTGGCGCTTCCCGGCGTGGGACGCAAGATCGCAAACCTCATTCTCGGTGATATTTACGGAATTCCCGGCATCGTGGCGGATACGCATTGTATCCGCATTTCGGGCAGACTCTGTCTTGTGGAAAGCGCTGTGCCCGAAAAGGTGGAAAGGGCGCTTGTGAAGATCGTGGAACCCGAAAAACAGACGGACTTTTGCCACAGGCTCGTGATGTTTGGCAGAGAAGTGTGCGATGCGAAAAAACCGAAATGCGAAATTTGCCCTTTTCGGGATTTTAACTGTGTGAAATAAAGGAGAAATGGCTATGTTACAGCAACCTTTGGCGGATAAGGTGCGCCCCGAAAGCTTTGCCGATATGGTGGGTGACCAAAAGCTTTTCGGTGCGGACGGCATTTTTCAGAAAATGCAAAAGGTGGGGCATATCCCGAATATGATCTTTTACGGTCCGTCGGGAACGGGTAAGACTACGGCGGCAAACATTCTTGCCAAGGCGGCAGGAAAAACGCTCTATAAACTCAACGCCACGAGTGCGAGTCTTGCTGACGTAAAGACTGTCATCGCTGAAAGCGGCTCGCTTCTTGGCACGGGCGGTGTGCTTCTTTATCTTGATGAGATGCAGTATTTTAATAAAAAGCAACAGCAATCGCTGCTTGAATTTATAGAAAACGGAAGAATTACTCTCATTGCTTCCACAACGGAAAATCCCTATTTTTATATCTATCCTGCAATTATTTCCCGTTCGGCGGTCTTTGAATTTAAGCCGCTGACAGCAAATGAACTGAAAATGGCGGTGCGCCGAGCGGCAAAAATCTTTGCTGAGGAAACGGGAAAGGCGGTTTCTTTGGAGGAAAATGCACTTTCGATGATCGTTTCGGCGGCAGCAGGGGACGCCAGACGTGCGGTGGGGCTTTATGAAAACATTGCCAGCGTATACGATGCGATCACAGAAGATGCCGTTCGCGCGTTTCTCCCTGAGGTGATGGGCATGGCAGGCTTCGATAAGGACGGTGACGGTCATTATGATCTGCTCTCCGCTTTGCAGAAATCCATCCGCGGCTCGGATCCCGATGCCACACTTTTTTATCTTTCCAAACTCCTCGCGGGGGGTGACCTGATTTCGGTATGCCGCCGTTTGCAAGTGATTGCAAGCGAAGATATCGGGCTTGCTTATCCGATGGCGGCGGTCATCGTGCGCTCCTGCGTGGAAAGCGCGAGAGAACTTGGACTTCCCGAAGCGAAGATCCCTCTTGCCAACGCGGCGGTGCTTCTTGCTACTTCGCCGAAATCCAATTCTGCTTATCTTGGACTGCACGCCGCGACGGATGCGGTGGCAGCAGGCAAAGGTGCAACGTTCCCCAGATGCTTGCAAAACGTGCATTTCGATGGAGAAAATTCCTCGCAAAAAGGGCAGAATTATCTCTATCCGCACGATTATCCGAACCATTATATCAAACAGCAGTATTTGCCTGATGATCTGAAAAATGTCCATTTTTATACTTATGGGGAGAACAAAACAGAGCAGGCGGCAAAGCTTTATTGGGATAAAATTAAAGGGAATTAAGGGGGAGTTTTTATGAAACTTGTTCAGATTGGTACAATCGGGCATTATGCTTATGCGATTGCGACGGCGAAAAAATACGGTATGAATTTTTCCGGCATTGTCTTTCCCGATGCAGAGGATTTTCAAGGGAGGGCGATGAAAAACCTTGAAAGATTCGGCTTCGCACCGAAGATCTATGAGGATTGGAAAGAGATGCTTGTGCAGGAGAAGCCTGATGTGGCTGTGATAAACACCGTCATGGCGGATAACGGCAAGATCGCGATGGAAGCACTCCAAATGGGGATTTCCGTCTTTTGTGAAAAGCCCGTGGCGACAGACCTTGAAACGCTTGCGCTTCTCGAAAAGACATATTATGAAATGAAAGAAAAATATGCGGCAGAGAAAAATCTTTGCTTTACGGGCATGTTTGGTATCGACTATCTTCCGCATTTTGAAACGGCATATCGCTTTGTGAAGAGCGGCGCGCTTGGGGATATCCGTCTTGCCAACGCGCAGAAATCTTACCGCATGGGTAACCGCGAGAAATTTTATTCCGATCGTGCGCGCTACGGCGGCACGATCCCGTGGGTGGCGATCCATGCCATCGAATGGGTGGAACGCATCGGTGGTCTTCGTCCTATTGCGGCAACGGCATACGGCAGTACCGCTTGCAATGCAGGCAACGGCACGATGGAAGCGTCCACGCTCTGCGTTTTTGCTTGTGCGGGTGGCAAAATGGCATCGGTTTCGGCAGACGTGATGCGCCCGAAGATGGCGCCGACACATGACGACGACCGTTTGCGCCTTGTCGGCGAAAAAGGTATTTTGGAAGTGCGTGGCGGTAAAGTTTATGTCATTGACGGGGAAGGGGAGAGAGAACTTCCTCTTGTGAACACCGAAACTGAGCTTTTCGAGGAATTTATTCTTGAGATCGAGGGAAAAGGCGTGTGCCGCGTTTCTGCCGAAGATACATTCTTTGCGACAAAAACCGCGCTTGCGGCAAGACAATCGCAGGACGAGGGAATAACGGTGACGATTTGAGGCAATCATCAAATAAAAATCGGAGAACTATATGAAAAAGATAAAAATGTATACGGACGGCGCCTGCAAGGGCAATCCCGGCCCCGGCGGTTGGGGGTGCATCATCGTTTACGGCGGCGTGGAAAAAGAGCTTTCGGGCGGTGAAGCGAAGACGACGAATAACCGCATGGAGCTTTCCGCGGCGATCGCGGGACTTCGCGCGCTGAAAGAACCTTGTGAGGTGGAGCTTTGGTCGGATTCCAAATATCTGGTTGATGCGATCACAAAAGGTTGGGCGAAATCCTGGAAGGCTAAGGGTTGGAAAAAAGGCGATGGCAAGCCTGCACTCAATCCCGATCTTTGGGAAGAGATCTTGATGCTTCTTTCCGTTCACAAGGTGGATTTTGTCTGGATCCGCGGTCATAATGGGCATGAATATAACGAACGATGCGACAGACTCGCCGTTGCGGCGGCAGAATCTTTTCGCTGATTTCGGAGGTTTATATGGCAGAGAAAATATTGCTCGGCATGAGCGGCGGCATTGACAGCACGTATTCGGCGCTTGCTTTGAAGCGCGCAGGCTATGACGTGGTCGGTGCTGTTCTGAAAATGAGTGAAAATACGGATATCGAAGGAGCAAAGCGCGCGGCAGAATCGGTGGGTGTGCCGCTCCACGTGATCGACTGCACGGAAAAATTCCGCGATATCGTCATTCACGATTTTCTTTCCGAATATACGGCGGCAAGAACGCCGAATCCCTGCGTGATCTGCAATCGCTATGTGAAGGTGGCTTCTCTTTGTGATTTTGCGAAAGAGCAGGGAATTGCCCACGTGGCAACGGGGCATTACGTGAACGTTGGCAAGGACGAGGAGACGGGCCGATACTATATCGAGAAAGCGGACGACCGCAGAAAAGATCAAAGCTACGTTCTTTGGCGCTTGACGCAAGAGCAACTTTCGATGTTGGCGTTTCCGCTTCGCAAGATGTCGAAAGCGGATATCAAAACAGAAGCCAAAGAACTCGCACTTCCTGCGGCAGATGCGCCGGAAAGCCAGGAGATTTGTTTTATCCCCTCGAACGATTACGTTTCTTATATTGAAAACGCTGTTGGTAAATTTCCGAAAGGCGATTTTGTGGATATGGACGGAAAAAAACTCGGAACGCATGAGGGCATCATTCGTTATACCGTGGGGCAGAGAAAAGGTCTTGGCATCTCGCTCGGCAAGCCTGCCTTTGTCGTTTCGATCGATCCGAAGCTGAACACCGTGACGCTTGCCGATGATGAAAAACGCATCTTTTCCGATCATCTCACATGCAACACTTTGAATTTTATGAAGCTTGCTCCCGGGGATTATGCACAGGTGCGTGCAGAGGCGAAAATACGCTATGCGGCAAAGCCGGAAATGGCGTCCGTGCGCATTTTCGGGGACACGGCAGAAGTGCATTTTGACCGTCCTGTGCGTGCGATCACACCCGGTCAATCCGTTGTTTTTTATGAAAATGACCGAATTTTATTCGGCGGAATCATTGTTTAAGAACTTGAACAGACTCGCTAATAAAAAAGGCGATAATCAGTTCAATAAAATTAAATATTAGAAAAAACCACCGTTTTTTTGCGTAAAAAACGGTGGTTTTTCTTTTTTTGTGAAAGTTGTCTTCTTGTCAAACGGCAGCTTCTTAATTTGTTTAATTTCACCAAAAAAAGAAGTCGGGGTGTTTTGGGATGATGATGGACCTTGAAAATTGATTGTTAAATACAATTTACCAAACGAAAACAATCGATTTGCGTACATTCCATTTTGTTGAAAAATCAAGCAAAATGCAGGTGTTTTTTTGTCTGTGCTTTTGTGACGGTAAATTACAAAAACTCTTTACGGAGATGCTTTTTTGAAATGTAAGTTTATAAAATTCATCATATTAAATATGTTGCGCGCGCGAGGACTTTCTCTTCAAAAAATGCCGTTTTGGGGTGCCTGCTTTCGGGAATATCACACAAAAGGATGAAAAAAGTGGTGTCTGAAATTATTGATTTTTTGTGAATTGAGTGGTAGTATATTAAAGTAATAAGCGCTATTGTGTCGCTTTACAAAAAACGGCACGGGGTTTTAGCTGTTAGTACATTAAATTCCGTTAGAGGAGGAAAATCTATGGAAAACTCAAAGCTTACAAGAGTTCTCGCTCTGGTTCTCAGTGTTCTGATGCTGACCGGTCTTTTTTCCGGTGTGTTTGCGGCATCTACATCTACAAAAACGAAAGATGAATCTGTAACCGCAGAAGCTCTTGAAATACTCGGAGATGACACATGGAACGAGTATAGGGAAAAATACGGTACTTACCCGCTTTACACGGGTGAACCGATCCAGTCCGAATTGATCGCGGACGCTCTCCCCGAGGGCGCAGAGGTCAAAGCGGAGTTCGAGGGCAAGACAAATGTTGTCTACCTTCCCGATACCGGCAGTGTTTCGTGGACAGTGACCGTTCCCGAAACCGCACTCTATGCGATCGAAATTCCTTACTACGCAGTTGAGTCCAAGGCAACTGACGTAGAAAGAACACTTCGCATTGACGGCGAAGTTCCTTTCACCGAAGTTCGTAATCTCCGCATGACTAAACGTTGGATAGACGTTTTGACCGAAGATCAGATCGTTTACGATGAAAACGGTAACATCGCGGATATCCTTTACGAAAAGGACAGTGCGGAAAACGACCGTCGTCCGTCCAAAGCGGAAGCACCTGTTTGGACAGACTACGCGGTAACAGACCCTACCGGTTACTACAACGGTGAGTTCTGGTTCTATCTCGAAGCGGGTGAACACACAATCACACTTGAGGCACAGAAAGAGCCTGTTGTGGTTGAAAATCCCATACTTCGCGAAAGAACAACCTTGATCTCTTATGAAGAATACAAGGCACAGCATGCGGCAGCAGGTCACACTGCAGCTCCCGCAGACTCTATTATTAAATTGGAAGCAGAATTCTGTCTTGCTACTTCTTCCAGCACCATTTATGGTCAGAATGACAGAACCTCCGCTGCTACCAGCCCTCAGCACGCAAGCTACACTTGGATCAACGATATCGGCGGTAAGAACGGTTCTTATAACTGGGCTTCCGTTGGTCAGTGGATCGAATGGCAGATCACCATTCCCGAAGGTAAAGCGGGCATGTACACCATCAACACCAGATTCCTTCAGGACGCGATCAAAGGTTTGTTCGTATCCCGCAGAGTCTATATTGACGGCGAAGTTCCTTTCGAGGAAGCAAACAACCTCGAATTCCTTTACAGTGACAAGTGGCAGGTTGGCGCGCTTGGCGACGGCGATACCGAATTTGAATTTTATCTTGACGAAGGCGTACACACCATCAAGCTCGAAGTTAACTATGGTAACCTCGGTGAGATGATCGCGGAAATCCGTGATTGTGTAACCAGAATCAATGCGATCTACATCAAGATCCTTCAGATTTCCGGTTCTGATCCTGACCCGTACATGGACTATAGCTACTACAAACGTATTCCTGATGAAATTTCCGAAATGGGCAAGCTCTCCAAACAGCTTTACGCGATCTCTGAGGAGATCAAGGAAATTGCAGGCGGTAAGTCTAGTGAAGCAAATGCGACGATCGAAAACGTTGCCCGTGTTCTTGAAAAGATGGCGGCAAACAGTGAACGTCAGATCGCTAAGAACTTCACACAGCTTAAGTCTTATATCGGTAACCTTGGTACTTGGATCAACAACATCGGTCAGCAGGCTTTGATCCTTGACTACATCATCGTTCAGCCCGCAGGCGGTGAACTTCCCAAAGCAGAAGGCGGTTTCTTCGCTGATCTTTGGTATGAAATCCAGATGTTCTTTTACAGCTTCATTCGCGATAACTCTTCCTTCGGTTCTTCCGCAACTGGCGAAGATGTTACTAATATTGAAGTTTGGACCACTGTTTCCCGTGAATACACACAGATTATTCGTCAGATCATTGATGAAAGCTTCGGCAGAGAATATCCGGACATCGGTATCAATCTGAAGCTCGTTACGGCAGGTACACTTCTTCCTGCGACTCTGTCAGGCGTTGGCCCCGACGTTATGATGGACGTAACTTCTTCCGACTGTATCAACTACGCGGTTCGTGGCGCGGTTCTTGACCTTTCCGATTACGAAGGCTTCGATGAACTTCAGACATACTTCCATGAATCCGCTTGGGTACCCTTTACAGTTGCTCTCGGTTCTCCCGATGGTGAAACTGCTGTTTACGGTGTTCCCGAAAAACAAAACTTTAACGTAATGTTCTACCGCAAAGATATCTTTGCTTCGCTCGGTATTGAAGTTCCTACCACTTGGGACGAATTCAATGCGATCATGCCGATTCTTGTAAGCCAGAACTACCTTGTAGGTATGGGCCGTGATATCGGTATCACAAATATGTTTATCTATCAGAACGGCGGCGAACTTTATATCAACGGCGGTACTGAAATTTCCTTTAACGAAGACGTAACGCTCGACGCATTTACTCAGCTTTGCAACTTCTTTACAACGTATCGTTTCCCGTTGACTTATGACGCAGCGAACCGTTTCCGTTCCGGTGAAATGCCTCTCTTTATTGGTGACTATATTACCTATTACAACCAGTTTACTATTTTCGCACCTGAACTTAAAGGTCTCTGGGGCTTTACAACCGTTCCCGGTACCGTTCAGGAAGATGGCACAGTAAACCGCTCCATCGTTACCACCATCAACTCCATCGTTATCATGATGGACGCTGCTGACAGAGGTACTGACGAAGCAGGTTTCAAGTTCATCAAGTGGTGGATGGGTGCTACCGTTCAGGGTCAGTACGCAAACGAACTCGTTGCTCTTCTCGGTCCTGCAGGTAAGTACGCAACCGCTAACATGGAAGCTTTCAATGATATGTCTTGGACAGCAAACGAACTCAAGGAAATCAAGAACCAGTTTGCTAACCTTAAAGGCGTACCGGAAATGCCCGGTTCTTATATCATCGCTCGTAACATTGAATTTGCATTCCTTAATGTTTACAACAATGACGCGAACCCCGCTGAATCTTTGATGGACTACACAGAAACCATCAACGCTGAATTTGCGAGAAAACGTGATGAATTGACCCGTGAATTCTATATCCCTTCCAAATAAATTCTAACAAAGGAGAATACGGACATGTCAGAAAAAACTGTTGCAGCAAAACAGAAAGCGCCTAAGCCCGTGGCGCGTAAAGAAATGACAAAGTGGCAGTGGACATGGAAAGAAATTAAGCGTAACTACACAGCTTACCTCATGTGTGCGCCGTACTACCTTATTTTCTTCACCTTTACCATTTTGCCGGTTATTCTTTCTGTGTTTTTCAGCTTCACGATCTTTAACATGATCGAGCCGCCGAAGTTTATCTTCCTTGATAACTATATGCGTCTGTTCCTTGATGACGATATCTTTATCCAGGCAGTTGGAAACACACTTATCTTCGCTGTTATGACGGGACCGGTTTCCTATATCCTCTCCCTTTTCACAGCCTGGTTCATTAACGAACTTCCTCCGAAGATTAGAGCCGTTGTTACTTTGATCTTCTATGCACCGTCTCTTTCCACAGGTATGACATTTATCTGGAAGGTTCTCTTCGATGGTGACTCTTATGGTTATGTAAACTCCATTTTGATGCGTCTTGACATTATTCAGGAGCCGATCCAGTATTTTAAGAGTGAAACTTATGTAATGCCCCTTTGTATCGTAGTTGCTCTTTGGACCTCTCTCGGTGTATCGTTCCTTTCCTTTATCGGTGGTTTGCAGACCATTCCGAAGGATCAGTACGAAGCAGCTGCGGTGGACGGTATCAAAAACCGTTGGCAGGAACTTTGGTTTGTAACTCTTCCGAACATGAAGCAGCAGATGCTCTTCGGTGCGGTTATGGCGATCACCCAGTCCTTCAACTTTGGTACCATCGTAAACGACCTTGCAGGTTTCCCCAGCGTTAACTACGCTGCTCATACGATCATGCATCACCTTCAGGACTACGGTAACCAGCGTTTCGAAGTTGGTTATTCCTCTGCAATTGCGGTTGTGCTTTTTGCGATGATGGTGGGCTCCAACGTTCTTGTTAATAAAATGCTGAATAAGGTGGGACACTGATATGGCAAAAGTAAAAAAACTAAGAACTCGAAATCATAAAGTTGTCCTCACCCGTTCTGCGGGAGGCGACTTCGGTATCACAGTATTCCTGGTTATCTTTGGTGCTTTCATGTTTATCCCGATGTACTACGCAGTAGTGCAGTCCTTGAAGCCCCTTGATGAACTTTGGAACTATCCTCCGAAATTCTATGTAGTTAACCCTACGTTCTCGAACTTCTCAGATATGTTCAAGAGCATGACCTCTTCTTGGGTTCCTTTCTCTCGTTATATCTTCAATACCGTGCTGATCTCCGTTGCCGGTACATTCGGTAACTTGGCACTTGGTTCGCTTGCAGCTTACGTTGTATCCAAGATCAAGTTCCCCGGTAGAAACTTTCTCTTCGGTGCAGTTCGTTACTCTCTTATGTTTACCGCAACTGTAACCGGTATCGTAAACTATCTTACCATGAGTACTATTGGTTTTATTGATACTTATTGGGCGATCATCGTTCCCGCTTGGGGTGCAACGCTCGGTATGTTCCTTATGCGTCAGTTCATGGTATCCGGTATCTCTGATGCCGTTCTTGAGTCTGCTCGTCTTGACGGTTCCAGCGAAATCCGTACTTACTGGACAATCGCAATGCCGATGGTTAAGCCTGCTTGGCTCACCCTTATCGTTTACTCCTTCAAGGATTTGTGGAATACAGGTTCCACTATGTATATCCAGAGTGAACAGCTCAAAACCTTCAACTATGCGATCCAGCAGATCGTATCCGGCGGTATCGCCCGTGCGGGCGTCGGCGCTGCGGCTTCCATCGTTATGTTGATCGTTCCTGTATTGGTATTCGTATTCAGCCAGAGCCGAATTGTAGAAACCATGTCTACTTCCGGTATGAAAGACTAAGAAAGGGAGGATGCAATTTTGAAAAAGCTTACTCGTATTTTTGCGCTGGTTTTCTGTTTCGTCCTCCTCGCCGGCTTGTTCACATTCCAGGCTTCGGCGGCGGCGGCTCCGTACCAGACATACACCTACACCATTGACGGTGAAGCAGCGCTCTCTCCTCATGCATATACACCTCAGGCAGCGATCGATGCTTACACCATGAACATGGCAACCCCTCTTAACGGAGCACAGGAACTTTTCGTTTCCGAATACACCGGTAACGTATATATTTCCGATACAGGCAACAACCGCGTGGTTGTTCTTACTCCTGCTCCCGATCTCGTTTACGATTTCGAGATCACCACTTTCTACAACGAACACGGTAACCCTGACGCACTTTCCGGTCCTGAAGGTTTGTTCGTTTCCGAAGATACCATCTACGTTTGTGATACACAGAATTCCCGTATCGTGCTTTTTGACCTTGAAGGTAACTTCAAATCCACGGTAGGTGCTCCTACTGCGGACGTCATGGGTTCTGATACCGTATTCCGTCCGGTATCCGTAGCAGTTGCTCCTTCCGGTACCATGTATATCGTATCTTCCACCACTTATTCCGGTATTATCGCTTTGAATCCCGACGGTTCTTTCCAGGGTTTCCTCGGCGCACAGACACAGTCCGTTTCCTTGGCTGTTCGTATCCGTCGTATGATTTTCCCGAACGTTGTAACCGAAGCGTATATCTCTACTCCTTATCAGAGCCTTACTCTTGACGATGAAGGCGTTGTTTGGGCAACGATCGTCTTTGACCAAGATGGCGAAGAACAACTTTCTTCTGCGATCAAATCCGGTGCGACCGATTCTGATTATGCTCCTGTTAAACGTCTTAACGCGAAAGGTGACGATATCACCGTTCGTAATGGTTTCGTAATGCCTGCCGGTGAAGTTGTGTTTAACGACATGGGTGACATGGCAGCAGAAAACGGTCCTTCTACACTTGTGGATATCGCAATGGGTCCCAACGGTATGTGGTCTGTTCTTGACTCCAAGAGAAGCAAGATCTATACCTATGACAGTGAAGGCAATATGCTTTTCGCGTTCGGTGACAAGGGCAAGCAGCTCGGTAACCTTTCTTCTCCTACTGCGATCACTTATAACGGCAGCGATATCTACGTTCTTGACAGTATCCTCAACTCCATCACGATCTTCAAGAGAACTGACTACGGCGACGTAATCGACCAGGCTCTCATGCACAACGCAAATCGTGAATATTCTGTGGCATTCTCTGACTGGCAGGATATCCTCAGAAGAAACATCAACTTCGACGCGGCTTACGTTGGTATCGGTAGAAACCTTTACCGTCAGGGTCAGTACGAAGAAGCTATGGAATACTACAAAGATGCTTCTGAAACTAAAAACTACTCCATCGCATTCAAAGCTTGGAGAAAAGACTGGGTTGAAAGAAATATTCTTTGGATTCTTCCCGTAGTTGTTGTTGTAATCGTGCTCCTTGCCAAAGCGCTTGGCTATGTTGGCAAGAAGAATAAAGCGGGCGAAACCAAAGTTGGAAAACGTACTCTTTGGGAAGAATTCCTCTATGGTTTCTACGTAATCCTGCACCCGTTTGACGGTTTCTGGGATTTGAAACATGAAAAACGCGGTTCTGTAAGAGGTGCGCTCTGCATCATAGCTTTGACGGTATTCTCCGTTGCTTACCAGATGGTAGGTTCTGCTTACCTCTTTGGCGGCGGAAAACAGGTTAACCTCGTTCTTCCTGTTGTTACCGTTCTTGGTCCTCTGATGCTTTGGTGCGTTGCAAACTGGTGTCTTACCACTTTGTTTGATGGCGAAGGTACTTTCAAAGATATCTTTATTGCTTCTTCCTATGCGCTTGTTCCGATTCCGCTCCTCGGTATTCCCGCAACGATCGCTACCAACTTCTTCTCGCTTTCCGAAGCACAATTCGTAACACTTCTCCTTGGTCTTTCCTACGTTTGGATGGGCATGTTGATTTTCTTCGGCTCCATGACAACGCACGGTTATTCCATGGGTAGAAATATTGTTATTACACTCTTCACAATCGTCGGCATGGTATTTATCCTGTTCGTGATGCTCCTCTTTACAAACTTGATCACTCGTATGATTGCAATGGTGAGAGACATCATCACAGAAGTATCCTACCGTTTGGAATGACAGGAGGGAAATAAATGAAAAAAATCAGAATTCTTTCAGCGATTCTGGCAATTCTGCTTGCTTTTTCTGCTGTGAGCCTGCCTGTTTTCGCGGCTGACGAAGTTACAAGCGGCGTGGATATCACAACTTACCCCACGGTGTCTTATACTTCTCAGGAGGCTAAGGTTGCGACCATGACGCTCATGTATGAAAGCAAGGAAGACGGATACGCTCTTTATTTCGATAAAGCGTCCGGTGAATTTGCTCTCAAAAATACAAAAACCGGAGAATATACTTTCTCCAACCCCTATGACGTTGCTGTAAATACGGAGTCTTCATCTTCGTCTTCCGGCGACAACGACAAGATTCGTCATGCACTTCTTTCTCAGATCATTCTTACGTACTCTGACACAGAAACCGGTTCCACCGGTACGATGTTCAGCTACACAGATGCTGCGATTGCAGGCGGTCAGATCACTTACAAGGTTCTTTCCAACGGTGTTCGCGTTGAATACGCGCTCGGTACCGTTGAAACCAAACGACTCATTCCTCAGTGGATCGAAAAATCCAGATTCGAAACCCAGATTCTCGACGTTCTTGCTTTCCACCAAGTGGAAATGACCAGTGAAGAACGCCAGATCTATAAAGGTATTCTTGAATCCAGTGCGCTCTACACTTTGGTAGGCCCTGCTGAAGAAGGTTCCGTTTACGATCCTCAGTCTATCCCTTCTCCCGAACGCCCCGAATCCTACCAGTACCTCGTTGATAACGAAGGTGCACAGATGTACGTTTTGATGGGTATCGGTGAACGTGCTAAGAAAAACATCGAAAATCTTATCCGTAAATACTGCCCCGAATACACCTATGACAAATTGGAAGAAGACCATGAGATCACAGGTTATGAAGGCGATGAAAAAGAACCTCCGCTCTTCCGTCTTGCTGTTGAATACACGATCGATGAATACGGTCTGACCGCAAGCATTCCCGCGAAGAGTATCCGTTACAACGAAACCAACTACACCTTGGAAAGCCTTGTTTTGCTTCCTTACTTCGGTTGCACAACATTGAAGACCACAGGTGCTGAGTCCTCCAGCGGCGGTAAGGTCGTTAGAAACGACGGTTATGTTTTCATTCCCGACGGTTCCGGTACACTTCTTTCTTACTATAATGCTGATGGTTCCATTAAGTCCGGTATCCAGGGCTGTACGCTCTATGGCATGGACTACGCGCTTGAAACTCTTTCCGCTACCGACGCAAACGCTGCAGACGTTCGTATCCCCGTATTCGGTCTTACCGAAGGTTACGAAGTTTCCAAGAGCGTTTCCCGTGGTGAAGGCAAACCTGCTGTTGGTGATAAGATCGTTACTGAAGCTTATGACCGCGGCTTTGTTGCAATTATCGAAGAGGGCGATTCTTTCGCTTCCATTCGTGCTAACCTCCGTGAAATGGCTTGGGCTGGTGCTTCCGGTACTACCGAATACAGCACCGTATACGCTTTGTTCAATATTAAGCAGAGTGACTCTATTACCACAGGTTCTTCCATTGGTAACAGTTCTGCGAGCATGACAGCAACAAATGACACTAAGTATACAGGCAACTACACCATTCGCTACACCTTGCTTTCCAATGACGAAAGCACTTACGAATCTTCTTACGTCGGCATGGCTAACGCATATCGCGATTATCTTATCCGTAACGGCGCTATTGATGAACTCGTAAAAGGCGAAGTAGAATCCTCTATTCCTCTTTATATCCACTCCTTCGGCGCACTTGAAGCAGAAGATACCATTCTTTCCATTCCTGTGACCGTAACCAAGCCCCTTACCACTTTTGAAGACGTTATCACAATGGCTGATGACCTCAAGAGTGAGGGAATTACCAATGTAAACTTCATTCTTGAAGGTTTTGCAAACGGTAATATGTCCAAACCTTACTATCCCTCTTATGTTGACTGGTCTAAAGCGGTCGGCGGTGAAAAAGGTCTTGAAAAGCTTCTTGCTTATGCTTCTGAAAACGGCATCGGTGTATATCCCGAATTCGATTTCGCAAGTGTTGCTTGGGTGAAGACTTTCAGTGGCTTCAATTTCCGTAAACACGCAGCACAGACCATGAGTGGCAGATATTCTACACAGCGTGATTACGACTATGTATATCAGTCCATCATGAACTTCGGCATGAAGAACGTTGTTTCTTCCGGCGCATATCTCAAGCTCTTTGAGAAATTCGCAGAAGATTACAACGAATACAATGTTGGTGCAATCGCTGCCATGTCTCTTGGTGAAGTGCTGAGCTCCGACTACAACGAAGATTACCCGATCACCCGTGAAGATTCCAAAGTCAATACGCAGGAACTTCTTGCAGTTATGAAAGATAGCTACGGTAAAGTTCTTGTCAGCGGCGGTAACGCTTATGCGCTTCCTTACGCAACTGACGTTGTTGATCTTCCTCTTGACAACAGCCGTTATCAGATTTCTTCTTACTCCGTTCCTTTCATCGGTATCGTTCTCCACGGTTATATGAATTATGCCGGCGGTATCATCAATACCGAAGGTGACGTTCAGTACGAAGTTTTGAAATCTCTCGAAAGCGGCGCGGCACTTTATTTCTTGCTCTCTTATCAGAATGTTTCCGAGCTCAAGAGCGCATATGCGATGGGCCTTTCTGATAACTACTCCGTTGCTTACAAAACATGGAGAGATGACGTAGTAAGCTACTACAATATGCTCAACGCAGCGATCGGCTCGCTCCAGACAGCGACCATCACAGACCATGAATTCCTTACCGCTTACCGTATGGACGAAACCATGGCAACATTCATGTTCGGTCAGTACAACAATACTCACAACGCATTTGTAGCAGCAGAAACTTTGTACCTCAACACAATGGACGAAGTTGACACACTCCGTTTCAACTCTATGGAAACCGAAGCTACTGCAAAACTTCAGGAAGAAATTGCATACAGAAATGTATACAATAAGCTTCTTGAAAGAGAAACACTTTCCAAAGAATTTGCGAACAAGTATAACGTAGAAGACGTTGTTTCCGTAACTTATACCGAAGACAACGGCAACGAAACCGTATTCTATATCAACTACAACGCTTACGATGTAGCGATTGAAGTAAACGGCGGTATCTACATTCTCGGCGCAGAATCTTTCGTAAACACTAAGGATATCAAAGCGATCTCGCTTGATAAACTCACTTATGAAGCTGTTACTTCCATTCAGCCCACAGCAGGTCAGCTCAAGACTTATGACGAAGCTTATGAGAACTATGCTGCTGCTCTTGCAACCGGCAATGAAAAACAGATCACACGTGCAAAGAACGCTCTTGATAAAGCACTTTCCGCAATCACAAAGAGCACTGATCACGTTGTTAAACTCACAAACGAAGACGGCACAACTTGCTACTTCAACTACACAACAAGCACTGTTCTTGTTCCTGTTTCCGCAACAGAATATGTTGAAGTTGCTCCGCAGTCTTACACTATGAACTGATGAAAGGAGAGGTGGTAAAATGACTAAAGACATCAAAACAAATAACACCGCTCTTGCGTCCGGTCAAACCAAGAAAAAACGCAGAGGCGCCTCTCTGATCGAAAGAAGAAACAGATGCGGTTGGATCTTTGTTCTTCCGTTTATTCTCGGTATTGTTTTCATCTATGCAAACGTTATTTATGAATCCTTCATTTATAGCTTTGCTCAGTACAACGCGATACCCGCCATCAAAGGCGGCGGGTATTCGCTCACCTGGGTCGGTTTTGATAACTTTGCTAAACAGTTGATGACGACCGTTGACACGGAAGGTAAGACCTTTATCGAACTTATCTTCACAAGCTTTGTATCACAGATCGTTGATATCGTAATCATCGTCATGCTCTCTCTCTTCGTTGCGGTTCTTTTGAACCAGAAGATGATTGGCCGTACTACTTTCCGTGCGATCTTCTTTATCCCTGTCGTTGTAGGCGCGGGTATTATCGCAAAGATCGACGGTGTAGGTAACACCATTTTGGAATCCATGCAGAGCACTGAAGGCATCGATATGGGTACTGCGAATGAAACAGGCAACATCGTGAGCGCTATGGATATGAACATGATGCTCAGCGGCCTTGGTCTTAGCGGTACGGTTGTAACCATGCTCACCAGCCTCGTTAACAATATTTATAGTATCGTTAACCGCTCCGGTGTACAGATGCTTATCTTCCTTTCCGGTTTGCAGTCCATCTCCCCCTCGATTTATGAATCCTGCCAGATGGAAGGCGCGACAGCTTGGGAAACATTCTGGAAGATCACCTTCCCGATGATCAGCCCGATGATTCTTGTTAACGCATTCTATACCATCATTGACTCTTTCACAGCAGAGTCGAACGAAGTTATGCAGGCAATCATTGCGATCTCCCCCGATGGCGTTCCCAGCGGTCTGCAGTCTGCAGCAGCTTGGACCTACTTCGCGGTCGTAATTGTTGCTCTTGGTCTTGTTGCATTGATCTTCAAGAACTTCGTATTCTATAACCGTAAAGGTGAATAAGGAAGGGAGGAAAAACTATGAATAAGAGCCAAGAAACACCCCGTGTGTTGAAAGAATCCAAAAATAAGATCAGGGTCGATTTCGAAAGAACCTCCCTGAAAGAGAGAATGAAAGCAAAATATCTCAATAGCAGATTCTACACCAGAATTCTTATCGCTATTTTCCGTTTCGTTTTGCTTCTCGGTCTTTCCTATATCATTCTTTTCCCGTTCTTCTCGAAGATTTCGGCGTCCTTCATGAGTCCCTTGGACTTCATTCAGAGTGACGTAAAACTTATTCCGAAATATCCGACATTGAACACTTACAAATATTTGATCATCGAAAACCATTACTTCCAGGCACTTTTGAACTCCTTCATTTTGTCTGCGGTATGCGCGATCATTCAGACTTTCATCTGTGCGTTTATCGGCTATGGTTTTGCGAAATTCAAATTCAAAGGTCGTAACGCGATCTTCCTCATCGTTATGCTTACCATGATCGTTCCTCACCAGATCTTGGCCTCTGCATTCGTGCAGAAATTCCTCTATTTCGATATCTTCGGTATCTTTGAGGCAACAGGACTTTATTCTGCATTGGGACTTACTCAGGGTCTTTATAACACTTATGCGCCGATGATCTTGCTCTCCCTTACGGGTCTTGCATTTAAGAACGGTCTCTTCATTTTCTTGATGCGTCAGTTCTATCGCGGCGTTCCGGACGAACTCGAAGAATCTTCTTACGTAGACGGTTACGGTGTTTTCAAAACATTCTTCAACATCATCATTCCGATCTCCGGTGCGATGCTTATCACCATCTTCATTCTCGCGTTCTCCTGGCAGTGGACTGACATCTTCTATGTCAATACGTTCATGCCTTCCTCTGAACACTTGCTCCTTACCAGCAACCGCTTCTGGTCCATCATGCCCGAAACTCTTGATCTTCTCAAGGATCAGGCAGGTGCGAACGAAGCAACATTTGAAGTTGCTGTTAAGAACACAGCAGGTCTTTTGGTTGTCATTCCGCTCGTTATCATGTACTGCTTCTGTCAGAGAAAGCTCGTTCAGGGTATCGAACACTCCGGTCTCGGCGGAACCTAATCTTATGCAAAAAAAGACTTCTCGAAAGAGAAGTCTTTTTTATTGCATAGGAAATTGCGCAAAGTGTTGCAAAGCGAAAAAAGATGTG
>CAYXQF010000006.1:0-40524 GCA_964466625.1 uncultured Lachnospiraceae bacterium | reverse complement strand
ACACCATGAGCGAACAGGAAAATTTCGCACAACTTCTTGAAGAATCTTTCAAAACTTTAAATACAGGAGACACCGTTCGGGGAATCGTAACATCGGTATCCGGCACCGAAGTCCATGTTGACATCGGCTCTAAGGTTACCGGTATTCTCACCATTGAAAATGTTACCGATGATCCTCAGGCAAAGCTCGAAGAGCTCTTCAAAGTCGGCGACGAAGTTGAAGCAGTTGCTGTAAGAGTCAGCGACCTCGACGGCATCGCTACCCTTTCCAAGAAGAAAATCGATGCTCACAACAACTGGGCAAAGGTTCTCGAAGCAAAGGAAGCAAACGAAATTCTTGAAGGCAAAGTTACTGAAGCTGTTAAGGGCGGCGTAATCGTATACGCTCTCTCTCAGAAGATCTTCATTCCCGCATCTCAGACCACCGTTCCGAAGGACGGCGATCTCCAGACCCTCGTTGGCACAAAGCAGAAATTCAAAATCATCGACATCAAGGAAGACAGAAAACGCGCTGTTGGTTCCATTCGTGTTGTTGCCAGAGAAGAAAGAAAAGCATTGCTTGAAAACTTCTGGGCAGAAATCGAAGTTGGCAAGCACTACACAGGTAAGGTTAAGAGCCTCACATCCTTCGGCGCATTCGTTGATCTCGGCGGCGTTGACGGTATGGTTCACAGCTCTGAACTCTCCTGGCTCAGAATTTCTTCTCCCAAGGACGTTGTTTCCATCGGCGATACTCTCGAAGTATTCGTTAAGGACTTCGACCGTGAAAAGAACAGAATCTCTCTCGGCTACAAGACTGAAGACACCAATCCTTGGAAGCTCTTCACCGACAAATACAACGTTGATGACGTTGCTCCCGTAACCATCGTTTCCATGATGCCCTTCGGTGCATTCGCACAGATCATTCCCGGCGTTGACGGTCTTATCCACATCTCCCAGATTGCTGACAAGAAACTCGCAAGTCCTGCAGAAGTTCTTGAAAAAGGTCAGGTTGTTGATGCAAAGATCACAGACATCGACATGGAAAACTGCAAAGTAAGCCTTTCTATCCGCGCACTTCTCAACAAAGAAGAAGCTCCCGCTGAAGAAGCTGCTGCTGACGCTGAATAATCAAAACAAAAAAAGAGTTTACGATTTTTCGTAAACTCTTTTCTTTTTGCGTGGCTCTGCCCCGCGCCCCGGCAAAAGCGCCGCTCTTGCAACTCGCAAAGGGGTTCACCCCTTTGAACCCACCACCGGGATTCCAAAGGGATAATATCCCTTTGGCGGTGTCCCGAGGCGGCGCCTTGGGCAGGGCTTGGGACAGAGTCCCAATCACTTCTCGATCTTCAAATTTACAGACTTCAATTCGTGCAAGCCGCCGCCAACGTAGATTTCAAAGTCACCGGGCTCCAGCACACGCTCGCAATCAACGTTCACAAGAGAAAGGTCATCTGCGCGCAAAGGAAGCTCCACATGCACCGTTTCGCCTGCTTTGATAAAGACTTTCTTAAAACCGCAAAGCTGTCTTATCGGCGTTAAAACAGAGCTGATCACGTCGCGGTAATACATCTCTACGATCTCCTGCCCGTCCATCTCGCCGACGTTCGTCACGTCTACGGAAACCGTCAGCAAGTCCCCTGCTTTTGCTGTCGGGGAAGAAATTTGCGGCTCGGAATATTCATATTTCGTATAGGAAAGTCCATAACCGAAATCGTAAAGATTTCCGGCATCTACGTCCATATATCTGCCGCCATGCCAGCCTGCGTATTGATTGTAATAGCAAACCGTTTGTCCTGCCGCATGAGGGAACGAAATGGGAAGCTTACCCGAAGGATTGAAGTGACCGGCGATCATCTCTGCCGCACAAAGTCCGCCGAGATCACCGCCGTTGAACATCTCGATCACCGCATCGGAATGTTTAACGGCGTCCCCGATGCAAAGCGGTTTGCCGTTGACAAGAACGGTGACGATCGGTTTTCCCGTTGCCTTCAAGCGGCGCATCAGCACATTCTGCTTACCCGAAAGCTCAAGATTTGCGCGGTCTTTGCCTTCTCCGTTTTGCGCAAAACAGTCGCCGATCACAGCGATCACGATGTCCGCACGTTCGGCAAGGGACACCGCTTCGTCAATGGTTTCGATATTCTCGTCCATGATGTCACAGCCTTTGTTATAAAGCACTTCGCTTTCGGCAAACACGGTCTTGACGCCGCGAAGCACGGTGTAAACGTCACCGCAAGGGATCTTTTCGGGGTGACGATCGGGGTGACTGAAGAACGTCCAGTCACCGTACTGCGCGTGTATGCTGTCCGCATTGGGACCGATCACGGCGATGCATTTCGGCGTTTCTTTTAACGGCAAGATGCCGTTATTTTCAAGCAAAACAAGGCTTTCTCTTGTCAACGCCTTGTTGACGGCGATGTGTTCGGGCGAACCGATCACGCTCTTTGGCATGCGCTTCTTATTTTCATCAAAAAGGCCAAGTGCAAATTTCACGCGCAAAATTCTTCTCACCGCATCGTCGATGAGCGTCATCGGGATCTTACCCTCTTTCACCTGTTTGACGGCAGAATCATAAAATTTATGAGAGTTCATGCTCATATCGTTGCCCGCTTCGATCGTAAGACGGACACCATCGTCAAAGCTTTCCACAGCGCGCTGTTTGGTGCGAAGAGAGTTCACGTTATACCAGTCAGTAACGATAAAACCATCAAACCCTATCTCGTCCTTGAGGATCTCGCGCAAAAGCTTTTTGTGAACGGTCATCGGTGTACCCGAGATCGAACCGTAAGCGGTCATCACCGTAGAAGCACCTGCTTCCACCGCACGCTTAAAAGGTGGTAAGAAAACTTCACGAATTTTTCGCATGGAAATTTCAGTGTCATAAGAATCTCTCGCGCCCGTTGCTTCGCCGTAGCCGAGATAATGCTTGACGCAAGCCGCCATCAGTCCATCTTCCTCATAACCTTCCACGATCGCGGCGCCAAGCTCACCAATGAGATACGGATCTTCACCGAAGGTCTCGTCCACTCTGCCCCATCTGGGATCGCGCCCGATGCAAAGCACGGGAGAAAACGCCCAATCCAAACCGTCCGCATTAACTTCTTCCGCGGTCACTTTACCCATTTTTTTGATAAGCTCGGTGTTCCATGAGCAAGCAGAAGCTAGCTGAGAAGGAAAGATAACAGCGCCGTTGAGAAGCGAATGCCCGTGGATCGCGTCGATACCGAAGATCGGAGGGATCTTCATGCGTGTTTTTTCAGCGTCTGCGCGCACCTCGTCAGCGCCGTCGCTGAGGACGTGTAGAAACGAACCGCCGCCGAGCGCGCGGAAGCGCTCAAAAACCTCCGGCTGAAAGCTTTCGGGGCTTACTTGTTGCATCTGCGCAACTTTTTCTTCGACCGTCATCTCACGGAGCATTTCCGTGATTCTTTCTTCGTGCAATTGATTGATTTTCATAAAAGCCGTTCCTTTCGGTGGAAAATAATTTTTGTATATTTTATCATATTTTTGACATATTGGCAAGAGAATGTTGAATTTTCCCACATAAAGGCAACACCACCGACGAAATCGTCCGGTTACAAACCCAAATTGAAACTTTTTTATATATTTTTTGAAAAATTCTTGCATTTTCCACACATTTTCTTTATAATATAGTAGGTGGATAACGCATTGGAAAATTTGTGGTTTTCCACACTTTCCACAAACTTTTCCACAAAATTCACATCATTTTCCACAATTACAACATTCACAAATCAAAAAAGTCTTGGCAAAAAAATTTGTGATTTTTCACAAGAAAAATCCACTCACACAACAAACCGTTTTTCGCCGCCCAAACGAAAAAACAACGCTTGGCGGCGTTTGATTTTTTATGAAAAAGGAATCTATCATGGAACATAATTTTTCGCACGTTTCCGTGCTTCTTTATGAGTGCATCGACGCGCTCGCGATCAAGCCCGACGGCATTTACGTCGACTGCACGCTTGGCGGCGGCGGCCATTCGCTTGAAATCGTCAAAAAGCTTGACACCGGTAAACTCATCTGCATCGACCAGGATATCTGTGCCATCGAAGCGGCTTCCGCGCGTCTTGCCGAACACAAAGATAAGATCATCTTTGTGAAAAATAATTTTTCCAATATCGGTGCGATTCTTGACGAGTTCGGCATCGAAAAGATCGACGGTGCTCTGCTCGACCTTGGCGTTTCGTCTTATCAGCTCGACACCGCAGAGCGTGGCTTTTCTTATAACGCCGAAGCACCGCTCGATATGCGCATGAACGAGGAAGCTTCTTTTTCTGCTTACGACGTTGTCAATACCTACAGCGAATCCGATCTTCGTCGCATCATCTTTGACTACGGCGAAGATAACAACGCCCCCCGCATCGCGGGCGCCATCGTAAAAGCGAGAGCGGAAAAGCCGATCGAAACCACCACGGAGCTTGTGGATATCATTAAAAGCGTGACACCGAAAAAATTTCTCGCAGTGGGACATCACCCCGCGAAAAAAGTTTTTCAAGCGATCCGCATCGAAGTCAATTCCGAGCTTTCCATCATTGAACCTACCCTCACCGCCATTGCGGAGCATTTGAATGAAGGCGGCAGGATCGCCGTCATTACGTTCCATTCGCTGGAAGACCGCGCCGCAAAACGTGCGTTCACCGCCCTTGCCACGGGTTGCACTTGCCCTCCTTCGTATCCCGTTTGCATCTGCGGCAAAAAACCGAAGGTGAAACTCATCAACAAAAAACCGATCCTCCCCTCCGAGGAAGAACTTGAATATAACCACCGCTCTCACAGCGCGAAGCTTCGCATCGTTGAGCGCCTTGCATACTGATGAAAAAAGAAAAGAAAAATCTCGGCAATATCATCGTGGATTTCGTTCGCGAAGCCTTCTTCGGCGGTAACGAATACGAAACGGTAAAAACGGAAGAAAAAACGCCGTTCCCTTTCGCCGTCGTCGGCGGCGTTCTTGTCACAACGGCGCTTTTCCTCATGCTCGTTTTTTCCCTGATCAAAGCCTCCGAGCTTTCCACCGATATCGCTTCGATGAAAAAAGAGCTCGTTTCCGTTTCCGCCAAAGCGGATAATCTGGAAGGAGAATTCAGCAGAAAATATCCTTTCACGGAAATCCAGAAATATGCGGAAGAAAACGGCTTTGTCGCAAACGGCGGCAGAGAGGTGATCCTGCCCGACGAACCGACAGAAACCGGCAATGCGAAAAGCACGGAAAGCTCCTCTTCGCTGATGAATATTTTCACCTCGATCCTCCAAAAGATCAAAGATCTTTTTCGCTGATCCGTGAAAAACAAGCGGCGAAATGCCCTTCCGAGGAATAAAAAAGATGGGCAAAAATATACATAAACTACCGGCATGACAAAATAAGATTCCCTTTCAGATTTCGGGTCCGGACGAAAGGATATCGAAGAAAAATGAACCAATCTCAAACCCCAAAAGACAATGGGAAGAAAAACTCCCTGATCGGCAGACCGTCCCGCAACATGCGCGCTCGCGCATTCGTGCTTTTTACGTTCTGCACCTTTTTCGCGGCGGTCATCATCGGCAGACTCGTCTATCTGCAGATCATCAAACACGAGCATTATCAAAAGCTCGTTCTGGAACAGATGATCTATGAAACGCCCATTTCTGCCGCTCGCGGACAGATCCAAGACCGCAACGGCATCGTCCTTGCCACCAATTATACGACGGAACGCATCTTTATTGATCCGAGCCAAATGAAAAACGAAGAGATCCGTGTGCTCGTTTCTGAAGGTCTTTCCAAAATTCTCGGTGTGGAATATGATTTCGTTTATGCGGAGGCCTGCAAGAGCAAGTACCGCGACCGCACGATCAAAAAGAAAGTGGAAAAAGAAACGGCTGATCTCGTGCGCGCCTTCGTTTTGGAAAACTTAGAAGAATACGAAGATGAAAATGATCTCGCGCCCATCATCAATTTCGCGGAAGAAACCACACGCGTCTATCCCTTCGGCTCGCTTGCTTCTCACGTCATCGGTTTTTGCGGAAGTGACGGCGGTCTTTACGGCTTGGAATATCAGTATAACACTGCCCTTTCAGGTACATCGGGCAATATCCTTGCCGCCAAAGACGGCAAAGGCGGTTCTATGCCCTATAACTACGAAACTTACATAGACGCGGAAAATGGCGCGAATCTCATCACCACCATCGACTATAAGATTCAAAGTTATCTGGAAAAATATCTTGAGGAAGCCGCTGTGGAATCGGGCTGTATCTCCCGCGCCTGCGGTATCGTCATGGATCCTAACACAGGTGAAATTTACGCTATGGCAACTTATCCCTCCTATGACCTGAATAATCCTCGTGTTCTCCCCGATTATTACGATCAGTTTTTAGAAGAATACGCGGCGCTTTACGGCGAAGATTCCGAAGAATACAAGAAAAAAGCATCGGAATATCTTTTCTCCACATGGAATAACAAGTGTCTGACCGACACTTACGAGCCCGGCTCCACGTCCAAGATCTTCACCACCTCCATGGCGCTGGAAGAAAATCTCACCACTGTTAATGAAAGATTCACCTGCACAGGCTCACATCTTGTCAGCGGTTGGTCGCGCCCCATCAAATGCCATAAAACTACAGGACATGGCACACTCACTTTCGCAGGCGCTCTTCAACAATCCTGCAACCCCATCATGATGAAGCTCGCCGAAAGAATCGGCGTTTCCACCTTCTGTGATTATTTTTCCGCTTTCGGGCTTGATAGCAAAACCGGCATCGATCTTCCCGGTGAAGCGGATTCCATCTACGTTTCCGAAGAAAATATGTCCGGCGTTGACCTTGCGGTTTATTCTTTTGGTCAGCGTTATAACGTCACAGCAATCCAGCAGATCACAGCCGTTGCGGCTGTAGCCAACGGCGGTACACTTGTGACTCCGCACGTTGTCAAAGAGATCGTGGACGATGACGGCAATACCATCGCATCGTTCGGCACGAACGTTGTCCGCCAAGTCATCAGCGCAGAAACTGCCTCCACCATCAGCGAGATCCTCGCAGAGGGCGTTTCGGGTGACGGCGGCGCGAAAAACGCGCGTGTCAACGGCTATTCCGTTGCCGCAAAGACAGGCACTTCCGAAAAAGGTACGGACGGTGCACGCATTGCCTCCACCGTTGCTTACGCCCCCGCAGATAACCCCGAGGTCATCTGCATCATCATCGTCGACGAGCCTACAAAAGGTTCTCTCTACGGCAGTACCGTTGCTGCGCCCTATGTTTCCAAGCTCCTTGGCGACGTGCTTCCTTATCTCGGCATCGAACCCGAATACACGGAAGCCGAGCTTGCCGCCATGGAGATCAGCTTGCAGAATTTCCGCGGCATGTCCCTCGACGAAGCCATCAGCAGACTGAATAAATCCGGTCTTTCTTATGAGATCGTCGGAAACGGCACGAGCGTTATTCGCCAAGTCCCCACGTCGGGAAGCAAGCTTTTCAAAGAAAACGGAAGCGTGATCCTCTACACTAGCGAAGAAAGTGAAGAAGCTACTGCCATCGTACCGAATATCATCGGAAAAACCGCAGCAGAAGCAAACAAACTGCTCGCTGATGCGGGATTCAATATCCACTTGGAGGGTTCCACAGGCGTCGCAGGCGCTGTCGCGATCAGCCAATCCATCTCGGGAGGCACTTCTGCTGCCAAAGGCACGGTCATCACCGTGGAATTCCGATACATGTCCGTTACGGACTAACAAATCAAAACAAAGGTCGTAAAAAGCATCAAACCTATCCCATCAAGGAGAATTTATGAATACAAACGACCTTTCCCTCACGAAATCCCGTCTGCAAAATGCCCTTTTCTGGCAGGAAAAGACGGGACACCCCGAAAAATCGCTTCGTCTTGTCGCGGTCACGGGAACCAACGGAAAAACCACCGTTTCCACACTGCTATGCAATATTTTGCGTGAAAACGGAGAAAAAACGGGCCTTGTCGGCACGGTGGAATGTTCGGACGGCGAAAAAAGCGCCCCCTCCGATTACACAACACCTCCCCCCGAGATCCTGTATCCAACACTGCAAAGCATGGTGAAAAACGGCGTCACCACGGTCATCATGGAAGCTTCGTCCCATGCGCTCGCGCAGGGGCGGCTCCACGGACTTTCGTTCGCGCTTGCCATTTTCACCAATCTTTCGCGCGATCATCTGGATTACCACAAAACAGAAAAAGCCTATCTTGCAGCAAAAGCGAGCCTTTTTGAATCCGCAAAAATATCGCTTCTGAACGGGGACGATCCTCTGGCAAGAGAGATCGCTTTCCACGCGGCAGGCGACGTTTATTATTACGCACAAAACGAAAATGCGGAGTTTTCTTTGAAAAACATCTGCTGCACGCCATCGGGCATCGCTTACACGTGGGAAACCGCGCACAAAACGCAAAACATCAAAGTGCCGCTCATCGGCAGCTTTAACGTATACAACACCGCCGCCGCACTTTCCGCGGCAACCTTGCTCGGCATTCAAGCAGAAAAGCTCCCACTTTTCGCCTCGCAGATGAAAGCCCCCACGGGAAGACTCGAAAAGCTTTCCGATACGGGGGATATTGCCGTTTTTATTGACTATGCACACACACCCGACGCCTTAGAAAAGGTCCTCTCTTCTCTGAGAGGCGTTTCCAAAAAGCTCACTGTGCTTTTTGGCGCGGGCGGCGAACGCGACCAAGGTAAGCGTGCCATGATGGGCAAGGTCGCTGAAGCTTATGCGGATCTTGTCATCGTGACAAGCGACAATCCGCGCGGCGAAGCGCCCGACACGATCCTTTCGGATATCGTAGACGGAATGGAAAAAGACAACCACCTCGTCATCTGCGATCGAAAAAGCGCGATCTTATACGCACTTTCTCATGCAGAAAAAGGAGAAACCGTCCTCCTTGCAGGTAAGGGACATGAAACCTATCTCCACGAAAAGGACGGCAAGCACCCCTTCTGTGAAAAGAAGATCGTGCATGAATTTTTTAATACCAAAGGAAAATAAAATGTATTTCAGTTTACAAGAAAACGGACTTTCGATCGAAGAGATCGCCGCCATGACGGGCGGCACGGTCCATAATCCGAGTGAAAAAGAGCTGATCGTTCACGGCGTTTCTCTCGACTCCCGCACCGTCAAGACAGACGAATGTTTTTTTGCGATCAAAGGTGAAACCTTTGATGGACATATCTTTCTCGAAAAAGCCGCAGAAGCAGGCACCGCATTCGTCGTGGCGGAGCATCTGCCCGAAGGTTTTACCACACCTGCCGTTCTCGTCGAAAACACCACCACAGCACTCGGCGTATTGGCATCGCATTATAAAGAAAAATTCAATACTGTCACCGTCGCTGTCACGGGAAGCGTGGGAAAAACCACGACCAAAGAGTTTATTTCCGCTGTTCTTGACACAAAATATAAAACGAACAGCACCAAAGGAAACTTCAATAATGAGATCGGTCTGCCGCTGACAATGTTAAGACTCAACGCCGAAGAACGTGTCCAGGTTTTGGAAATGGGCATGAATCACCGCGGAGAGATCGAATATCTTTCCGGTCTGGCAAAGCCCGATATCGCGGTCATCACCACGATCGGCACCTCTCACATCGAGCATCTCGGCTCGCGTGAAAATATCCGTGACGCAAAAATGGAGATCGTCAGCGGTATGAAAAAGGGCGGCGTGCTGATCGCTAACGCTGACGAGCCTTTGCTGGCAAACATCAAGCCCGAAGGCGTTTCCATCGTTTATGCAGGACTTGAAAACAAGACCGCACTTTATCGCGCCGTCAATATCCGCTCCTTTGAAGATAATACCGTTTTCGACGTTTGCGTGCGCGGTGTCACCGTTTTGCAGGATATGAAGATCCTTCTCGTCGGCCGCCACAACGTGGCAAACGCGCTTTTCGCTTGTACCGCAGGACTTCTTCTCGGCATTTCTGAGGAAAATATCCGTACAGGACTTCTCGCCTTCACGCCCGTTGCCATGCGTCAGCACATCGAAGAACATGACGGCATGACCTTTATCGTGGACTGCTACAACGCAAGTCCCGAATCCATGACGGCAGGACTTTCTGTTCTCATGCAGACCGCCAAGGCAAAAAAACGCCGCCCTGTCGCGGTGCTCGGTGATATGCTGGAGCTCGGTGAGGTTTCCGAAAGAGCACATCTCAGTGTCGGAAAAAAGGCGGCAGAGCTTGGCGTTTCACATCTTTTCACCTTTGGAAAAGCGGCAAAGCTCATCGCAAAAGGCGCGCTTGATACAGGTCTTTCTCAAAATGCCGTCACCGTCATCGAAGACACGAAAGACGCCCAAGCGGCGGCGGCCATCATCAAAGAAAACATCAAAAAAGACGACGCGATCCTCTTCAAAGCGAGCCGCGGCATCGCCCTTGAGCGCGTCATCAAATTTTTATAAACGGAGAGCGCTATGTTTTTGATTTTTACTCTCGCGGTGCTTTTAAGCTTTCTTGTCACCGTGATCCTATCAAAAAAATTTATACCGATCCTCATCAGCAAAAAGCTGAATCAACCGATCTATGAGATCGGTCCGCGCTGGCATCGCTCCAAGGCGGGAACACCAACGATGGGCGGACTTTTCTTTATCGGCGCGATCCTTTTGACAACAGCGCTCTTTTCCTTTTTCGCTTTTGAAAAAGAGGAGCTGGTAAAGCTTTGGCTCACGCTCGGCATGGCACTTCTTTTCGGCTTCATCGGCTGGATCGATGACCGCGCCAAGCTTCTCAAAAAGCAAAACGAAGGTCTTCGCGCTTATCAAAAATTTCTTCTTCAGCTTCTCGTTTCCGTGCTGTATCTTCTCACCATGCGCGGACTCGGATATCTTGATACCTCCCTTGTCATTCCTTTCATCGGAAAAACGGTGGAGCTTGGCGTATTTTACTATCTGATCGCCATTCTCCTGCTCACAGGTGTCAATAACAGCGTCAATCTGACCGACGGCATCGACGGTCTTTGTGCAACGACAAGCGCTGTCGTCGCGGCGTTTTTTGTGGCACTCGGTGTCACCGCCACGGGGCTTTCGGGCGAGATCAGCGCGCTCACGTTCCTCGGCGGCGCGGCATTCGGCGGTTGCATCGGCTTCCTTGTTTATAACTGGAATCCTGCCCGCATTTTCATGGGCGATACAGGCTCGCTCTTTCTCGGCGGTCTTCTCGCAGGACTTGCTTTTCTCGCGGAAAATCCCCTCGTGATCCTCATTGTCGGACTTGTTTTCGTGATCGAAACCGCGTCCGTTATTTTGCAGGTCGGATACTTCAAACTCACCCACGGAAAGCGCCTTTTCAAAATGGCGCCGATCCATCATCACTTTGAAAAATGCGGTTGGAAAGAAACGAGCATCGTTTTTGCCGCCGCAGGGCTCACACTTCTCTGTTCCGTGGTTTCCTATTTCTTCGCATAAGAGAGGTGCCTATGAACACAAAGCAAACACAAAAAAAGACGGAGGAAAAAACGAAGATCCCCGTCATATCCACCTTTCGAGAGATCCTCGGTGCGCTCGGTGCGCCTGAGCAAATAAAGATCCGCCGTGTACGCGGCGGCGTGGATAAACCTTTTCTCATCATCGTGCTTTTGCTTCTTTGCTTTGGCTCGGTGATGGTTTCTTCGGCAGGCTACGCCTACGCGAAATCAAATCTCGGCGGCGATTCCTTTTATTTCATTAAAAAACAGCTCGTCTGGGCGGCACTCGGCATTTTCGCCATGGTTGGTATGTCCGTCGTGGACTACGGCTTTCTGAAAAAGCACGCAAGGCTCATCTTCGTTTTCAGCTATCTTCTCTTATGGTGCGTTTTCCTGCCCGTCATCGGCGTGGAAACCAACGGCGCACGCCGATGGGTAAACTTCTACGTCGTGCAGTTCCAGCCGTCAGAGATCATGAAATTCGGGCTTGTCCTGTTGCTCGCGCTTTACATATCGAAATTTTCCCATAAAACCCACACGTTCAAGTACGGAATATTCATTCCCGCGTGCCTTGTTGTTTTCGTTTGCGGCACAGTCGCTTTGGAAAAGCATATGTCCGCAACGATCATTCTCTTTCTCCTCGGTGCAGGCATGATCTTCGTTTCCGGTGCGGATATCAAGTGGATCGGTGCCATCGGAGGTGTCTTCGGTACGGCTGCGGCGAGCATCATTTTGTTCACAGACTACACGAAAGCGCGCGTGGACGCTTGGCTCCACCCCGAGCTTTATATCCAATCGGGCAGCTGGCAGCCCTATCAAAGTCTGCTCGCCATCGGTTCCGGCGGTCTTTTCGGCGTGGGACTCGGAAAAAGCTATCAAAAACAGCTTTGGCTTCCCGAGCCGCAAAATGACTTCATCTTCGCCATCGTATGTGAAGAGCTGGGGCTCATCGGTGCGCTCGCGCTCGTTAGTCTTTTTCTCCTTCTGATCTGGCGCGGCTATATCATCTCCAAAAGAGCGCCCGACGTCTTTTCGTCCATGCTTGTTTTTGGGCTTGTCATGAAAGTCGGTATTCAAGCGCTTCTCAATATCGCGGTCGTGACCACCACCATTCCCACGACAGGTATCGCACTTCCCTTTTTCAGCTATGGGGGCACAGCACTCGTCATGCAGCTCGCAGAAATGGGTATCGTGCTTTCCATCTCGCGCTTCTCCTCGGGAGAAAAACAAATCGCAAAAACAGAGCAATCCTCGGAAAGGTTCAGTTACAGCAAATGAAAGTTCTTCTTGCAGGCGGCGGCAGCGCCGGACATATCAATCCTGCCATCGCCATCGCCAACACCATCAAAGTTTATGACAAAGATGCCAAGATCACCTTTATCGCAACGAAAAAAGGCATGGAAAACCGTCTTGTCGGCGCCGCAGGTTATCCCGTTTATCACATTGAAATGAGCGGTCTGCGCCGCAGTCTTTCTCTTTCCAATATCAAAACGGCATATTACTATTTCACCTCGCCCATCAAAGCAAAAAAGCTGATCAAAAGCTTCCGTCCCGACGTTGTCATCGGCACGGGCGGCTATCTTTCATGGCCGCTTCTTCACATGGCAGCGAAAATGGGTATCCCCACCGCCGTCCACGAATCCAACGCCATTCCCGGCAAAGCCGTGAAAATGCTGGAAAAGGAAGTGGATCGCATCTACACGAATTTTCCATCCACGGAGAACTACTTAAAGCACACCGAAAAGATTCTGCGTGTGGGAAATCCTTTGATCTGCGAACCAACGCTTCACAAAAATATGGGTCTTCGCGAAAAACTCGGCATTCCCAAAAACGCACAGAAGATCATTCTCTCCTTCGGCGGAAGCCTCGGCGCCGCACGCATCAACGAAGAGATCCTCAAATTCATGTGTGACTACACCATGGAGCACCCCGAAGTTTTCCACGTTCATGCCACAGGCAAAGCAAATTACGAGGATGTGATCTCCGTGGCAGAACGCTATGGTATCACAAAAGCACCCAACATCAAAATTTTCGAATACATCTACGATATGCCCCTTTGGGAAGAAGCGGCGGACCTCGTCATCTGCCGTGCAGGCGCTATGACGATCTCGGAAATGGCATTGATGAAAAAAGCGTGTATCCTCATTCCCTCTCCTAACGTCACAAACAATCATCAATATGAAAACGCAAAACGCCTTGCCGACGCAGGCGCCGCGATCCTTCTTGAGGAAAAAGATATGACCGCGCAAAGTCTTGCCGCGAATATCGACGAGATCCTTACCTCTGCGCGCAAAAAACATGCACTGGAAGAAGCTGTCGCGACATTTGCAAACCCCGACGCGAAAAAAGACATTCTGGAAGATCTTCTCGCATTGATCGAAAAAAACAAGAATTCTTGACCGCCACGCGCGGTGGAAAAGGAAAAATCCATGTATCAACAAAATCCATACAGCGCCCCACCGCCGCGCAAAGCACTCACAGAACGGGCGATCCGACGAAAGCTTTTTCTCATCAGAGCATTTTTCGCCATCGTCGCCGCAGTTGCTGTCGTTTGGTTTCTGATCTCTTGCAGAGTCGAGACCGTCAGCGTGCAAGGACTCGCTCATCTTTCAGAAGCGGAGGTGCTCGACGCCGTCAATATCAAAAGCGGGAAACATCTCTTCGCCGTGAATGAGAACAAAGCGAAAAAATCCGTGCTTGCACTCAGCCCTTACGCAAGCGATGTCACCGTCACGCGCATACTTCCGAAAACGATCGTCATCACCGTTTCGGAACGAAAAGCGCTGTATTATGTCCTATGCGAAGGCGAATATTATCTTCTCTCCGAAGATCTCACCGTACTGGAAAAAAGCTATGACAAATTCTTCGCCGCAAGCGAGGCACAATGCGAGCTTTTGGTCGGCACGGTGCCAAAAACCGAAATTGGCGAAATGCTCACCTTCGAAAATAAAGAAGAACAAAAACGCCTGCGCGCGCTCCTTGTCATCTTCGCAAAATCGCCTCTCGTCGAGAGCATGACCTCGCTCGATCTGCGCGAGCCTTACGGCATCAGTGCTGTCGTCGCCGATCAGTACACATTGAAATTCGGCAGCGAAGATGCACTTGCGCAAAAGCTTGCGCTTTGTGAAAAAAGCGTAAATTATCTGACTTCTCACATGGGAAGAGTAGCAGGGATTCTCTATGCGACCAGCCCAGAGAAGGTATCCTTCGTCATGACAGGAGTTGCCGACTAAAAAAACGAAAAAATTTCATATTTTTTTCGACTTTTATCAAGTATTTTTCAAAAAGGTCTTGCAAAAAAGGCAGAAATAGATTACAATAGATATATATATTTACTTATGAGTTTTAAATGGAGGAATATAAAAAATGGGATTTGAATTTAATTCAAACTATGACAGCGGTGTAAAAATTAAAGTCATCGGTGTCGGCGGTGGCGGTGGTAATGCCGTAAACCGCATGATCGAATCCAACATTCAAGGTGTTGAATTTGTTACAGTAAACTGCGACAAACAGGTGCTCCTCACATCGAGCGCTCCCACAAAGATCGCAATCGGCGAAAAAGTTACAAAAGGTCATGGCGCGGGCTCCAACCCCGAAGTCGGCAAACAGGCAGCAGAAGAAAATCTTGACGATCTCAAAGCTATTCTCAGCGGCGCTGACATGGTATTCATCACAACAGGTATGGGTGGCGGTACAGGTACCGGCGCAGCTCCCGTTGTTGCAAAAGTTGCAAAAGAAATGGGTATCCTCACCGTTGGTATCGTAACCAAACCTTTCTCCTTCGAAGGCAGAAAGCGCATGGTTCAGGCTGAAAACGGTATCGTTAACCTTCGAGAATATGTTGACTCTCTCGTAGTTATCCCCAACGAAAGACTTAAACTTATCTCCGAAAACAGAATCACTCTTTCCAACGCATTTGAATACGCTGACGATATTCTCCGTCACGGTGTTCAGAGCATCTCCGACCTTATCAATATCCCCGGTATCGTCAACCTCGACTTCGCGGACGTTTCTTCCGTTATGAGAGATGCAGGTTACGCACACATGGGCGTTGGTACAGGCACAGGCAGAGACAAAGCAGAAGTTGCAGCTAAGATGGCTGTATCCAGCCCTCTTCTCGAATCTTCTATCTCCGGCGCTACCGGTATCATCATCAACGTAACAGCTTCTCCCGACATCAGCCTTGACGAAGTTGAAACCGCTTCCGCGATGATCTCCAACGAAGCTCACCCCGAAGCAACCATCATCTGGGGTGCTACATTCGATAACACTCTTGAAGACACCATCAAGGTAACCGTTATCGCAACCGGTATCCGTTCCGAAGACGAAGGCAAGCGTCCTGTTCCCATGGGTGGCATCGTTCGTCCTGCAGCAGCTCCCACTGCTCCCTCTTACACCAATACTCCTGTAAGAAGAGCACCTGAAGCTCCAAAGGCGACCATCGCTCCCGAAAACAAGGGTGACAACCTCATTTCTGACAGCGACTTCGACGATATCATGAATATCCTTCGCAAGAACAGAGGTTAATTCTGAAAGTACATAGTACACAAAAGCCCCACGGCATAAGCCGTGGGGTTCTTTTTTGCGAAAAAATTTTGGATCAAAAAATCGGTTTGTGGATTTCTAAATGTAATAAGTGCAAAAAAACAGACGGATAAAAAATCCGTCTGTTTTTTTATGAAGTTAAGCTTCTGTAGTTTCATCAGCTTCTTCTTCGCGAGCGAAGAGTTCGCCTTCGAGTTCCATTTCGTCTTCAGCATCTTCTGCTTCTTCAACTTCTTCTTCGCCGCAGCATTCGTCGCATTCCCAGCAGTTGCCGTCGCAATCGTCATCGCAATCAAGGCAACCAAAGGAAAGCTCTTCTTCCTGCTTGCAATCGTAGAGGAGGTAACCGCCTGCTGCACCGCTGATCGCTGCGAGAGCAAGGAAAGCACCTGCTACGCTCTTTTTCTTGCCGAGAAGAATGAAGAACATAATGAGAGAAGAAACAGCCTGTACGAGGAGCGAAACGCCCACATAGAGTTTGGTTTTCTTAAACATAATAAATCCCCTTTCGCTTATTATTGTTTTATTTTTATCTTTATTTTATGCTTTACTTTTCAGGAAAGCATTGATAAACCCATCAATTTCGCCGTCCATGACAGCATCGATATTGCCATCTTCATAACCTGTACGGGTATCTTTTGCCAAGGTATAAGGCATAAAGACGTAAGAACGAATCTGCGAGCCCCATTCGATCTTGGTCTTTTCACCACGAATATCTTCAATGCGGTCGAGATGTTCTCTTTCTTTGATTTCAGCAAGCTTACTTTTAAGCATACGAAGCGCAGTTTCTTTGTTCTGAAGCTGGCTACGTTCTGTCTGACAGCCGACAACGATACCGGTCGGTTTGTGAACGATACGGATCGCAGAGTCTGTCTTGTTGATGTGCTGACCGCCGGCACCGCTGGAACGGTGTGCTGTCACTTCGATATCTTCTTCACGGATCTCGATGTCTACGCTGTCATCAAGTTCGGGCGTTACTTCCACAGAAGCAAAAGACGTCTGTCTTCTGCCGGAAGCGTCAAACGGCGAAACACGAACAAGACGGTGAACACCGTGTTCACTCTTGAGGAAGCCGTAAGCATGCAAGCCTTCTACAAGGATCGTCGCACTCTTGAGTCCTGCTTCATCACCGTCAAGCCATTCGAGAAGCTTCACGGTAAAACCGTGACTTTCTGCCCAACGGTTATACATGCGGTAAAGCATAGAAGCCCAATCCTGCGCTTCCGTACCACCTGCACCGGGGTGAAGCGAAACGATGGCATTGCAGGAGTCAAATTCGCCGGAAAGCAAGGTTTCCAGACGCATTTTTTCTTCAATGGACTGAATACGTTCCAGTTCCGCCAGAACGTCATCAACAACGCTTTCATCGTTTTCTTCAATGCCCATATCTGCAAGTGTGATCGCATCGTCCAAAGCGTTTTTCAAAGCTTCGTATTCTTCCAAAGTATCTTTAATTTGTTTGAGTTCTCTTAAAATTTTGCTGGAGTTTGCCGCATCGTCCCAGAAGTTCGGCACGAGGGTTTTTTGCTCCAATTCCTCAGCGTCATCACGGATCTTTTCGATCTTCAAAGCGGTGCCAAGCTCATCAATGCCGCCTTTCATTCCCTGAAGCGTTCTTTTCGCTTCTTCCAACTGAATAATCAAATGTATTTCCTCCGATATTTTCGTATCATTTTTGCAAGCAAAGCATTTTTTACATCGGAAAAATCTCCTTAGTCTTCACTCTTATATTATTATAGCAAAAATCTTTCGGTTTGTAAACTCTTTTTTTCATGAAAGCGAAAAATCATTTGGCATCACCATGTCCGCCGCAATGACTTTCAAACATTCCCGTAAGATCCGCAAAAAGCTTGCCGTCCGTCATGCGAAAACCGATCGCTTTTGCGATTCTTTCGTCATCTCCGTCAAAATAAGCCTTGTGAACGCCACAAAGATCAATAAAATTCAAAGTAGCGCGCCCCATGATGATAAGCGCTTCCAAGTCCTCTGTGCCGACGGTATTGCAAAGATGATAAAGATGCCCTGCATCGTCCATAATGCGAAACTGCGAAATGCCAACAGGTACACCGTTATCATAAGCAGAATACGCAAGTGCTGACGGCATATAAGGAACACCGCAAAGCTCCGCAAGCGCTTTCTGCGCGAGCTTATCCTGAATCGGTTTGATCTCAAGCATGGTGATACCTCCTTAGTTTTTGAGAGATTCCACTTGTGCGCGTGTGAGATGGCGCCACTCGCCGATGGGCAGATTGCCAAGCTTCACGTCCCCGATCGAGATGCGCTTAAGAGTCAGAATATGCAGATCAAGCTGCTCACACATTTTGCGGATCTGACGGTTTCTGCCTTCATAAAGCTCCATGGCAAGCACAGTAAAATCCTTTTTGCGCGTGACGACGGAAATACCGACAGGCTTTGTCTTGTAGCCGTCGATCACCATCGGTTTGCCGAGTGCTTCGATCTTTTCCGCGTCCACCTCGCCGCGGATCTTTACATGATAGATCTTCGGTTTGTGATATTTCGGGTGCATCAGGCGATTGGCAAGCTCGCCGTCATTGGTGAAAAGCAAAAGACCTTCGCTCTCAAGGTCGAGTCTGCCGATGGGGTAAACACGCACGCCCACGCTTTCCACAAGCTCTTTCACGCAGGGGCGATCCATTTCATCGCTCATCGTGGTCACGTAACCAACGGGCTTATTGAGCATGATGTAGACCTTGCGAACCGCATTTTTGCCCTTGCCGCCGATCTGACGGCCGCCGTATTCCACGGTGTCGTGTTCGGGATCAATTTTTGTGCCAAGTGTGGCAGGAACACCGTTCACCTTGACTTTTCCCTTTTTGATCTCTTCTTCCGCGGCGCGTCTGGACATGACGCCCTGCTCGGAGAGAAATTTTTGAAGACGCAATTCTTCCATTGAAATCTCCTTTATGTTATCTTTTCCTAAAAAATGAAATGATTTTTTCAATTATACTGTTTTTCACAATGACCGCAGAAACTTCCTCATCTGCATAAAGCGCCACTTCTCCGATCTCTTTGCCGTCTAAGATATAGCGCACCTCGCCAACACGCGCACCCTTTTCCACGCCTGCATAGAGAAAGCGCGGCAAGCAAACCACCATCTCGATATCTCCACGGGATTTCGGGAGCGAAAGCGTGAGTGCCGTAGCATTAGACACGGACACGGTGTCACACACACCGCCGCAAACAGGCACATCAAAGGAAAGTTCCTCCGCCTGCACAAGCGGCACGTTTTCATAAAGAGAAAATCCGTAATCGAGAAGCGCGCGGTGATCGACCCAATCATCACCGTCATCGAGCGTCACAGCGATCAGGCGCACACCGTCACGCTCTGCCGCAGAAACCAGCGTTCTGCCGCATTTTTGGGTAAAGCCCGTTTTCACACCAATGATATCATCGTATTCCCGAAGCAAGCGATTATGGTTGACAAGTAGTCGCGTCGCCGTTCCGTCATGCAAGGGGATCGTCTTCTTCTCGGTGGAAACGATCTCATAAAAGATCGGATTCTCCAGCGCATACGCAGCGATCTTTGCAAGCTCAAGGGCGGTTGTGTAATGCGTTTCCCCGTCAAGTCCGTGAGGATTTTCAAAATGCGTGGCATGAAGTCCCATTTCTTTGGCTTTGGCGTTCATCATATCGGCAAACGCTTCGATGCTGCCCGCGATATCGATGGCAATCGCCGCCGCGGCATCGTTGGCACTCTGCAGCATCAGCGCATAGAGGAGCGTTTCCATCGTGACCGTTTCCCCTTCGTAAAGATAAACGGACGAGCCCTCCACACCAACAGCTTCTTTTGCCACGGTCACTTTTTTATCGAGCGAAGTATTTTCCAAAGCAACGAGCGCCGTCATAATCTTCGTCGTGCTCGCCATACCGCGTCGAATATTTTCGTCCTTGCCAAAGAGGATCTCACCCGTTTCGGCATGGATCAGCACCGCACACCTTGCGGAAACACTCGGCGCCTCAGCAAAAACAGTGCTCGGACAAAAGCAAAAACAAACAGCAAAAAATAAGCAAAAAACAATGATCTTTTTCAAAAAGAGCCCTCCTCTTCCCATTTCTATCAAAACAATATGAAAAAGGAAAAGCTCTTATGAATGATTTTATTTTGTTTGTTCTTCAGTCGCGGTGTTTTCACCGTCCTCGGCCGCATCGGACGCGGTGTCACTGTTTTCCGATTTTTCACCCTCGGATTTTTCGGCTTCTGCTTTTTCTGCTTCTTCAGCAGCTTTCGATTCTTCCTTCTTTTTCTTGCGTTCCGCAAGCATATTTTTGATCTTCGAAATGATGTCGGGTGCCTTATCCACGATGCTTTCAAGAGAAGAACCGAGATCACCGCCCGTAGGATTGTTGATATTGAGAAGCTCCACGCTACCGTCCGCACGAACAACGAGGAAGCCAACGGGTGTCACGGAAACACCGGTGCCGCCACCGCCGCCGAAATTATTTTTGCCGACAGCCGCAGAGTTTTTGCCTGCGTAGTCGTTGCCGCCGCCTGCGTAGCCAACGGAAACCTTGGAAATGGGAATGATGGTCGTGCCTGCGGAAGTAGGAATCGGATCACCAACGACGGTGTTGGTATCCACAAGCTCGCGAATGCTTTCGAGCGAAGAAGCGATCAGATCGCTGATCTTGGTTTTCTGCGTGGTTTTCTGATTATCCATAAGAAAATCCTTTCTATCGAAGGCTTAAGCCTCCGGTTTTGTTTTATTTTTAACAAAAGCGATACCTGCTGTGAGCGCGAGCGCGAGAACTTTCCAGAGGTTTGTGGAAAAGTCGATCTTGATATTCGCTTTTGATTTCTCGCCTAAAAAGTCTGCCTGAACACCCACGGAAGCGCGTCTTGGAACACGGAAATTCATGGTGTTCTTTAAGATTTCAAAAAGGTTGGAAGCCGCACCGGCAACCGCGCCGTAGAGCACTGCCGTCTTGGCGGCGTCTCCGGTCGCGACGGTGATCTCAAAGGTCTGAAGACGGATACGCACCGAACGCGGAAGCTTTTTCAGCACCGCCAAAACGATGCGAACAAGAAGCCGAATGAGATGAAAAAGCTCTTGTTTGGAGCGTTTTTTCTTCGGCTTTGCTTTCTTTTCCTTCACCGAAGAAGCTTTTTTTGAGCCATCTGCACCCTTTTTCGCTTTCCCTTTCTTTTTCTTCTTTTTCGGACGTTTTGTCATGGGAAAAAGGCTATATCTGAAAAACAGCACTCTCGCCACAACCGAAACGTCATCGCTCGCCGTGATATTCACATGGAGCGGCAACGTGAAAAGGAGGAAAAAGAAGAGGGAAATTCCTCCCAAAATATAAAGCCACGTCATGTCGCGTCTTCTTCCGCCAAGGAAAGCGGCGGAAGCTCCTCCAAGGAAGAAAGTCCGAACACGCGCAGGAAAGCGTCCGTCGTTCCGTAAAGACGGGGACGACCGGGAACGTCCAGTCTGCCCTGCTCTTCGATCAGCTCACGGTCAAGCAGAACGCCCACCGCATAGGAGCTGTCAGCACCGCGCACCTGGTCGATATACGCACGGGTAACGGGCTGATTATACGCCACGATCGCGAGTGTTTCCAGAGAAGATTTGGAAAGATTGCCACCTTCCTTGACGCCGAGCGCTCGTCTAATATACGGCGCAAAAACTTCCTTTGTCACAAGTTGACAAGCGTTTCCCAGCACAAGGAGCTGAATGCCGCGCGCAAGCCCCACGCCATCATATTCTTCCGCGTAATCAGCCGCGATCGCGCGCACCTTTTCTTCGGAAATGCCGATCACGTCGGCAAGCTTTGCAAACGTCACGGGGTGTCCCGCGGCGAAAAGCACCGCTTCCAATATGCGCTTGATCTCCTCCACCGTCAGAATCTTTTCTTCGTCAAGCATTCGTTTCCGCCTCCTCTCTTACGTGATGATAATTAAATTTCAAAATAACGTTGGAGCTCGTCGTATCTCCGACCTCTTTTTGGAGTGTAATACGCCCCGCTTTGAGAAGTTCCAGCGTCGCATAAAAGATCGCAATGATCTCCGAGCGGCTCGTGGCACTTTCAAAAAGCATATCGAAATGCGCGGTGCCGCGGCGGTACATATACCGCAAAACGGAAACGATCTTTTCCGAAACAGGGACAATGGGACGTTTGATGATCGGAGCGATCTTGTCGATCGGTGCCGCCGTTTCCTCTTCCTCTCGCTTTTGCCCCATGCGAAGGAGCAATTTTTCCAGCGCCGCTGTGAGAAGATTCACGTCCTGATCGGAAAGCGAGCCTTTCTCTGCCTTCATTTCATCGGTATCCTTTTCAAATCTGCCCGAGAAATCCTTTTCACGCGCGGAAAGCCACTGTGCCGCGTCCTTTGCCGCCTTGTATTCCATCAGCACACGGACAAGATCCTCACGGGGATCCTTTTCCTGCTTGGGCAGGAGCATGCGACTCTTAATGAGCATCAGCTCCGATGCCATCGTGATAAATTCCCCCGCGACCTCCATATCCATGCGCTTCATGGTATCCACGTATTCCATATACTGCTCAAAAATGAGCGCGATTTTGATATCGCGGATATCCATTTTATGCTTGGCGATCAGCGAAAGAAGCAGATCGAGCGGTCCTTCATAGACCTCAATTTTGAATACAAGCTGTTCCAAGGGAACCTCCAAAGACCAATGAAAAATTCAAGTGATTAAAAACGAAAGATCGGAATGAGTCTGATAATGGATTCCATGCCATTCAAAAGCCAATAGCTGACCGTGGAAAGAACGCCGCTGAAAGCACCAAGCCAAAGCAAAACAAACATCGCGATCATGATATATCTTTCATAACGCATGATGCCGAAGTAGATTCTGCTCGGCAAAAAGATGTACGCAATGCGTGAGCCGTCGAGCGGCGGCACGGGCAAAAGATTGAAGACCGCAAGGCTCACGTTGAGCGCGGCAAACTGCTGGAAGAAAATGATTACAAGATATATGATCTTTGCGGAGATCGCGTTGATCCCCAAGGATTGAAAATACATGATCTCATAAAAAGAATACGGTTCTTTTGCGATCACGCTGTAAAGAAAATACGAAAGATATAAGCCAAGCACGCCGATAAAGCCCATCAAAACGTTGGAAATGGGGCCTGCCGCCGCCACAAGCGCCATATCACGGCGCGGCTTTTTATAATAGCGCGCGTTGACAGGGACTGCCTTTGCCCAACCGAAATGAAAGAGAAGCATACAAATAAAGCCCATGATGTCAATATGCTTCAGAGGATTGAGCGTCAATCTGCCGAGATTTTTTGCTGTCGGATCGCCAAGCTTATAGGAAACGAAGCCGTGCGCACATTCATGAACGGAAAGCGCCAGAAAAACGCCGGGGATCGAAAGCAACGTGGCGATCAAATATTCGGTATCAAACATAAGATACCCTTCCTTTCTAAGCGAAATTATTTTTTTACAAGGCTCGAAAGAATCGTCAAAAGGTCTTGTTTTCCCGTTCCGTTCTGAGAAGAAAACATAATTACGGGAATTTTTTCGGGAACGTAGGGTGGGTTGAGAAGCGGGTGTGTGGAAAGCGCCTCAAAATTCGCGTTGCGATTCGTGGTGTTCAGTTTATCCGCCTTGGTCGCAACGACGATATACGGAACAGCGTTCGCGTTGAGCCATTCGATCATCATGTAGTCGTCTTCCGTGGGACCGACCTTGAGGTCAATGAGCTGGAACACCATCTGCATCGTTCCCGCTTCAAAATAATCGTTGGTAAGGCTTGCCCAAACGCGTTTGGAATCCCCCGAACGCTTGGCATAGCCGTAACCGGGAAGGTCTACGAGATAGAGCTTTTTATCCACCTCGTAGAAGTTGATGGTAATGGTTTTTCCGGGCGAAGAGCTGGTTCTCGCAAAGCTCTTTCGTCCGAGAAGCGTATTGATCAACGAGCTTTTGCCCACGTTGGAGCGTCCCGAAAGCGCGATCTGCACAAGGCCGTCACGCGGAAACTGGTCTTTTCTGCCCGCCGTCATTTTAAGATTCACGTTTTGTGTGTTAAGCATAATCAAATTCCTTTTCTGATTGATCAAAGAGAAAGCGGATTTCTTTCCAAAGCGATCCCCAAAACCTCATCGACGTGAGAAACAGGAAGGATCTCCACGTTGTTTTTCACTTCGTCAGCGATCTCTGTCATGTCACATTCGTTATCTTTGGGAATCAGAATGGTCTTGACACCGGCAAGATACGCCGCCATGGTCTTTTCACGAAGACCACCGATCGCCATCACCTTACCGTGAAGCGATATCTCACCCGTCATCGCGATATCGCGTCTTGCAGGAATACTGCAAAGCTCGCTGACAAGCGCCGTCACCATCGTTACGCCGGCAGAGGGGCCGTCTTTCGGCACTGCACCCTCGGGAACGTGGATATGGATATCGCGTTCTTTATAAAATTCGCCGTCAATACCAAGGCTTGTGGATTTACTGCGTATGTAGCTGATCGCCGCTTTTGCGGATTCCTTCATGACGTCACCAAGCGAGCCTGTCAGTTCCAAGTGTCCCGTGCCGGGAAGCGCCATTGCTTCGATCTTCAAAAGATCGCCGCCAAGCTCTGTCCAAGCCATACCGTTGACGATGCCGACTTCATTTTCCGCGGAGATCATATCGCGGATCAGCTTCTGTTCACCGACAAATGCGGAAAGATTTTTCAGCGTGATGCGCACGCTCTTTTTCTCCTCGCAGGAGATGATCTTCGCAGCACGGCGGCAGCATTTTTCGATCATGCGCTCCAAATTACGCACGCCTGCTTCTCTCGTGTAGCAGTCGATGAGTTCATGGATAGATTCATCGTTCATGTGGAAGGTTCTCGCACGTAGCCCGTGCTTTTTCATCTGTTTGGGAATGAGATGATTTTTTGCGATCGCAAATTTTTCAGGTCTGGTATATGCGTGCAGTTCGATAACTTCCATACGGTCAAGAAGCGGACGCGGAATGGTTTCAAGACTATTTGCCGTGGTAATGAACATGCAGTTCGAAAGATCCACGGGAAGCTCCACGAAATGATCGCGGAAGGTCTTATTTTGCTCACGGTCGAGAACTTCCAGCATCGCGGAAGCAGGATCACCACGCATATCACTTGCCATCTTGTCGATCTCATCAAAAAGAATCAGCGGATTATTGGTCTTGGCATCAATGAGCGCGTTCACGATTCTGCCGGGCATGGAGCCGATATACGTTTTTCTGTGACCGCGGATCTCCGCTTCATCATGCACACCGCCGAGCGAAACACGCACGAATTTTCGATTGACCGCTCTTGCGATGGAGGTCGCGATCGAGGTTTTACCCGTTCCGGGAGGACCGACAAGGCAAATGATCTGTCCGCGAAGATCGGGATTCAGCTTGAGGGCCGCAAGATATTCGATGATACGTTCCTTAACCTTTTCAAGGCCGTCGTGATCTTCATCAAGGATACGCTTTACTTCAGGAATGTCAATGCGTTCTTCCGTAGAAACGAGGAACGGGATATCCAAACAAACTTCAATATAATTGCGAAGAACAGTATTTTCCGCCGAACCGAACGGGATACGGGAAAGACGCTTGATCTCTTTGGTGATCGTCGCTTTCACGTTTTCGGGATAATTCCCTTTTTCCAATCGTTCTGCATATTCACGCAGATCATCGTCATCATATTCATCATTATCACCAAGTTCTTCATGGATCACGCGAAGCTGTTCACGGAGATAATAATCTCTCTGATTTTTCTTCATGCGTTCGTCCACTTCGCGCTTGATGAGTGCGCGTTCTTCCAAAACGCTCTTTTCCGCTTCCAGCATATTGATGAGCTTCATCGCTCTTGCGCAAACGGAAAACTCCTCAAGGATCTCCTGCTTTGCGGTATATTCGGGAAGCAGATTTTCAGCCGCGAAGTCGCAAGCTTGGCTCAGATCCTGAATGGAAGAGAAAAGAAGCCAGAATTCCTTGGAAAATTTGGGGGCAAATTTCGCAAAATCTTCAATGATGCCGCGAAGCTCACGCAAAAGCGCCTGTGTGCGAAGCTCGCTGTCGTTTTCTTCCACATTCTTTTCAAAAACTTCCGCAAAAGGAAGCTTATCGTCATGATAATTCGAAAGCACAGCTCTTGATTGCGGTTCCACGATCACGCGGAAAAGACCGCTCTGTGTTTTGACCACTTGCTTGATCTTTGCGATAACACCCACCGAGAAAACATCACTGATATTCGAAGCTTCTTTGAGCGGATCCTTCTGGCAGACCATAAAGATCGCACCGCCGTCGCGAACGGCGTTTTCGAAAATTTTCTTTGCAGGGCCTTTGTCCATATCCACGGTCATGGGAATACCGGGAAAAGCCACAATGCGATTCAGCACCGCACAGGGCAAGGTGTGTTTTTTGATTGTTTCCGTAGTAACCATATATCTCCTTAATTATTTGAGCGAAAAACGCGTCTTAAACGTTTTCCGTGATATAATTCATAAATAAAATGATAGGAATACCCTATTTTATTTATTATAGCACAATTCTCTCCCGTTTTCCACACTTTTGCAAATCTTTATCGTAAATTTTTTGTGACCAAACTTTTCTTTGCGAAAAGAAAAGTTTGGATCAAAAGAAACGAATCGTTTGCTCTGTGCCACCTAAGATGTTTTGCAAAAATGAAAAAATAGGTAAAGAAGAAATCTCCTCCTTTTCTTTGCGAAAAGAAAAGGTGGAACCAAAAGAAACGAATCGTTTGCTCTGTACCCCCCAAGATGTTTTGCAAAATCATTCCATTCGCACCACAAGAGTTTTCTCCCACAGCGGGTTCCAAGGGGTTCCACCCCTTGGCGGGGCATGGGGTGGAACCCCGAAAAACAAAAGGGCGAAAATCTTCGCCCTTACAAAATATATTTCACAAAAATCATCATCACGCCGAGAACTGCGAGCACGATGCCCGTCGTGCGGTTGAGGGTTTTCGCGTGTGCTTTGTTGGCAAACTGTGCCGTGATCTGCGCACCGACAAACGTAAAAAGAACGCAAAGTGAAAGTGCCAGAAGATCAGGCACACTTCCTTCCACAAAAAAGTGGGAAACCGCTCCCGTAAAAGCAGTAAAGGTCATGATAAAAACACTGGTACCGACAGCAGTTTTCAGCTCATATCCAAGTACGCTGGTGAGCATGAGAAGCATCATCATGCCACCGCCCGCACCGACAAATCCGCAAATGAAACCAATAACCACCCCGCAGGCAATCGACTGCAAAACACGAACTTTCAAGCTTTTCTGCTTCAAAAAGTCTTTTGTGGTCATAACAGGTTTCACGATGAATTTAATGCCAAGAAGAAGCGTCATGAAAACGGAAAAAGAACCAAGCGTATTCACGTCGATCAACGATGCCGCATAGCTACCGACAACCGTAAACACAAGGACGCTGATCAGCATGATCCAGCCATTCTTGACATCAAGATTTTTATTTTTTCCATAGGTATACGCTGAAACAGCAGAAGCAAGAACATCGGAAGCAAGCGCGATTCCCACCGCCTCATAAGCATCAAATCCAAGAAAGGTGATCAGCATGGGCGAGATCACCGCAGCAGCGGAAAGTCCCGAAAGTCCCGTACCGATCCCCGCGCCAAGCCCCGCGATCATACAAACAAAAAATGCAAGCATTGTTTTCAGTTTCTTTCAGATATAATGTTGCGATGGGAAGCGCCCATCTTGCACTTATTCCGCAACAAGCTCAGGAACAGTCGGTTTACCCGTCATTCTTTCGTAAAGAATATCGGTAAGAAGCGCTTCTGTAAAGGAAAGACGCATAATTTCTTCACCATAAACGCCCTCAATATCCTCTGCGGTATATTCCGTTTCGTAATATTCGGTATAGTCTGCCGCAAGACGTTCAAGATCTGCCTGATATTGCTCATCAGTGTATGCCACACCAAGTGTCTGTGCGGCAAGTGTCACGACCATATAATCAAAAGCAGCTTTCTTAGAAGCGGTTTCGATATATGTTTTATCACTGCCGTCGGGATAGATCATCTCACGCATTTCGGCTTGTGTATATTCGATGCCGTATTGCGCGTAAGCTTCCATCTGTTCCACAATGTGACGTTTTACATAATTTGTATATTGTTTTTCCAATTTTTTGAGAAGTGCATTGGGATAAGAAATCAATTCCGAGCGGTCATAGACCACGTCCATCAGCGCAAAGGTCGCAAAGCTGTCCACGCGAAAATAATATTTCAGCTCCCACATGTTTTCAAAAGGCGTATTCGCCTGAATAATCGCGTCATCGTTGTAAATATCATGGATCGTGATGGTGAAAACCGCATCTTTTCCGGCAAGCTCTTCGTAATAATCTGCAGGGAAAGTCACGTTGATATCAAAGGTTTCACCGTTTTTATGTCCCGCAATGGCGCTTTCAAAGCCGGGGATAAAGCCTGCACTGCCGAGGATCATACTGTAATTTTCATCGGAGCCGCCCTCGAAAGCTTCCCCGTTCATCTTGCCGACGTAGTCGATCGTCACGGTGTCACCGTATTCCGCGATCTCCTTCACAGGCTTATCCGCTGCCAGATAAAACGCCTGCAAGCGATCGGAAATATAAGTGTCGGGATAAACCGCAGGAAGTGCAGAAGCCACACTGACAGCAAACTGCACGGTATCGCCGGCACGAAGGATACCTTCCACATCGCGATCAAAAGTCACAGTAAAATAGAAAGTTTCATTCACCTTCACAGCACGGGAAGCATCAAGCGATTCATCAGCATCGGAAATATCGTAGCAAAGGCAAGTATCGAAAACTTCATTTTCCGTATAGCGAAAAATATCGTAATCCTTCACGTAGTTACCTTCGGTATCAAAAGTCCATGCGTCGATGATGCTGGCAGTATCTTCTCCAAGAAGTTCTGCTTTCACATAAAAATCAATGGTGTATCCCGTCGTAGGATAGAAAGAAGTCGTGCTTTCACGAAGACTTTCACGATATTCTTCATAGCGGGAAGCCATCTCGTCATAAGAAAAGCTTTCCATATCACCAAGCTTCACGTATTTCGAAAGATCCTCATTTTCAATGTCAAAAGAGCCGCAACCCGCAAAAAGGCAGGCACACATCGCGAAGACCATTACAAGACAGATCAGTTTTTTCATAAATAAATCCTTTGTATTTATATTTTTTGTTTTTACAAGCGTATCACAAAATCGTCGCAAATACAACTTTTTTGAGATGTTTTCACAAAATTTTTACATTTTTGCAAAATCATTTTCACGCAAATAGAGGAGTGTCTGACAAAGTTTGGGAATATCCACCGAGCCGTCCGCACGCATAACGGGCGATTCCAGCGTGACCGTTTCTCCCGTATACGGCGGCATTTTCGCAAAAAGATTTTCAAAATCAATAATCCCCTCATGAGGGTGCAGGATCGGGCGTGTCACGCCCCACATCGTCGGCACCGTTTCTCCCGAATAGTCACTGATATGAATATGTCCGATGCGCTCATGCCAGATCGGACTTTCAAAAAACGTTTCACATTGCCCCATAAAGCTTGCGTGACGGGTATCAAACGTAAAGCGTGCCTTCGGATAGCGTTTTGCGATCTCCACGATATTTTCATAAGGCGAGGGTATCTTGCACGGCACGTTTTCCACGAGAAGCTCCACACCGCGACTGTCACAGATCTCATAAAGCGTATCTAAAAGACAGATCACGCTTTCCGTCTGCATGGGAGAAAAGCGTCCGTCCCAAAGATGGAAGACTGCTTTTTTCGCACCGACTTCCCTTGCCATATCCACGTTTTCCGTGAAAACGCGAAGCCCCTCTCGTCTATCCTCTTCCGTGCCAAGACCAAGAAGCGCTGTGATATTTTTTTCAAAATGGATCGCAAAGACAGGAACATCTGCACGGATAAAATCGTTTGCCACCTCGGACATACGCCCGTAAAAAGCGGAGAGCATCATCAGTTCAAAGCCGTCCGCCGCGATCTCTTTGTAATTTTCCGTCACAATACGGTGATCAAAGCCGTTTGCCCGTCCGACGAGCGTGCCCGTCGAACAAAGAATCTTCGTTTCCATATCAATAATAGCGAATATTCGCGATCACCTTTCCGAGAATATAGACCTCTTTGGAGAGGATTGGCTTCATCGTTTTGTTCTCGGGCTGCAAGCGGAACATGCCGTTTTCACGGTAGAAGGTTTTCACCGTGGCTTCGTCGTCGATCAGCACGACGGCAATATCGCCGTTTTCCACATAGCTTGTGCGGTTCACGATGACGTAATCGCCACTCATGATGCCTGCCTCGATCATGCTCTCGCCCTTGATCTTCAGTGCGAAAAGCTCACCGCGGCAAAGCGTGTGCGAGGGACAATAGTCGATATAGCCATCGTAATTTTCCTCCGCGAGAATGGGAAGACCGGCCGCCACCTGCCCCACGATCGGCACGCGGACAGACTGCGCACCCGTGGAAATATCTCCGCCGATGCGAAGCGTGCGGCTCTTGCCCTGCTCTTTTTGGATATAGCCCTTAGCTTCCAGTTTATTGAGGTAAGAATGCACTGTGGAAGTGCTTTTGATACCAAGCGCATTTTTGATATCACGAACGGAAGGTGAATAACCGTTCGCTTCCGTTGCCGAGAGGATATACTGATACATTTCGTTTTCTTTTTCGGTAAGATTTTGCATAAAATTTATGTCCTTTCCGCCCACCGCGCCAAAGCACGGTTCTGTTATCTATTTATTATATCACACTTTTTCAGAAAAATCAAACCTTTGTTCTCTGTTTTTGAAAAAAATTTCGCAAAAAAGCGGGCAGCCCCCGTCCTCGTTTGTTCACTCGCCTTCGTTTTCAGCGCAGCAAAACGGCGAGGTCAATTTTGAGCAATTTCCCATGGTGCAAAAAAGCAACGTGTTCCGAAAAGAACCGTTGCTTTTTGAAAAAAACTATTGCTTTTTACCGCTGTAATCCCTTATAATAAGAGTGTATCAATCTTCCAGATATTGCTTGAGCATGCAACCGAGCAATTCATCGCGGTCAAGCTTGCGGATAAGGCTTCTCGCATTGCGGTGGTTGGTGATATAAGTCGGATCCTCGGAAAGAATATATCCGACGATCTGATTGATGGGATTATACCCCTTTTCACGAAGCGCGTCATACACTTCCTTGAGAATGTACTTATTCTTCGTTTCCTTGTCCGTAATGACGGGGAACGTCGTGGTCTGACTGTCAAAATTCATCGACATTTTCATCGTCCTTTCCAAAAAATTTCACTTACTTCTTATATTGTATACCGAAAACAAATTTTTTTCAATATATTTTTTGCACAAAAGAAAATATAAAACATTGGCGATTATTTTTGAAGAATTTATTATCATAGACAAAAAACAGTAGAAAGGATACCTTATTATGGATATCAAACGCAAAAAAATCACAAATGAAGAGATCTATGCGGCAGAACAGAAAAGAGCCGCAGAGATTCGCGCTGTCTGTGAAGCGCACCGCCCGTCCTTTTCCGAGTTTGGATACGAGCTGGATCTTGCCTTCGGTCAAAAGGAGCATGAAGCGCAAAATCGCTTTGAAACCTTCTCCGAAGAACAAAAGCCGTATGATTTCGGCTATCTCAGCCGCGCGCTCGTCACCGTGAAGCGCTTCAAGACCGAAGCTGAACTGCAAGCAGAAAATGCCATCGTGGAAGAAAACAAAATGCTTTTGGAAAATGCAAACGCAGAAGAAGCGGAACAGATCGAAAACGATGAAACACTCCGCGCCTCTGACAGCGAACTCAAGCGTTCCGTCGCGTTCACGGAGATCATGCTCGTGCGTGTTTACAAATCCTTCTGGGTGGAATACGTCAATATCGGCGACGATATGAGCGACCTTGAAAACGATCTCGCGGAATTTCTTTCTGTGCTGAAAGCCAAAAAAGAAGCAAGCGAAAACCCTTAATATTTCCTGCGCCAACTCCGTTTTTTCGGGCGTTGGCGCGTTTTTTGTCGTACACATCGGAGAAAATTCACAAAATCGCTATTGTATATCCACTATTTAAATGGTATAATTAAAGTTAAGATTTTTATAAATTACACCTAAAGTGAGAAAAACATTATGATAAAAAACACACTCAAAGAAACAACGCTGAAAACATCAGATTTTTATTTCGATCTCCCCGAAGAGCTCATCGCTCAGCACCCCACGGAAAAGCGTGATGAAGCGCGCCTCATGGTTCTCGACCGCAACACCGAAACGGTAGATCACCGTATCTTCCGCGATATCACAGATTATCTTCGCCCCGGCGACGTGCTCGTCATCAACGACAGCAAGGTTATCCCCGCTCGCATTTATGGCAAAAAGATCCGTGAGGACGGCACAGAAGGTGCCGATGCGGAATTTCTGCTCCTCCGCCAACGCGAGCTGGATCTTTGGGAAACCATCGCGCGCCCCGGCAAACGCCTCAAGGAAGGCACACGCGTGCGCTTTGGCGGCGGACTTCTCGATGCCGTGATCATGGACGTCACCGAGGAAGGCAACCGCATCGTCCGCTTCGAATATGACAAAAACGGCGGCAAAAATCTCTATGCCATTCTGGATATGATCGGCAAAATGCCCCTCCCTCCTTACATCACGGAAGAACTCAAAAATAACAGCGATTACCAGACCGTTTACGCGAGAGAAGAGGGCTCGGCAGCAGCCCCCACCGCAGGACTTCACTTCACAGAAGAGCTGCTTGACAAGATCCGCGAAATGGGTGTGGCAATCGCACCGGTCATGCTTCACGTCGGACTCGGCACGTTCCGTCCCGTCAAGGCAGATCAGATCACCGATCACGTCATGCACAGTGAATTTTTCACCGTCACCGAGGAAAGTGCTCAAATAATCAACAATGCTCGCAAAAACGGCGGCAGAATCATCGCCGTCGGCACCACGTCCTGCAGAACGCTGGAAAGCGCCTCCACAGAAGACGGCATCGTTCACCCCATGTGCGACGATACGGGCATTTTCATTTACCCCGGCTACAAATTTAAAGCCGTGGATATACTTATCACCAATTTCCATCTCCCCGAAAGCACGCTCATCATGCTCGTTTCCGCACTCGCCGGAAAAGATTTCGTCATGAATGCCTATAAGACCGCCGTGGAAGAAAAATACCGTTTCTTCTCCTTTGGCGATGCCATGGTGATCAAATAAATAAGGAATTTTTAAGAATGTATATTGCAGACAGTATAATCAAACGAGCCATTGCCAACGTTTATTTTATATGGGGCAGAGGCAAGACTACGATTGCCAATCGGTTGCGCGAAAAGCATGGTTTTTATGTATACAGTACCGATAACGCCAAAGATCATCATTGGAAAGAAGCCGATTCCAATGAGCAACCTTACATGTGCCGTAATTATGTAAAAGAATACGGTGTAAAAAGTTTTTGGGAGCTTCCGAAAGAAGTTATCGCGGACAGAGAATACCATATACAAAAAGAAGTAACTCCCATGATGATCGTTGATCTGATCGCTTTGGCGAAAAAACACAAAATTATTATTTGTGAGGGCGATATTGATTATCACGCCATAGCACCTCTTGCCACCCACACGGTTCATCTTCGAAATTGCGGCAAGAAATTCGACTGGTTCAACCGTCCCGACCACAGCGATCTTGATGAAATCAAAAATCGCACGGATTTAAGCACGGAAGAAAAAGAAAATGTTATTCGAAACGCATATGCGGCTGTTTCCTGTGACGAAATAGGTCTTCCCGATTGGGTAGTGGAGTTGAATATAAAAAATATTGACTGGAATGACGATACCGGCATCGAACGCACCGTTGCAGATGTAGAAGAGTATTTCTCATTTTAGCCATCGTAAAGTATATTTCTTATCTCGCGTCCGCATATAGACGCGATGGTGATCAAATAAAACATCAAGGAAATCATCAATGAATAACGACAAAAAAACATTCGTCCTCGCCGTTGCCGGTCCCACGGCAAGCGGAAAAAGCTCGCTTGCGCTCCATCTTTGTGAAGCCTTGAACGGCGAGCTCATCTCCTGTGATTCCATGCAGATCTATCGCCGCATGGATATCGGCACCGCAAAACCGACAAAAGAAGAACAAAGCCGCGTGTCTCATCATCTCATCGATATTTGTGATCCCGACACGGACTTTTCTGCCGCGGCCTTTGCCGACGTAGCCACAGAAGCCATTCGCGACGTCACGGCACGTGAAAAGCTACCCGTCCTTTGCGGCGGCACAGGGCTTTATCTGGATAGCGTTCTCGGCGGTGTCAGCTTCGGGGAAATGGAGCCCGATCTTGCCTACCGCGAAGAAATGCAAGCCTTTGCAAACGAACGCGGTAACGAGGCTTTGCACGATAAACTAAAAGCACTTGATCCCGAAGCGGCGCTTGCGATTCACCCCAACAACGTAAAACGCGTCATTCGCGCGTTGGAGATCATTCGCCTTTCGGGCATGACGAAAACCGAATGGGATAAACAAGCGATCGAAAATGAATCCCCCTATCACGCGCTCATCATCGCGCTCGACTACCGTGACCGTGAAACGCTCTATACGCGCATCGAAAAGCGTGTGGACGAGATGTTTGACATGGGACTTCTCGAAGAAGCCAAAGCACTTTACGCGGACGGACTTCTCGCCCCAAATACCACGGCAAGCGGTGCCATCGGCTATAAAGAATTGCTCGGCTATTTGCGCGGCGATATGACACTTGAAGAAGCAAAAGCGGATCTCAAGACCGCAACGCGCCGCTATGCAAAGCGTCAGCTCACATGGCTGCGCCGAAACAAAAACGTCCATTGGTTCTATCCCGATGATTATGCTTCGAGAGAAGAATTTTATGCGGCGGTGCTCGCGCTTATCGCTACGTTGCAATAATATTCAAAGAAAGGAAACGGAACATGGAAAACGGCGGCACGCCTCTTTACAAAAAAATACTGACGGCTGTGCTCTGCCTTTTGGCGGTGGTTTACGTCATCTATCATATTGCGCTGAATTTCCGCAAAGATGCGGAACTTTTCGCCGTCAGCCGCATGACCGTGACCGACAGCGAAACGTTTACGGGCTATCTTTTCCGTGACAGCATCACACTTACCTCTTATGCAGGCGGTGTCTGTTACTATCCGTATGAGGACGGTGAAAAAATCGCATCGGGCAAAGTTGCCGCTTACGTTTACCGCTCCGCTTCCACAGCACTCACCGAGCAGATCGAAAATCTGCAAAAACAAATAAATGTTCTGCATGCAGGCTCACGCGTCGGCGGTACGAACCTGCAAGCACTGCAAAAAGAAATCGACCGCCTTTCCTATCAGATCAGCGAAAAAACCGCAAAAGGCAATACTGCCGCGGCAGAGCTTCTCGGAGAAGAGCTTCTCGTTCTCATGGCAAAAAAAGAACTGATCTTGTCGGGAAAAACAGATTACACCGCAGAGATCGCTTCTCTCGAATGGCAGATGCAAGCCCTGATCTCCTCGCTCGGCTCCCCTGCGGAATCCGTGATCACATCAGAGTCGGGGTATTTTTACCGCGATGCGGACGGGTTGGAATCCATCTTCACAGCAGAGGCGGCACAAAATCTCACACTGGAAAGCTTTGACCGCCTTTTGCAAACGACCGCAGGCACTGCAGGAAACGCAGTCGGCGCGCTCCTTCTTGATTTCCGATGGTATTACGCAGCAAAGACCGATGCCGCAAGCGCAGAAGGTTTTGCCGTTGGGGAAACCTACGCTTGCACCTTTCCCGAAAACGCATACACCGAAAAGCTTTCGATGACTGTCCTCAAAAAAATGACGGACGGCGAAAATGCCTTGATCGTTTTTGCATGCGATAATCTCCCCAAAGGGTTTGACAACACGCGCTGTCAGCGCATGGAAGTCATTCGCAAAGAATACACAGGGTATCGCGTTCCCGCCGAGGAAGTGCGCGTTGTTGACGGCAATACCTGCGTTTATATTTTCAAAGAAGGTTGCGCAAAATTGCGTGAAATTGATATCATTTGGGAACAAAACGGTTATTATCTCGCGGCGTGCGATTATGTCAGCGCCAGCGGAAATGCGACTCTTCGCGAAAATGACCTCATCATCGTCGGTGAAGATGGTCTTTACGACGGAAAGATCATCAAGTAGCCCGAAGAAGAAAGGATAGACATTCTATGGAAACATTTGAAACCATCAAGCAAAATATCGAAAATGCCAAAAAGATCCTCGCGGATTATCCCGATGCCGAGATCATGGCGGTCGTGAAAACACGCACGGCAGAGGAGATCAACTTCGTCATGCGCGAATGCGGCATCACGTTGCTCGGAGAAAACCGTGTGCAGGAACTTCTCTCTCATTACGAGGCGATCGATCATAACACTGACATTCATCTGATCGGCTCCCTGCAAAAAAACAAAGTCAAATATATCATAGACAAGGTTTCCATGATCGAATCGCTCGACAGCCTCTCTCTTGCGGCAGAGATCGACCGTCAGGCAAAAAAACACAATCTTACGATGCCCGTTCTGATCGAGATCAACATCGGCAAAGAAGAATCCAAGGGCGGTATTCTCCCCGAGGAACTTTCCGATTTTTGCGAGGCACTGAAGGAATATGAAAATATCGCGCCCCAAGGACTCATGACCATCGCACCCAGACAAGCAGACAAAAACGGCTATCACCCGTATTTTGCCGAAATGAAGAAAATGCTCGACACCGTTTTCAAATCACACTTTCCCGACGTCAAAAATCCAAAGCTTTCCATGGGAATGTCAGGAAGTTACGAAATCGCCCTGCAAAACGGCGCCACGACCGTCCGTTTGGGCGAAGGAATCTTCGGAAAAAGAGCTTATCCGCAAAAATTATAAAAATTTTTAAGATTTTTTTCGTATTTTTTCAAAAAATAATTGCAATTCCTATATCTTGTATGTTATAATAACTTTAAAGCAAATGATGACTTACATTTGGTAAATTAAAAAAAGATATAAAGTACTTTTGGAGGTATAAAAAAATGGGTTTGTTTAACAAAATCACCGATATGTTGAGCACCAAGGATCCTTACGTTTACGAAGGCGACGACGACGTAGCAGGCGAAAACGAGGAACTCCTCAACAGCAGAAGAGGCGGTTATGACAACGCCGTAACAAAAATGGATATTTCCTGTGGTAGCTCCGCTGCCATTGAGCTCAAGGTTGTAAAACCCGAAAGCTATTCCAACGTAACCGAGATCGCAGACCATCTTCTCAACCACCGCACCGTTGTTCTCAATCTCGAATCCACCAACCGTGAGATCGCAAAGCGCCTTATCGACTTCCTCGCAGGCGTTGCATACTCCATCAACGGTCAGCTCCGCAACGTGGCAAACAATACATACATCATCACTCCCTGCAACGTTGATGTTGCCGATTCTCCCATGAAGCTCGCTGAACCGAAAAACGTAACACCCGAAGAACAGGCTGCGCCCACCGTTAACTTGACAAGCGACACTTTGTTCTGATACAGGACATTTTATAACAAATGAAGAAAACTGCGACGGGGCCTTTGTGTCCCGTCGCGCTTTTGTCCCAATGCTTTTGCAAGAGGAGATTTTTCAATGCCACCCATCAGCCCGAAATCACTCTCCGACAGAGAGTTTACCAAAACTATTCGCGGATACAGCATTCCCGAAGTGGACGAATACATAAATCAAGTTCTTGAAAATTACACGGCGCTTTACAGAGAAAACATCGAGCTTGAAAAACGTCTTGCAGAGGCGCAAGCAAGACTGGATATCCAGACAGCGGAAGAAACCGCTGTGAAGCGCACCCTGCAAAGCGCAAAAAAAGCGAGCGAAAATATCATCGAAGAAGCTTATATCAAAGCGGACGAGATCCTCGCCTCCATCAAATCCGATTGCGACAACACGCTCCGCGTCTTCCGTGACAAGATCGAAGCAGAAAAGAGAGTTCTGCATGAGATGCGCGAAAACGTATATAATTTCAAAAACGAGCTTTTCGAAAAATATCGCGCGCACATCGAGCTGATCGAGCAGCTCTCCCCTACCTACGACTATGCAGACGAGCTTTCTGCGGACGAATACGTGGAAAACGTCATCAAGGGGCTCAAGCGCGAGGTCGCTGCGCAATACGGCCTTTCCATCGAAGATCTGCAAGCACCCGAATCCGTTCTGGAAGCGCGCAACGTGCAAGCCACGCTTTTCGATGAAGAAGATACGCAAAAAAGAAAAACCGGCGTGCCTTCCATGACTTCTCTTTTGGAAGATGAAGACGTTTTGCCCGATGCAGATGAAGACGACGACGCCTTCCCCGCCATCTAAACAACAAATCAAATTTTGGAGAAAATAATATGATTTTATGGTGTATCCTGATCGTGGGACTTGTTCTGCTTGACCAGATCACAAAAATTCTGGTCGCAACGAACATGACACTCTACGAGTCCATTCCCGTGATCCCGAATATCGTATCCATCACCTATATCCATAATCGCGGTGCCGCTTGGGGTATGTTCAGCGAGCATCGCTGGGTATTCCTTCTCATCACCGCCGCTGCCATTATCATCATGCCCATCATTCTCTATCGCTACCGAAAGGTTCACGTACTTTTCAGCGTTTCCCTTTCGATGATCCTCGCAGGCGCGATCGGCAATATGATCGACCGCGTGTTCCTCGGTTACGTCGTCGACTTCATCGAAGCCACATTCGTCGATTTTCCCGTCTTCAACGTGGCGGACATCTGCGTGACCGTGGGCGCATTCTTAATGGCATTCTACCTCATCGTCCTTGATAAAACGTTCTTTGTGGATAAACCGAAAAAAGCCACCACCGGAGATACCGAAAATGCCGACCAATCGCAAGACAGTACAAATTGAATCAAAAGACAAGGGCAAACGCCTTGACGTCTTTCTTTCCGAAACGGAAGAGCTTACCCGTTCGCAAGCGCAAAAGCTGATCGAGGACGGCGATATCACCGTGGACGGAAAAACGGTTGCCAAAAACTACAAACTCCGCGGTGGCGAAACCGCGGAGATCCTTTATCCCGAGCCCGAACCCTGCACAGCAGAAGCAGAAGATATTCCGCTCGACATCGTATATGAAGATCATGACATCATCGTGATCAATAAACCCAAAGGCATGGTCGTGCACCCTGCGGCAGGCAACTACACGGGAACGCTGGTCAATGCGCTCCTGCACCATTGCAAGGATAGCCTTTCCGGCATCGGCGGCGTGATCCGTCCCGGCATCGTCCACCGCATTGACAAAGATACGAGCGGACTCCTCGTGGTTGCCAAAAATGACGAAGCGCACCTTTTCCTTTCCGATGAGATCAAAGAACACAAAGTTTCCCGCGTTTATCATGCGATCGCGATCGGAAAGATCACCGAAAATAAAACGATTGATCTTCCCATCGGACGTCACCCCGTCGACCGAAAAAAGATGGCTGTCACCGAAAAAAATTCAAAAAATGCAGTCACACACGTCGAAATTCTTGAAAATTTCCGCACCGCGACCTACATCCGTTGCATCCTGGAAACGGGCAGAACCCATCAGATCCGTGTGCATCTTTCTCACACGGGACACCCCCTGATCGGAGATCTCGTTTACGGAAGCCCCAAATATCCGCAGAACCAAAAATATGCCGCGCTTTGCGAAGGACAATGTCTGCATGCCAAAGAGCTGACGCTGACACACCCGCGCACGGGAGAGATCATGCATTTTGAATCAGAGCTTCCCGCATATTTTTCGGATCTTCTCGGTCGCTTGCAAAAAACCGACCAATAACCGCAGAAAGGCATGTTTCATGAAAAAATTTGAAAACTATCTGATCGCTTCCGATATTGACGGCACGCTGCTCTGGGAAGCAACCTACGTTAACCCCCGAAATCTCGTAAGACTGCGCGATTTTTGTGAAGGCGGCGGTCATTTCGCGCTTTCCACCGGCAGAAACCATAAGGATATTTATAAAGTCGTCGGTGACTTCGGGCAATTCATCACAATGCCCTGCATTCTTTGCAACGGCAGCTATCTTTATGACACCAAAACGGGCGAGATCATGAATCCGCAATATTTCGACAGAAAGAAAACGACCGCATTCCTGCGTGAGCTTCGACATGATTTTCCCAAGGTCGGTTACCGCGCTTCTTTTGAAGGCGGCTTTCTCGTTCCGGAAGATGACACGATCATCATGCCCGTTCTCAAACACATGGGAATTGACATGCTGGCAACGCTCTGCCCTGCGGAAGAATTTGAAACCCACGATCTTTTCAAATCTGTTTTGATCGGCTCTCCCGAAGATCTCACAAGGCTCCGCGCCCGTATCGAAGAAGATTACAACGGCGTTATCACCGTCACGACCTCCGGTCCTTCCATGATCGAGCTCCAGCCTTATGGCGTATCAAAAAGTTTCCAGATCCCTTATCTCAAAAATCTCTATCCCGGTGCTGAGCTTTGGTGCATCGGAGATTATGACAATGACATCGAAATGCTCCGCGATGCCGACGTTTCCGTTTGCCCCGCAAACGCGACCGACACCGTAAAAGCCATCGCAGATATCGAAGTCTGCCATTGCAAAGACGGTGCGCTCGCCGCGCTGATTGATGAAATTGAACGCAGAACAGAAAAAAAGAACGGTTGATAGCAGAGTGGTCGTAAGACAGTAATCCATCAAAAATTACGAATTACGGCATC